>NZ_JBQUZW010000011.1:0-128505 GCF_056313665.1 Lysobacter sp. DMC104 | reverse complement strand
CACCCCTCCCCCCCCCCCCCCCCCCCCCCCCCCCCCCCCCCCCCCCCCCCCCCCCCCTCTACCGGGGGCTCACCGCGCCGGCAGCATGAGTCCCACCCACAGGCCGCCGCCCTCGCGGTTCTGCAGCGAGATGCGGCCGCCGTGGGCTTCGATGATGTCGCGGCACAGCGCCAGGCCCAGTCCGGTGCCGTGGCGCTTGGTGGAATAGAACGGCAGCAGCGCCTGCGCCAGCACGGCATCGCTCATGCCGCTGCCGCGGTCGAGGATGTCGATGCGCCAGGCGTCGGGCTGGCGGCGCAGCCGCAGTTGCACGTCGCCGGGCGCCGAGCCCGATTCGTGCGCGTTCTTCACCAGGTTCAGCAGCGTCTGCTCGAACTGCGCGGCGTCGGCCTGGAACACGCCGTCGCCGTGCTGCCCGTCCCACGCGAATTCGACCTGGCTGCGCAGCTGCGCGAGGAAGCGCGACCACTCCAGCGACTGCAGCCGCGGCGCCGGCAGTTTCGCGAAGCGCGCGTAGTCGCGGATGAAACCTTCGAGGTGGCGTGCACGTTCCTCGATCGTCGCCAGCGCGTTCGGGATGCGTTCGAGCTGGCCGCGCTTCATCAGCTCGGCGCTTGAATGCGCGAGCGAGGCGATCGGCGCCAGCGAGTTGTTGAGTTCGTGGCTGATCACGCGGATCACCTTCTTCCACGTCTGCACTTCCTGCCGGCGCAGCTCGGCGGTGAGCTGGCGCAGCAGGATGAGTTCGTGCCGACGGCCGTTGAGCAGGAAGCCGCGGCGCGAGAGATGGAAGATGTCCTCGTTATCCTCGTCGCCAACCGCGAAGATGCCGTCGCCGTCGCGCTCGAACGCATCGCGCAGCGCCTGCGGCGTGCGCGCGAGCACGGCGTCGAAGGTCTGGCCTTCCAGTCGGCGGCCTTCGCCCAGCAGCTTGCGCGCGGCGAGGTTGCCCAGCACGACGCGGCCGGCGGGTTCCAGCAGTACCATCGCCACCGGCGTGTTCTGCACCATCGTGTCGAGCAGCAGTTCGCGCTGCACCAGCGACACGCGCTGTTCGCGCAGGGCATCGCCCAGCGCGTTGTGCGCGCCGACCAGTTCGACGAGGTCGCTGTACTTGTCCCAGGTGATGCCGAAACTGAAGTCGCCGTCGCGATAGCTGGCGACGGTACCGGCGAGCGCGCGGAACAGCGCGCGCATCGGCGACAGCGTGCGCCACAGCAGCATGGCGAGCAGCGCGCCGGCGACCAGCGCCGACAGCAACGCCGCGCCCCAGTCCGGCAGCCAGCGCGCCAGCACCGCCGTGCCGGCCGCCGCGAGCGCGACGCAGATCGCGCCCAGCATCATCAGGCGGATGGCCAGCGGCAGCATGCGGAGGATGTGCATGGCGGCGCGTGTCAGTCGCGGGCGATGCCGAGGCGTTCGATGCGGCGGTACAGCGCCTGCCGCGACATGCCGAGCTCCTGCGCGGCCTGCGCGAGCACGCCGCCGGCACGTGCGAGCGCGGCCTCGATCGTCGCGCGATCCGGCTCGACCGCGTCGCTCGTCGTCGAGGCCGGCGGCGGAGGCGGCAGTCCGAGATCGGCCGCGCCGATGCGCGTGCCGGACGCGAGCAACGCCGCGCGCTGGATGGTGTTGCGCAGTTCGCGCACGTTGCCCGGCCAGCGGTGCCCCAGCAATGCACGCTCGGCCGCGGCGTCGAGCGTGCGGCCTTCCGGCAGGAAATGCCGGGCCAGCGGCAGGATGTCGTCCGGACGCTGCGCCAGCGGCGGCAGTCGCAGCTCGATCGCGTTGAGCCGGTAAAAGAGATCCTCGCGGAACTGGCCGGACGCGATCAGCGCCGGCAGGTCGGCGTTGGTGGCGCTGACCACGCGCACCTTCACCTCGCGCTCGCGATTGCTGCCCAGGCGCTGGAAGCGTCCGGTCTCCAGCACGCGCAGCAGCTTCACCTGCCCGGCCAGCGGCAGCGTGCCGATCTCGTCGAGGAACAGCGTGCCGCCGTCGGCGGCCTCGAACTTGCCTTCGCGCGCGCGGTTCGCGCCGGTGTACGCGCCGGCCTCGGCGCCGAACAGTTCGGCTTCGATGAGATCCGCCGGCAGCGCGCCGCAGTTGAGCGCGACGAACGGGCCGTTCCGCACCGACGAATTCGCGTGGACGATCTCGGCCAGCCGCTCCTTGCCGCTGCCGTTGGGGCCGGTGACCAGCACCGGCAGATCCGATCGTGCGATCTGCCCGGCGAGTTGCAGCACCGAACCGGTGAGCGGATCGGCGTGCACGAAGCCGCGCAGGTCGAACGCCGACAGCGCCTCGCGCCGGCGACGGTCGCCGGCGTCGCGTCGCGCGAGCTGCTGCCGCGTCTGCGACAGCTCCAGCAGGTTGTTCACGGTCGCGACGAGGCGGCGATCGTCCCACGGTTTGGCGAGGTAGTCCGCGGCGCCGGCCTTCACCAGATCGACCGCGGAGCCGAGGTGCGTCCACGCCGTCAGCAGGATCACCGGCAGGTCGGGATGGCGCGCGCGGATCTCGCGGAACAGCGCTTCGCCTTCCGCACCCGAGGTGGTGTCGGCCTCGAAGTTCATGTCCTGCACCACGAGGTCGACAGGTGCTTCCTCCAGCGCGGTGAGCCCTTCGGCGGGCGTCGCCGCCGTGCGCGTGTCGATGTCGTGCAGCGAGAACAGCGTCTCCAGCGCAGTGGCGACCGCGGGGTTGTCGTCGATGACGAGGATCGTGGGCATGGCGGTAGCGTAGCGCGGAGCGGGGGACGCGTCAGCGGCCGGAGGTCAGACGTTGCGCGTCGCGACCGCCGGCGGCACCGCCGCGGCGCGGCGTGCGGGCCCGTACACCGCGATCTGCCCGAGCAGCCAGAGTGCGACGGCGCCGACCGGCAAGTACATCGCCGGCAGTCGCGGCAGCTCGTAGTGCGCCATCAACAGCTGGTTGATGCCGTACGCCATCAGCATGCCGATCGCGATGCCGATGCCCGCGAGCAGGAAGTTCTCGGTCTGGAAGTAGCGCAGCACCTGGCCGCGGGTGGCGCCCAGCGCGCGGCGCACGCCGATCTGCTTGGTGCGCTGCTGCACCCAGAAGCTGGCGAGGCCGACGATGCCCAACGCGGTCACCACCAGCAGCGCGACGATTACCGCCACCAGCAGCCACGCCATCGCACGGTCCTCGCGGAAGAAGTCGGCGCGCAGTTCGCTGAAGGTCTTGGTGTTGTCCTCCAGGATCAGCCGGCTGGGGCCGTTCTTCTCCAGCGCCTTCATCGCGGCCTTCATCACTTCGGCGCGGCGCGCGGGCTCGGTGCGCAGCACGTAGTTGCCGCCGACGTTGTACGGCGTGCGGATCGGCAGGATCATCGCGTACTCGCGCGCCACCATGCCGCCCATGTTGCTCGGGCGAACGAGGTGTTCGACCACGCCGAGGATCGGCAACGCCGTACCGCCGGTGTACATCGTCCGGCCGACGGCCTGTCCGCCCGGGAACAGGCGCTCGGCCATGGCGCGGGTGATGATCGCGCCCGGCACCTTGTTGCGGCCTTCGGAGGAATTGAAGGCGTCCCATTCGATGAACTCGCCCGGTGCGAACGCGCGGCCGGCGACTAGCTTCAGGCCGAAGGTGTCGATGAAACGATCCTCGGCCATGTACAGCGTCGCGTTGAGCGTCGGCGTCTGCTGGTCGGGCTTGGTCGAGATGCCGCTGTTCCATGACGAATTCACGAACGGCACCTGGTTGACGATGGTGGCGGACTTCACGCCGGGAAGCGCGCGCAGCACGGTCAGGTCGCTGCGCGTGCGCGCCGCGGCGTTGTCGTCGGCGCCGATGCCTGCGATCTGCACGCGGACCAGTTCGTCCTCGACGATGCCGCTGACTTCGTTGAGGCGTTCGAGCCGGCCGCTGATCAGGAACAGCGCGTTGCAGACGATGGCGCAGCTCAGTGCGATCTCCAGCACGATCAGCGCGGCGGCGGTCTTGTGGCGCGAGAGGGTGGACAGGATGGGACGGATATCCATGGGGTCTCCAGGGCCGCGGCCGCGCGGGCCGCGACGGGGGTCACTGCGACTTGAGCTGCATGGCGGGGACGACCTGCATCGCGCGCCACGCGGGCAGCACGCCGGCGAGCAGGCTCGCGAGCAGCGCGAGGCCGAAGGTGGCGAGCAGCATCGTCGGATCGAGGCGGGCAAGTTCGGCGTAGCTGCTGGGCTGCTGGCGCACCGCCCACAGGCCGAGCAACGCCAGGCCGAGGCCGAGCACGCCGCCGACCACGCCGATCAGGCCGGCCTCGACCACGCACTGCGCGAAGATCGCGCGGCGCGACGCGCCGAGTGCGCGTCGCACCCCGATCTCGCTGCTGCGGCGCAGGAACTTCGCGAGCAGCAGGCCGATGGTGTTGACCACGCACACCAGCAGGAAGCCGAACGCCAGCCACACCTGGAGGCGCACGTCGCCCGGGACGACCTTGTTGTAGTCCAGCCAGTCCATCAGGTTGCGCAGGCGCACGTTGGTCGGACGCTGGAAGCGTCCGGCGGCGCGCTGCTGGTCGGAATAGTTGCGCAGGTAGGCCTGGTAGGCCGCGACCTTCTGCGGCGAATCGAGCTCGACCCAGTACTGGATCCACACGCAGGGTGCGTTCACGCCGGTCTCGGTGCCGTTGGCGTCGCCCCAGCAGTCCATGCTGCCGTTGCGGTCCATGTCGAGGTCGCGCGAAGTCGAGAACGGCAGGAAGATCTGTTCGAGCGCGCCGAAGCGGTCGCTGTTCATGTCGTAGAACTTCGGTGTCGGCCGCCACTCGTCCAGCACGCCGACGACGCGGAAGTCGGTCTTGTCCAGGCGCACGGTGCTGCCGACGCTGTTCGCGCCGCCGAAGAGTTTCTCGTTGAGCGCCTTGGAGATCACCGCCACGCGCGCATGGCCATCGTCCTGCGCCGCGGTCCAGCCGGCGCCATGCAGGAACGGCATGTCGAACATCGGGAAGATGTCGGCGCTGGTGTAGCGCGCGTCGGCGTAGAACGGCAGCGTGCCGCTGCGGGTCGGGGTGATCACGGTGCCGCCGCCGGTCATCATCGCCTGGCGGTCGCCGCGTTTCTCGCGCAGCAGCGTTTCGGCGTCGTAGCGGGTGAGCTGCTCGGGCGGTTCGTCGCCGGGCTTGTAGCCGTCGCGCGACTGCGGCTCCATTTGCGGATAGAACAGCGTCGCGCTCTTCTGCGGGATCGGGTCGCCCGACAGCACGTGGAACACGGTGAGCGTGGTCATGCTCGCGCCGATGCCCAGCGCGATCGCCAGCACCATCAGCGCAGTCAGCGCCCTGTGCCGGCGGAAGCTGCGCCAGGCGAGGGACAGGTAGTAACCGAACATGGCGGCGTCCTCAGGCGGAAGCGGTCTGGGTGGCGGCCACGCGCACCAGGCCGGGCTCGCGCTGCAGGTCGGTGGCCATGCCGTCGACGATGTGCACGTTGCGCTGCGCGCGCGCGGCGAGTTCCGGGTCGTGGGTCACCATCACGATGGTGGTGCCCTGGCCGTTGATCTCCTCCAGCAGCTCCATCACGCTGCGCGCCATCTGCGAATCGAGGTTGCCGGTGGGTTCGTCGGCGAGCAGCAGGCGCGGGCTGCCCGCCAGTGCGCGCGCGATCGCGGCGCGCTGCTGCTGGCCGCCCGAGAGTTCGGCCGGATAGTGCTTCATGCGCGAGCCCAGGCCGACGCGGGTCAACGCGTCCTCGATCCGCGAGCGCCGCTCCGACGCGGCCATGCCGCGATAGCGCAGCGGCACGTCGACGTTGTCGAACAGGTTGAGGTCGGGGATCAGGTTGAAGCTCTGGAAGATGAAGCCGATCTTGCGGTTGCGCAGCCGCGAGCGGGCATCGTCGCCGAGCCGGCTGACGTCCTCGCCATCGAGCAGATACGTACCGCCGGTGAAGTCCTCCAGCAGCCCCGCGATGTTGAGGAAGGTGGTCTTGCCCGAGCCCGACGGTCCGGTGACGGCAACGAATTCGCCTTCCTTCACTTCGAGGTCGAGCGATCGCAGCGCGTGGGTTTCCACCAGTTCGGTGCGGTAGACCTTGGTGACGCCTTGCATGTGCAGCATGGGGAACTCCGGGGAAAGGGCGCGCGGATCGATGCGCGACGGTGATGCGGCAGGGGAGGGTGTGCGGTTCAGCCGCCGATGCGGAAGTGCGCGGGCAGCGCCGGCGCGGGGGTGAAGCTGCCGGCGCGATGCGGGCGGTGGTGTTCGGCATCGTTGGCCGACGGCGCAAACACGACCGTGCGCAGCGGCGGCGGGCGCAGCCGCAGCATCGCGTCGGTCAGCGCGTCGGCGTCCCAGTGCAGGACGAAGGGGAGGGTGTCGGGGGACGGGGTGGACATGGTCATTCTCCGGAGATGCGGATGCGTTCGGCGTCGCCGAACTGGTCGCTGCCGGAGACCACGATGCGGTCGCCGGGCTGGACGCCGTCGAGGATCTCGACGGCGGAGAGGCTGCTGACGCCGGTGTGCACCGGGCGCTTGACGGCGGTGCTGCCGTCCATGACCCAGGCGATGGCGCCGCCGCCCTGTTCCACGAACGGGCCGCGTTCGACCATCAGCACGTTGCGGCGCGTGTCGAGCACGATCCGCGCGCTCAGGCGCTGGTTCTGGCGCAGGCCGGGTGGCTGCGTGCCCTTGAAGCGCAGGCGGGCCGCCACTTCGCCGTTCACGACTTCCGGCGACACCGCCGAGATCGCGGCCGGGAAGGTGCCGCTGCTGCCGGTGACTTCGGCGGGAATGCCCATGCCGAGGTCGCGGGCGAAGCTTTCCGGCACCTTGATCTCGACTTCGAATTCGGAGAGATCGACGACGCTGAGCACGGCGGCGTTCGCGGCGACGTTGGCGCGCTGCGCGACCAGCACCTGGCCGACCTGGCCGTCGAACGGCGCGCGCAGCGACAGCGCATCGACCTGGCGCTGCAACTCGGCGACCACGGCGCGCTGGCGATCGGCCTGCAGCCGCTTGTTGCGGCTGTCGAGCCCGGCGCCCCGGCCCTGCAGCGTGAATTCCTGCTGCGCAGCGGCCAGCGCGAGTTCCGATTTCTTCAGCGTGTCCTGCGCGCGGGCGACGTCGATCTGGGCGACGGCGCCGCCGTCGAACGCGCGCTTGTTGCGCTCCAGGTCGCGCGCGGCGGCGGTGCGGTCCACGCTCGCCTGGTCCAGCAGCTTGCGCGCGTTGGCGCGGGTGAGCGCGCCGTCGAGCTCGGCGCGCGAGGCTTCCGCTTCCAGCCCGGCCAGCGTGGCTTCTTCCTGCGCGAGGCGGCTGCGCAGCTCGGGGCTGTCGATCTCGGCCAGCACCTGGTCCTTCTTCACGGTGTCGCCGGCGACCACGCGCAGGGTGACGGTTCCGCCGGAGATGGCGTAGAGCGTCGGGCTGTTCGCCGAGATCACCCGGCCCTCGGCCGACAGGTCGCGGACGAGATCGCCGCGGCGCACTTCGGCGATGCGCACGCGCTCGGCGTCGACCGAGCGGCTGCCGCCGCGCCAAGCGACGACGACGGCCGTGGTCGCGATGACGATGCCCGCGACGACGACGAGGATCGTCCGCCGACGGCGGCGGGTCTGGCCGGTGGCGGAAAGGGCGCGGTCCTGGGCGGCGGTGTCGCGAATGCTCATGGCGTGTCGGGCAGTGTGTTCACGCCATGGAACGCAAGCCGCGTGCCAATCGCAACCGATTGATCCGGATGGGTTTTCCACGCGAACGGGACTGTCCGCGGGCTGTCCGGACGCGTCCGCGCGGACGCTTGTCCGGGGTTTCGCCGTTACACTAGCCGCGCCCCGGACGCGCCGCCCGGCGATCCGTTCCGAACCCCGAGAGGTCTGCAGAATCCATGTGTGGCATTGTCGGCGCGATCGCGGATCGCGATGTGGTCCCCGTGCTGGTCGAAGGTCTGAAACGTCTGGAGTACCGCGGCTACGACTCCGCCGGCATCGCCGTCGTCGGTGACGCCGACGAAGGTCGCGACGTCCGCCGCGTGCGCCGCACCGGCCGTGTTGCCGAAATGGCGAACGCCGCCGCCACCGAGGGCTTCTCCGCCCGCCTCGGCATCGGCCACACCCGCTGGGCCACGCACGGCGGCGTCACCGAAGGCAACGCCCATCCGCACATCAGCCAGGGCGTGGCGCTGGTGCACAACGGCATCATCGAGAACCACGAGGCGCAGCGCGAACGCCTGCGTGCGCTGGGTTACGTATTCGAGTCGCAGACCGACACCGAAGTCATTGCGCACCTCATCCACCACTACCTGTCGCAGGGCGACGACCTGCTCGCCGCGCTGCAGCGCGCGGTGAAGGAGCTCGACGGCGCCTACGCGCTGGCGGTGATCAGCCGCGACGATCCCGCGCGCATGGTCTGCGCGCGCATGGGCTGCCCGCTGCTGATCGGCCTGGGCGAGGGCGAGAACTTCATCGCTTCCGACGTTTCCGCGATCGTGCAGGCCACGCGCCGCGTGATCTTCCTGGAAGAGGGCGACACCGCCGAAGTGACCCGCGAAGGTGTGCGCGTGTTCGACGCGCACGATGGCGAAGTGAAGCGCGACTCCTTCGTCTCCGGCGTGTCGCTGGCGTCGCTGGAGCTGGGGCCTTACCGGCACTTCATGCAGAAGGAGATCCACGAGCAGCCGCGCGCCATCGCCGACACGATCGAGGCAATCGTCGACCGCGGCGCGTTCGCGCCCGAGCTGTTCGGCGCCGACGCCGAAGCGATCCTGCGCGACATCTCCGGGCTGCAGATCCTCGCCTGCGGCACCAGTTACTACGCCGGCCTGACCGCGCGCTACTGGTTCGAGGCCATGACCGGCCTGCCGTGCACGGTCGAGATCGCCAGCGAATACCGCTACCGCAAGGTCGTCGCCGACCCGCGCCAGCTGGTCGCCACCATCTCGCAGTCGGGCGAAACCCTCGACACGATGGAAGCGCTGAAGTACGCGAAGTCGTTGGGCCACGAGCGCACGCTGTCGATCTGCAACGTGCCCGAGAGCGCGATCCCGCGCGCCAGCAAGCTCGTGTTCTACACCCGCGCCGGTGCCGAGATCGGCGTGGCGTCGACCAAGGCGTTCACCACGCAGCTCGTCGCGCTGTTCGCGCTGGCGGCGACCGTCGCGAAGCTGCACGGCCGCCTGTCCGCGGACGAGGAAGCCGCGCTGATCGAGGACCTGCGACACCTGCCCGGCAGCGTGCAGCATGCGCTGAACCTCGAGCCGCAGGTCGCGGTGTGGTCGGAACGCTTCGCGCCGAAGCAGCACGCGCTGTTCCTCGGCCGCGGCATCCACTATCCGATCGCGCTCGAAGGCGCCTTGAAGCTCAAGGAAATCTCGTACATCCACGCCGAGGCCTATCCTGCGGGCGAGCTCAAGCACGGGCCGCTGGCGCTGGTCGACGCGGCCATGCCGGTGGTGGTGATCGCGCCCAACGACAGCCTGCTGGAGAAGGTGAAGTCCAACATCCAGGAAGTGCGCGCCCGCGGCGGCGAGATGTACGTCTTCACCGATGCCGACAGCCACTTCAGCGAATCCGAAGGTGTGCACGTGATCCGCACGCCGCGCCATGTCGGCACGCTGTCGCCGATCGTGCATGCGATCCCGGTGCAGTTGCTTGCCTACCACGCCGCCCTCGCGCGCGGCACCGACGTCGACAAGCCGCGCAACCTCGCGAAGGCCGTGACGGTGGAGTGAGGCGCGACGCGGGCGCGACCTGCGCTCGCGTCGTCGTTCCGGGTCGCCGTTCCGATCGCGCAAAAAAATGACCCCGGCGCGAGGCCGGGGTCGAAGACGATGCCGGGGCGTTCACCGGGGACGGAGGTCCCCCGGCATCGCGTGTCGCACGCTTACGGCGAGATCGTCGCCTTGAGGCTCACGCCCGAGTACGCGGCGTAGGCGCGGACGCCGACGTAGTACGTGCCCGCGGTCGGCGCATTGAAGGTGCAGGTCTCGGCGTTGCCGGTGGTGTAGGGACGGCAGTTGTACGACGTGGTGGTCGGCGCGCTGCCGATCCGCACATACAGGTCCGCGTCGCCGGTGCCGCCGGAGATGTTGAACACCACGCTGGTCTTCCCGGCCGGGACGGCGATCGTGTAGATCGGCGACCACGACCCGGTCGCGACCGACGGCAGGGCCACGGCCGTGCCGCTGCACAGCACGGTGCCGCCGCAGGTGCCGCCGCCGCCGGAGACCGTCACCGAGACCGTCTTGGTGCTGCTCAGGCCGCCGGTGTCGGTGACCGTTTCGCTGACCGAGTAGGTGCCGGCCGCCGCGTAGGTGTGGCTCGGGTTGGTCGCGGTGGAGGTCGCGCCGTCGCCGAAGGTCCAGCTGTGGGTGCTGATGTTGTTGTCGGCGTCGGTGGACGTGTCGGTGAAGGTCGCGGTCAGGCCGCTGGAGGTGGTGGTGAAGTTCGCCACCGGCGCGGAGTTGGTGCTGCCGCCGGTCACGATCGCGTGCGAGATGGCGCACGAATTCGTGTCGTTCGACCAGCTGGCCTGCTGGGCGAAGGTGCCGGTGCTGAAGGCGACGTTGGCGGCGCCGCCGGCGGAACCCGCGGCGATCCAGGCACATTCGTCCGAGTTCTCGTAGCCGCTGTTGGCGGTCCAGCCGCCGGCCGGGAACTGGTCGGACATCATTTCGTGCCACTCGTGGCCGAGCGTCATCGTGTAGCCGTCGAGCTTGCCGGCGGTGCCCGAGTTCACGAAGTTGGTGCCGCAGGACGTGCCGACGTCGATGTTGTACGGCTGGTTGCTGAAGGCCAGCGGGCCGTAGGTGGTCGGCGTGGAGATGCCCGGGTCGCCGACGTAGTCGTGCCACGCGCAGTAGCCGTTGGTCGGGCTCTTGTAGTTGTCCGGGTTGGTGCCGGTCGGCGAGAGGATCACGTAGTAGGTGTAGCGGTTCGACGCGGCCGTGGTGTTGCCGAAGTGCGCGGCGGCCTTGTTGGCCTCGGCGGCCAGCTGCGCGGCGGTGGCGCTGGTCGGCGACGCGGCCGAGTTGTCGTACCACACGCCGGCCAGCACGTTCTGCTGGTACGGGATGCGCGCGATGGTGCCCGTCGACGGGCAGCTGCTGGCGCCGGTGGCGACGCCGGGGCCGTCGCACCACTGGGTCAGTTCGGCCGACCACAGTTCACCGTTGGTGCCGATGCCCTTGAACATCTTCTGCGCGGCGGGGCCGGCGCCTGCGGCGTCGTTGCTGAAGTTGAGGTAGCCGTTGGCGTCGGTGGTGGAGGTGCCCCACTGGCTGCCGTAGAAGACCAGGTAGACCTTGGACTGGCCGCTGAGCACGCCGACGCCGCCGGTGCCGCCGCGGTAGTACAGCGTGTTGGTCGAGGTGGCCTTGCCGATGATCGAACGGACCTGCCACTGCTTCATCGCCGCCTGGAGTTCGCGGGTCGGCACCGCGCCGTGGCGGTAGGCGTGCTGGTAGGCGGGCGCGTACGGGTTGCGTTCCGGCTGCGCGGGGGCGGCAACCGTGGAGAACGCGCTGGCACACAGGGCCGTCGCCGTCGCGGCGAGCGCGCCCTGCGACAGGAGCCGGGGGATGAACCGGTTTCGTTTCGTGGACATCGCGGGTCGTCTTCCTTCTGGAGGTGGGTGTGGTGCTGCGGATCAGGGCGATAGCGGAGACACGACGCGGTCGCGGGCAACGGCGCATGCGCACGGGCCGCACTTCACCGCGCATCGCGTGGACGCGAAGCGGGCGGAGTGGCGATTCGGCGATGCGCCGGGCATTCCATGCGAGCGCAGATCGAGGCTAGCAACGCGATCTGCGCCGCTCAATTCGCCGCGGGGAGGGATTCGGTGCCCGTGCGCGTTTCACGCAGGACGCAAACGAGAATTCTTCTCGTGGGCGCCGGATTCGTAGACTCGCCACGTCGATCGGCGCCGGCTCGGTACAGGAAACTGGATTTCCCGCGCGCGAACGAGAAAGATTACGGTTCGGTAATTCGGCGCTTAATGTTGTCCTAATGATGCGTGGAACCCCTGAAAAACAGCGGGAAAAACCGGTTTTTCCGGTGTTTACGGCGAGATGGCGTCCGGTGCGTCGCAGCACGGCCCGCCGCGGGGTTGCGCGGACGTCGGCGGTTTCGCGCCAAGATGGCCGCGCCTGAACGCCACGCCGAGGCCATGCGCAAGATCCTCCACATCGACATGGACGCCTTCTACGCGTCGGTGGAACAGCGCGACGATCCGTCGCTGCGCGGCCGGCCGGTGGTGGTCGCCTGGCGCGGCGAGCGTTCGGTGGTATGCGCGGCCTCGTACGAAGCGCGCACCTTCGGCGTGCGCTCGGCGATGCCGGCGATCCGCGCCGAGCGGCTCTGTCCCGACGCGGTGTTCGTGCCGCCGGATTTCGTGCGCTACAAGGCGGTGTCGCGGCAGGTGCGCGAGATCTTCGCGCGCCACACCGACCTGATCGAACCGCTGTCGCTGGACGAGGCCTACCTCGATGTCACCGTGCCGAAGGGCGGCCAGGCCACCGCCACCGAGGTCGCGCAGGCGATCCGCGCGCAGATCCGCGAGGAGACGCAGCTCACCGCGTCCGCCGGCGTGGCGCCGAACAAGTTCCTGGCGAAGATCGCCTCCGACTGGCGCAAGCCCGACGGCCTGTTCGTGATCCGCCCGCACCAGGTGTTCGATTTCCTCACGCCGCTGCCGGTGGGCTGCATCCCCGGCGTGGGCAAGGTCGCGCAGCAGCGGCTGGAAGCGCTGGGCGTGAAGACCGTCGGCGACCTGCGCAACGTCGATATCGCGGTGCTGCACGAGGCCTTCGGCAGTTTCGGCGTGCGCCTGCACGAGCGCGCGCAGGGCATCGACGAGCGCCCGGTCGAACCCGACCAGCCGGTGCAGTCGATCTCGTCGGAAGACACGTTCCCGCGCGATGTCCTGCTCGACGAGATCGAACCGATGATCCGCACGCTCGCCGAGAAGACGTGGGCCGCATCGCGCAAGACCGAGCGCGTGGGGCGCACGGTGGTGCTGAAGCTGAAGACCGCGCAGTTCCGCATCCTCACCCGCAGCCACACGCCGGAAGCGCCGCCGGCGTCGCTGGAACAGTTCACCGCGATCGCGCTGTCGCTGCGCGATCGCGTCGAGCTGCCGCCGCAGACGCGCTATCGCCTCGTCGGCGTGGGGCTGGGCAATTTCCGCGATCGCGAGACGCTGCTGCCGCCGCAGGCAGCGCTGTTTCCCGAGGCCTGATCGCCCTGCTTCGGTAGAGCGGAGCGCAGCTCCGCTGCCCCCTTTCCGGCGCCGGGGCAGCGGAGCTTTGCTCCGCTCTACGAGGCGCTTGCGGTGGCGTCGCGATCAGGTCGCCGGCTTCTTCCACGCCTTCGCCAGCGCGACGGCCTTCGCGGCGTCGATGCGGCCATGGCCGAAGCGGTTGGAGT
The DNA here is from genome assembly GCF_056313665.1 of Lysobacter sp. DMC104. Lineage (NCBI taxonomy): Bacteria > Pseudomonadati > Pseudomonadota > Gammaproteobacteria > Lysobacterales > Lysobacteraceae > Lysobacter > Lysobacter sp. DMC104. The sequence continues at coordinate 115,126 of NZ_JBQUZW010000011.1, read as the reverse complement.
GGCCGTTGGCCTTGTACGCGGATGCGGGGCCGATCTTCTTCGCGCTGGCGATGAGGATTCCGCGCACGTCGTCGGGCGTCATCTCCGGCTTCAGCGACAGGATCAGCGCGCAGAGGCCGGCGACCAGTGGCGTGGCCGACGAGGTGCCGCCGAACTCGCTGGCGAACAGCCCGTCGGCGCCGCCGGCTGCGGCCGCGCCGATGTTGAAGCCGCGGCCCGGCGTGGACACGTCGGTGGTGAAGATGCCGCGGGTGCCGCCGTTCGACGGCGCGACCACGCAGACCTGCGCGCCGGTGTTGGAGTACCAGGCGAGATCGTCGGCATCGGTGGATGCACCGATCGCCATCGCATTGGGATCGGAGGCCGGGTAGTCGACCTGCTTGCGCTCGTCGTTGCCGGTGGCGCAGACCACGACCGCGCCGCGGCCCTTGCGCCCGATCGCGCGCGCGTCGCGCAGCGCGAACTCGATGTCGGGGCTCTTCGCGCCGCCCCACGAGCACGAGATCACGTCGGCGAAATGTGCGGCGTAGCGGATCGCGTCGGCGACGCGGCTGTCGCTGGCGAGGTCGTCGGCATGGAACACCTTCACCGGCAGCAGTCGGCAGTTCGGCGCCAGCCCGTAGGCCTTCGGGCCGCGGCCCACGGCCACGCCCGCGCAGCAGGTGCCGTGGATGTCGTTGCCGGCCATTTCCTCGAACGGCGCGCGGAAGCGCTTCGGCCGCGGATTGAAGTGGTCGGCGTCGTCGTCGGGCAGGTAGAAATCGCGGCCGCACAGATCGCGCGGTTCGTCGGGATCGGGGTTGCGCAGCACGTTCGCGCGCAGTTCCGGATGCTCGACGTCGATGCCATCGTCCAGCACGGCAATCACCACGTCGCGCTTGCCGCGGGTGAGCTTCCACGCCTGCGTCGCGCCGACCAGCTTCAGGTGCCACTGCTTCGCCGACGGCGTGCCGGCCGCCGCGGGCGCGCTGCGGCGGTACTGCGAGATGAAATCCGGTGCCGCGAACGCGACTTCGTCCAGCGTCGACAGCTTCGCGGCCAGTCGCACCAGCGCTTCGCCCGGATGCAGTTTCATGTCGTCGCTCAGCGTCACCTGGTCGGGCGCGAGCGGATTCTCGGCGAACAGGCGCAGCCCGCTGTCGCGGATGATCGCGTTGCGCACCTTCTGCGGCGTGCCGGGCTTGAAGCGCAGCACGACCTGCTTGTAGAGGATGCGCATCAGCTGCGTCTCGCGATCGAGGTACGCGCTGATGGTCTTGCGTTCCAGCACGTCGCCCAGCGCGCGCGTGGCGGCCTTCGCGCGCACGGCGGTGCGCGTGGCCGCGGCGGACGGACGCGCGGGTGCCGGCGCGGGCACCGGTGCGTGCGAGGGCAACTGGAAGAAGGCCTGCGCAGCGCGCATCACCCGTGCCGTGGCCATGGCGGCGGTGGGCGTGCCGGAGAGCTGCGCGACGGTGGTGCCGTCGATGGCTTCCAGCGTCAACGGCAGCGGTTGCAGGTCGATCCAGGCGCCGTCGGCCATGCGCATGCCCAGGTCGGCGCGGGGGGCGGTTTCGACGACGGCCGGGGTGGCGGTGGCGTCGGCATCGGGCAATACGGCCATGGGGGCGTCCTCACATCCTGTGGCTGGGGGCAGCGGTGCGGGCGGCGTGCGCGGCGCGGGCCGCGGCGGTCACGTCCGGGTGAACGCGCTTTCCGCATCGAACCAGACGGCCTCGACCTGGTCGTCGCGCTCGATCCGGCCGCTCACGTCGGGCAGGAACACATCGCTGCCGGCGGCAGGACGGAACAGCGCCTGCTGGCGCGTGAACTTGGTCCTGCCGACCAGCTCCAGAGCGTAATGCGAGGCGATCTCACGCAATGCGTCTTCGCTGGCGTCGTTGCCGAATCGCAGCGAGAGCAGGCCGGTCGGGTAGCGCGGGCGGCCGGCGTCGTCGACCAGCGCCGGCAGCACCACGTAGGCATCGCCCAGCAGCCGGTGCAGGCTGGTCCAGCCGGCGCGCACGCTGCGGGGCCGGCGCTTGAGCCGCACCAGCCAGCCCGGCGTCGGCCCGGCGAGGGGCTCCACCTGCGCCTTGTCGGCGAGGCGTTCGGCCGGATCGGGCATCGACCCGCGCGCGGCCTTCTTCGCGGGCACGGTGGCGGCCGCGGGCCTGACCACGAAGAGGCCGGGGCTGAGTTGTTCGGACGGAGTCGGCATGGCGGTTGCCGGAGCGGGACGGCGGAGGGCGCGATTTCTGGACGGGCGTCGTGGAAACGATACGCCAAAACCATGACGGGCGAGGCCATGACGCCCGTCTTGCCGCCGTCCGGCCCGGGCGGGGATCCGCGCCCGGGCCGTCGGTCGCCGGGATCAATGGCCCGGATCAGCGGCCCGGATCGAAGCGGACCGCCACCGTCCAGGTCCGGCCGGCCTGGTTGTAGTAGGCCGCGGTTTCGTAGCGGCGATCGAACACATTGGCGACACCGGCCTGCAGCGTCCACGCGTCGGCGAGGCGGTACTCGGCGCGCACATCGAGCGTGGCGAAGCCGCCGAGGCGACGGCTGTTGGCCACGTCGTCCCAGCGCGCGCCCTCGGCCACGCCGGTCACGCCCACGCGCACGGCACCGAAGGCGCGGTCGACGTCCAGCCGCGCAGTCTCGCGGGCGCGGCGCGGCAGGTCCTTGCCGCGGTTGGTGCCGGCGGCGCGGTTCTCGGGATCCAGCCAACTGGCGGCGCCAGCGACGTTCCAGCCGTACAGCGTGCCGTCGGCGCGCAGCTCGGCGCCGCGCAGGCGGGCTTCGTCGATGTTGTTGGGCAGCCCCAGCGAGGCGTCGTAGGCGATCAGGTCGTCCACGCGGGTCTCGAACGCATCGAGATGCACGCCGATGGCGTCGCCGCGCCACGCCAGCCCGGCCTCGGCCGTGCGCGAGGCTTCCGGACGCAGCGCCGGGTTGCCGAAGAACGGGTAGTACAGCTCGTTGAAGGTCGGCGCCTTGAACGCGGTGCCGTAGCCCGCGGTCACGCGCCAGCCGTCGCCGAAGCCCAGGCCCCACGCGGCGTTGCCGGTGGTCTTGCCGCCGAACTGGTCGTTGTCGTCGCGGCGCAGCGCGAGCTGCACGTCGTGCTTGCCGAAGCGGCCCTGGTACTGCGCGAACGCCGCGCGATCGCCGCGGCGGCGGTCGTCGTAGTCGGTGTCGCTGCTGACGCGATCGCGCAGCCAGTCGGCGCCGACGGTGATCGTCTGGCCTTCGGCCGGCACGAGGTCGGCCTGCACCGACGCGGTGTCGCGGCGGCCGGAAAAGAAGCCGTTCGGCGCATCGCCGAGGAAGTTGTCGGAACTGTCCTTGTTGCTGCCGGCGGACACGGTCAGCGTGAACGCATCGCTCGCCTTCCACTGCAATTGCGCGCCGACCGCCTGCTGCACGATGTCGGAGTTGTCGACGAAACTGCCGTCGTAGTCGTTGTGGCCGCTGACGTGCAGCGCGTGCGCCTGCAGCGTGACGGCGTCGCCGATCGTGACGCCGCCGCGCACCGACACCGCGCGGTTCTCGTAACCGTCGCGGTCGGTCTGGCCGTCGACGAAGCAGCCGGCGAACACCGGGAATCCCGCGCCGCGGCAGGCGTCGATGCCGTCGGTCGTCACCAGCCCGGCGTCGAATCCGAACCAGCCGCGGTCGTTGCCGCCGCCGAAGCCGAGGCCGCCTTCGCGGCGGCCGTGGCTGCCGGCACCGGCGTGGAAGCGGAACGTCGCCGCGCCCTGGTCGCGACGGGTGAAGATCTGGATCACGCCGCCGATGGCGTCGGAGCCGTACAGGCTGGAGCGCGGGCCGCGGACGATCTCGATGCGGTCGATCAGCGCGATCGGCAGGTCCTGGAACGAGGCCAGGCCCGACGTCGCCGAGCCGATGCGCACGCCGTCGACCAGCACCAGCACGTGGTCGGATTCGGCACCGCGCACGAACAGCGTGCTGAGCTTGCCTTCGCCGCCCTGGTTGCTGAGGTTGATGCCGGCGCGGCCGCGCAGCAGTTGGCCGAGCGAGGCGGCCTGGCTGCGCTGGATCGCGTCGCGGTCGATCACTTCGACCGGCGCCAGCGCGGCGTCGGCGGTGACCGCCGTGCGCGTGGCGGTGACGACGACCGTGTCGAGCGCATCGGCATCATGGCCGGCGTCGGCGGAAAAGGCGGAAGGGGAGAACAGCGCGGCCGGGATGGCCAGCGCCAGCGTGATCTTGCGGAAAGACATTCGGGACTCCATCGCGCGCACCCGCGCGGCGAGACATCAGGCGGGAAGTCGCGAACGGAGGACAGGCTGCGAGCGGCGGACCGCGCAGGCGCGGGCGGCGACATCGCCGCGACGCCCTCCGCATCGCAACCGTGTGGACTTCGTGGCCGGTCTCCGGACTCGCGCGCGAACGGACGGAACCGTTCGGTCGTCGCGCCTTCCCGTGGAGACCACAGTGGCGGATGCGACGATTTGACGCGCTTACCGTTGCGGGGGCAGTGCCGGGATCGTTCCGGACATGTGCCGGAACCCACCGGCTTCCCGTTTCAATCCGGTGGCGAATACCACCGCCGGATCACCGCGAAGCGCGCGCAGTGTAGCCGATCGCCCCGAGCCGGGGGCGGGCAGGCGGCTCAGTCGCCGCTGTCGGGCTCGTCGAACAGGCGGAAGGCCGGGGCGGCCTCCTCGCGGGCGGTGTGCGTGGTGGTCACCGGCGATGCGACCGGGCGGCCACGCGGTGGCGGCAGCAGGGCGATGGCGGCGTCGGCGGCGACCAGCAGTTCGCTGCGGCGTTCGGCCGGGACTTCCTGCCAGTGGCAGTCCATCAGCGCACCTTCCAGTGCATACAGCAGATTGAGGCTGGGCTTGAAGCCCGCGCGCTTGACGCGCATGAAGGCTTCCAGCGCGCCGATCGCGCGCAGGTCTTCTTCGGTGCGCAGGCCGACCTGGCGCAGCCATGCCGCGCTTTTCGGACCGATGTTGCGGAGTTTGATGGACGTCGCCATGGGCGGTTGGGATCGCGAAGTGAAATCGTGGCGTCGCGGCTCAACCGTCCGTGCGCAGACTGCGCACGAACAGCGCCGCGATCGTTTCGAGCCCTGCCTGATCTTCAACGCCGAATCGGTCCGGAACCGGACTGTCCAGATCGAACACGCCGACCAGTGCGCCGTCGTGCACCAGCGGCACCACCAGCTCCGAACGCGAGGCGGCATCGCAGGCGATGTGGCCCGGGAACGCATGCACGTCCGCGATGCGCTGGGTCTGCCGCGTCCGTGCCGCCGCGCCGCACACGCCCTTGTCGAGCGGGATGCGCACGCAGGCGGGCAGGCCCTGGAACGGACCGACCACCAGTTCGGTGCCGTCGAAGAAGTAGAAGCCGACCCAGTTGAGGTCGGGCAGCGCGTGGTACACCAGCGACGACAGGTTCGCCGCGTTGGCGATGCGATCGTGTTCGCCCGCGAGCAGGGCGTCCGCCTGTGCGGCGAGCTGGGCGTACTGTTCCGGCTTGTCGCCGGTGAGCGGAATGGCGGCGAAACTCATGCCCGCAGTGTAACAGCGCCGCCGTGGCGCCTTACCATGCCCTTCCGCGCGGCCGCACCGCGCCGTCCACGCATGGATTCCCGACGATGACCGCATCGCCGCCCGACTTCCGCAGCCTCTACGTCACCGGTACCGACACCGGCGTGGGCAAGACCGTGGCCAGCGTCGCGCTGCTGCACGCCTGGCGTGCGCGCGGCCTGCGCGCGACCGGCATGAAACCGATCGCGAGCGGCTGCGAGGCCACGCCCGACGGCTGGCGCAACGACGACGCCCTGCGCCTGCAGGCCGCCAGCGATCCGCGCCCGGCCTACGGCGACGTGAATCCCTGGGCGTTGCCCGCGCCGACCGCGCCTGCGCTCGCCGCCCGCGCGGTCGGCACGGCCATCACGCCGGCGCCGATCCTCGCCGCCCACGCACGGCTTGCCGCTCGGGCCGACTGCGTGCTGGTGGAAGGCGTCGGCGGTTGGGATGCGCCGCTGGACGAGGCGTTCTCGCAAGCCGACCTGGTACGCGCGCTGTCGTTGCCGGTGGTGCTGGTCGTCGGCCTGCGCCTGGGTTGCCTCAACCACGCCGCGCTGACTGCGCGCGCGATCGCCGCCGACGGCTGCACGCTCGCGGGCTGGATCGTGTCGGAGATCGAAGCCGACACCCCGTTCCGCGCGGAGAACCTCGACTGGCTCGAACGCCATCTGCCGGTGCCGTGCTGGGGCATGCTGCCGTTCCGCGCGGATGCGGCGAGCGTGCCGAACGCACTGCAGGCGCTGCGGCCGACGTCGCCATAGACGGGCGCGATCATGCGGTGTGCATGACGCGTCGCCCATCACTTCCGGCACGGCGACAGCGCTGCCACGCGCGTTAGACTGGCCGCCGATCCTGTGTCCTGTGAGGTCGCCCATGCGCCTTCGACGTCCTTCGGTGTTGCTGGCGCTGGCCTGCACCCTCGCGCTCGCAGCCTGCGGCGACAAGTCCGCGGAGGGCCAGGCCGGCGAAGGCGGTGGTCCGCCCGGTGGCGAGATGCCGCTCGCGGTCGAAGCGATCACCGTCACCCCGCAGCCGCTGTCCGCCGGCCTGCAGACCGTCGGCAGCCTGCGCGCGGACGAATCGGTGTCGGTGCGCGCGGAAGTGCCGGCGCGCATCACCCGCATCCATTTCGAGGAAGGCGGACACGTCGTGCTCGGGCAGGTGCTGTTCACGCTCGACGCCAGCCTGCCGGAGGCCGCGCTGAAGGAAGCGCTGGCGAACCTCGAGAACAGCCGCCGCGCCGCCGCGCGCAGCAAGGAACTGCTGGCCGCCAAGCTGGTCGCGCAGGCCGACCACGACAAGGCGCGCGCCGCGCTCGGCGTCGACGAGGCGCGGGTGAATTCGGCGCGCGCCACGCTGGCGAAGTACACGATCCGCGCGCCGTTCGCGGGCCAGGTCGGCTTGCGCAACGTCAGCGTCGGCGCGTTCGTCACCGCGGGCCAGGAGCTGATCACGCTGGTGCGCATCGATCCGATCGAGGTCGATTTCAGCGTGCCCGAGCGTGCGCTGGCGCAGCTCTCGCGCGGGCAGGCGATCCAGATCGACGTCGATGCCTTCCCGGGCGACCGCTTCGGCGGCCGCGTGCTGGCGATCGATCCCAGCATCGACGCCAACACCCGCAGCGTGAAGCTGCGCGCGCAGATCGGCAATCCCGATGGCCGCCTGCGTCCGGGCCAGTTCGCGCGCCTGAAGCTCGAATCCGCCGGCGATGCGCAGGCGCTGCTGGTGCCCGAGCAGGCACTGATGCAGGAAGGCGACACCCGCTTCGTCTACACCGTCGTCGGTGGCAAGGCGAAGAAGACCGTGGTGAAGACCGGCGCGCGCGTGCCGGGCAAGGTCGAGGTGGTGGAAGGCCTGCAGCCCGGCGCGGTGGTGATCACCGCCGGCCAGGCCAAGCCGATGATGCACGACGGCGTGGGCGTGACGGTGCTGCCGGCGGACGGCGCCGCGAAACCCGACGCAGCGAAGCCCGAGGCGGCGCCCGCGCCGGCCGCGAAACAGGGCGGTTGAGCCATGACGCTCTCCGACCTTTCGATCCGGCGGCCGGTCTTCGCGACGGTCATCAACCTCGTCGTGCTGCTGGTCGGCCTGATCGCCTACCAGCGCCTGCCGGTGCGCCTGATCCCCAAGGTCGACGAGCCGGTCATCACCGTCAACACCACGTATCCCGGCGCCAGCGCGCAGGTGATCGAATCGCAGATCACCCAGCCGATCGAGGACGCGCTGTCGGGCGTGGAAGGCATCCAGTACATCCAGTCGGTCAGCCGCGAACAGTCCAGCCAGGTCACGATCCGCTTCCGCCTGGATCGCGATCCCGACGGCGCCGCGTCCGACGTGCGCGACCGCGTCGGCCAGGCCCGCGACTTCCTGCCCGAGGAAGCGCGCGAGCCGATCGTGCAGAAGCAGGAAGCCGACGCGCAGCCGATCATCTATCTCGCCTTCTCCTCGCCGCGGCATTCGCAGGTGGAACTGGCCGACCTCGCCGAGCGGTTGGTGAAGGATCGCGTGCAGACCATTCCCGGCGTCGCCCAGGCGCAGGTGTTCAGCCCGACCTATGCGATGCGCGTGTGGCTGCAGCCCCAGCGGCTGGCCGGCTTCGACCTCACGTCCGCCGACGTCGAGGCCGCGTTGCGTGCGCAGAACGTCGAGATCCCGGCCGGCCGCGTCGAAGGCCGCGCGCGCGAGTTCACGGTGCTGTCCGAGACCGACCTGAAGACGCCGGAGGAATTCGGCGCGATCGTGCTGCGCAACGACGGCCAGAACCTCGTGCGCCTGCGCGATGTCGCCAAGGTCGAACTCGGCGCGCAGGAAACCCGTTTCCGTGCCCGCTACAACGGCCAGGACGCGGTGCCGCTGGGCATCGTCAAGCAGGCGGTCGCCAATCCGCTGGAGATCTCCACGGCGCTGAAGGCGATGATCCCCGAGATCCAGCGCACGCTGCCCGAGGGCGTGAAGGTCGACATCGCCTACGACTCCACCATCTTCATCGAGAAATCCATCGACGAGGTCTACAAGACCGTCGGCGAGGCGATCGCGCTGGTGGTGCTGGTGATCTTCCTGTTCCTGCGCAGCGGTCGCGCCACGCTGATCCCGCTGGTGACGATCCCGGTGTCGCTGGTCGGCGCGTTCGCGCTGATGTACGCCTTCGGCTTCACCATCAACACGCTGACGCTGCTGGCGATGGTGTTGGCGATCGGCCTGGTCGTCGACGACGCCATCGTGATGCTGGAGAACATCTACCGCCACGTCGAGGACGGCATGCCGCCGTTCGAGGCGGCGCTCAAGGGCAGCAAGGAAATTGGCTTTGCCATCGTCGCGATGACGCTGACGCTGGCGGCCGTCTACTTGCCGCTGGCGTTCTCCACCGGGCGCACCGGCAAGCTGTTCGTGGAGTTCGCGCTGACCCTCGCCGGCGCGGTGCTGGTGTCCGGATTCACCGCGCTGACGCTGTCACCGATGATGTCGTCGAAGCTGCTGCGCCACCAGGACAAGCCGGGGCGGTTCTACCTCGCCGGCGAACGCGCGCTCGCCGCCGTCGACCGCGGCTACCGCGGCCTGCTCGAACGCCTGCTGGCCTGGCGCTGGATCGTGGTCGGCGCGGCCGTCGCGGTGTTCGCCGCCGCCGCGCTCCTGTGGACGGGCCTGCCGCGCGAACTCGCGCCGCAGGAAGACCAGGGCTTCATCATCGGCTTCGGCATCGCGCCGGAAGGCTCGACCGTCGAGTACACCGACAAGTACGCCAAGCAGATGGAAGCGCAGTTCCGGCAGTTGCCCGACCTGCAGCGGCAGTTCCAGATCGTGGGGTTCCCGTCGATCACCACCACGATCGGCTTCGTGATGCTGAAGGACTGGGAGCAGCGCAAGGTCTCGACCCAGGAAGTGCAGGGCCAGCTGTTCCCGCAGTTCATGGGCATCCCCGGGATCATGGCGTTCCCGACGCTGCCGCCGCCGCTGGGGCAGGACGACTTCGGCCAGCCGGTGAGCTTCGTCGTGCAGAGCACCGGCACCTGGGACGAACTGGGCGACACCGTGCAGAAGCTGATGGCGAAGATGCGCGAGAACCCCAACCTGACCAATCCCGACAGCGATCTCAAGCTCGACAAGCCGCAGCTGAAGATCGATGTCGATCGCGACAAGGTCGCCGCCGTGGGCAGCGACGTGGCGACGGTGGGCCATACGCTGGAGACGATGCTCGGCGGGCGCAACGTCACCCGCTTCAAGCGCGGCTCCGAGCAGTACGACGTGATCGTGCAGGTCGAGGACGCCGACCGCCGCACGCCGGGCGACCTGGACAACATCTTCGTGCGCGCCGGCGACGGCCAGATGGTGCAGTTGTCGAATCTGGTCGGCGTGCGCGAAACCGTGGCGGCGAAGGAACTCAACCACTTCAACAAGCTGCGTTCGGCGACGATCAGCGCGGGCCTGGCGCCTGGTTATTCGATGGGCGAGGCGCTGTCGTGGATGGAGTCGGCGCTGAAGGAGGTCGCGCCCGACGCGCAGTACGACCTGTCCGGGCAGAGCCGCGAGTTCCGCGAATCCGCCGGCGATTTCGGCCTGATCTTCGCGCTGGCGATCGCCTTCATCTTCCTGGTGCTGGCCGCGCAGTTCGAGAGCTGGGTCGACCCGCTGGTGATCCTGCTGGCGGTACCTCTCGCGATGTTCGGCGCGTTCCTCGCGCTGAAGCTCACCGGCGGCAGCTGGAACATCTATTCGCAGATCGGCGTGGTGACGCTGGTCGGCCTGATCGCGAAGCACGGCATCCTGATCGTCGAATTCGCCAACCAGTTGCAGGAGCAGGGGCGGACCAAGCTGGAGGCCGTCATCGACGCCGCGGCGCTGCGCCTGCGTCCGATCCTGATGACCACCGGTGCGATGGTGCTGGGTGCGCTGCCGCTGGCGCTGGCCGCCGGCGCCGGCGCCGAGGCGCGCAACCAGATCGGCTGGGTGATCGTCGGCGGCATGGGCATCGGCACCGTCTTCACGCTGTTCGTGGTGCCGGTGATGTACCTGCTGATCGGTCGCGACCACCACCGCCGGCAGGCCGAAGCGCAGGCCGCGGCCGCACATCCCGCCGCCGGCTGAGGCCGCGGCCGGCCTGAACGTCGCGGCCGGACGGCGGGCAAGAAAAAACCCGGTCGCGGGTGCGACCGGGTCGAAAGAGAGAGACAACAGGCGCCGGGGAGGGAGCGGCGCCTTGCCCGCGCTGGATCAGCGGGCCTTGCGGGCGGCCGAAGCGGCCTTGACCACCTTCTCGACGTCCGCCTGCGCGGTGGCGGCGGCGGTCTCGAACTGCGACTTCGCGATCTGGGCGATGGCTTCGTTGGTCTTCAGCGTGCGGCCGAAGGCTTCCTGGCCGGCGCCGATGCTGCGCTCGACGGTCTCGCGGGCGATCTGGGCGCCTTTCGGCCACGCGGCCTTCAGGCCGTCGAAGTCGCGGACATCGGCCAGCTCGCCCCAGAAGGCGAAGGTGGCGTTCATGTTCTCTTCGATGGCGGCGAGCTGCAGGCCGAAGACGGCCTCGGTGTTCTCGAGCGCCAGACGGCCGACCTGCGCGGTGGTGTCCGCGAACTGGCGGGCCGACTTGGCGAACTGATCGTTGAACTGCGGATACATGACAGAACTCCTGGGCGGGATGCCGGCAGGAAGTGCCGGTTTGTGCAGTGCAACATAGGCCCAGCTTTGCTGCATTGCAACATGAGCCCGACGAACGGCATCGCCCCTGTTCAGGATTTCACGGAGAATCAACGGGTTGCGACGATTTTCCGGCCTTTCCGGCCGATCCCGACCGGTTTTCAGCCGCGGTGGCGGCAGCCGGAGGTGCAGGTTTCGTGGACCACGACCTCGCTCAGCAGCGGCAGATCGGGCTTCAGCCGCTCCCAGATCCACACCGCCAGCCGTTCGCTGGTCGGGTTGTCCAGGCCTTCGATCTCGTTGAGGTAGTGGTGGTCCAGCTGCTCGTACAGGGGCTTGAACGCGGCCTTGATGTCGGCGAAGTCCATCACCCAGCCGGTCTGCGGGTCGATCTCGCCGGAGACGTGGATCTCCACCCGGAACGAATGGCCATGCAGCCGCGCGCACTTGTGGCCCGGCGGCACGTGGGGCAGCCGATGCGCGGCTTCGAGCGTGAAGACCTTGAAGATGTCCATGGCGGGATCCTCGGACGGAGGCCGGAAACGAAAAGACCCGCCTGCCGGCGGGTCCTTGGTCGCGCCCGGGGGCGGACGGAAAGCGGTGGTGGCTATGGGTGGACTCGAACCACCGACCCCAGCATTATGAGTGCTGTGCTCTAACCGGCTGAGCTACATAGCCACGAAGCCGGTTATTGTCCGTGCCGCGCGGACGCCCGTCAACCACTGCCATGTGCGGATGACGGCAGGGCCGCCTCTTCCGGATAATCGGACTTTCCATTTCCCCTGCGCAGACCGAGCGACGCACGGCGGCGATCCGCCTGTGGCGCGTCCTGCGCGCCCCACGGCCACGGACCCCGCCTCCCGATGAACACCGCCCACCGCAAGCCGCTGCCCGGCACCTCCCTGGCCTATTTCGACGCCCGCGCGGCGGTGGAGGCCCTGTCGCCCGGCGCCTGGGCGGGCCTGCCCTACACCTCGCGCGTGCTGGCCGAGAACCTGGTCCGTCGCGCCGAGCCCGCGCGCCTCGACGCCTTCCTGTCGCAGCTCATCGAGCGCAAGCGCGACATCGACTTCCCGTGGTTCCCGGCGCGCGTGGTCTGCCACGACATCCTCGGCCAGACCGCGCTGGTCGACCTCGCCGGTCTGCGCGACGCGATCGCCGACCAGGGCGGCGATCCGGCGCAGGTGAACCCGGTCGTTCCCGTCCAGCTCATCGTCGACCATTCGCTCGCCGTCGAATGCGGCGGCTTCGATCCCGATGCGTTCGCGAAGAACCGCGCGATCGAGGATCGCCGCAACGAGGACCGCTTCCACTTCATCGACTGGACGAAGCTCGCGTTCCGCAACGTCGACGTGATCCCGCCGGGCAACGGGATCATGCACCAGATCAACCTGGAGCGGATGTCGCCGGTGATCGGCACGCTGGATGGCGTCGCGTACCCCGACACCTGCGTCGGCACCGACAGCCACACGCCGCATGTCGACGCGCTGGGCGTGATCGCGATCGGCGTCGGCGGCCTCGAAGCCGAGAACGTGATGCTCGGCCGCGCGTCGTGGATGCGCCTGCCGGACATCATCGGCGTCGAACTCACCGGCAAGCCGCAGCCGGGCATCACCGCAACCGACATCGTGCTCGCGCTCACCGAATTCCTGCGCAAGCAGAAGGTCGTCGGTGCGTATCTCGAATTCCGAGGCGAGGGTGCTGCCGCGCTGACGCTGGGCGATCGCGCGACGATCTCGAACATGGCGCCCGAATACGGCGCGACCGCGGCGATGTTCTTCATCGATGCCAACACCATCGATTACCTGAAGCTCACCGGCCGCAGCGACGAGCAGGTCGCGCTGGTCGAGACCTACGCGAAGACGCTTGGCCTGTGGTCGGACGATCTCGCCGCCGCGCAGTACGAACGCACGCTGTCGTTCGATCTGTCGACGGTGGTGCGCAACATGGCCGGCCCGTCGAACCCGCACGCGCGCGTCGCCGTCAGTGATCTCGCCGCGAAGGGCATCGCCGACGAATCCAAGCTGCAGACCGGCAAGGCGCAGGAAGCCGAAGGCCTGATGCCCGACGGCGCGGTGATCATCGCCGCGATCACCAGCTGCACCAATACCTCGAATCCGCGCAACGTCATCGCCGCCGGCCTGCTCGCGCGCAACGCGCGTCGCGGGGGCCTCGTGCGCAAGCCGTGGGTGAAAAGCTCGCTGGCGCCGGGCTCGAAGGCGGTTGCGTTGTATCTGGAAGAAGCCGGCTTGAAGGACGATCTCGAAGCGCTGGGCTTCGGCATCGTCGCCTTCGCCTGCACCACCTGCAACGGCATGAGCGGCGCGCTGGATCCGAAGATCCAGCAGGAGATCATCGACCGCGACCTGTATGCGACCGCGGTGCTGTCGGGCAATCGCAATTTCGACGGCCGCATCCATCCGTACGCGAAGCAGGCGTTCCTCGCCTCGCCGCCGCTGGTGGTGGCCTATGCCATCGCCGGCACGATCCGCTTCGACATCGAGAAGGACGCGCTGGGCCACGATGCGGCGGGCAACCCGATCACGCTGAAGGATCTCTGGCCCACCGACGCCGAGATCGACGCGATCGTGAAGTCGGCGGTGAAGCCGGAACAGTTCCGCAAGGTCTACGAGCCGATGTTCAACGTGCGCGTCGAACACGACGCGCCGGTGAAGCCGCTGTACGACTGGCGCCCGATGAGCACCTACATCCGCCGCCCGCCGTACTGGGAAGGCGCGCTCGCCAAGCCGCGCACGTTGCAGGGCCTGCGCCCGCTGGCGGTGCTCGGCGACAACATCACGACCGATCACCTGTCGCCGTCGAACGCGATCCTCGCCAGCAGTGCCGCTGGCGAATACCTCGCGAAGATGGGCCTGCCGGAAGAGGACTTCAATTCGTACGCGACGCACCGCGGCGATCATCTCACCGCGCAGCGCGCGACGTTCGCGAACCCGACCCTGCTCAACGAGATGGTGCGCAACGCCGACGGCAGCGTGAAGAAGGGTTCGCTGGCGCGCGTCGAGCCCGAAGGCCAGGTCATGCGCATGTGGGAAGCGATCGAGACCTACATGGACCGCGGCCAGCCGCTGATCATCGTCGCCGGCGCCGACTACGGCCAGGGCAGCTCGCGCGACTGGGCAGCGAAGGGCGTGCGCCTCGCGGGTGTGGAAGCGATCGTCGCCGAAGGCTTCGAACGCATCCACCGCACCAACCTGATCGGCATGGGCGTGCTGCCGCTGGAGTTCAAGCCCGGCACCACGCGCCTCACCCTCGGCCTCGACGGCACCGAGACCTACGACGTCACCGGCGAACGCACCCCGCGCGCCACGCTGACGCTGGTCGTGCATCGCCGCAACGGCGAACGCGTCGAAGTCCCCGTGACCTGCCGTCTCGACACCGCCGAGGAAGTCTCGATCTACGAAGCCGGCGGCGTGCTGCAGCGCTTCGCGCAGGATTTCCTCGAAGCGAGCAAGGTGGCCTGACCATGACGCATCGTCCCCAACTCCGTATCCCCGCCACCTACATGCGCGGCGGCACGTCGAAGGGCGTGTTCTTCCGGCTCGATGACCTGCCGGAGGCTGCGCGTGCGCCGGGGCCGGTGCGCGATGCGCTGCTGATGCGCGTCATCGGCAGTCCGGACCCGTACGCGAAGCACACCGACGGCATGGGCGGGGCGACGTCGAGCACCAGCAAGTGCGTGATCATCTCGCGCAGCAGCCGGCCGGACCACGACGTCGACTATCTCTACGGCCAGGTGTCGATCGACACCGCGTTCGTCGACTGGAGCGGCAACTGCGGCAACCTGTCGACGGCGGTGGGTCCGTTCGCGATCGCCAACGGGTTCATCGACAAGGCGCGACTGCCGGAAAACGGGACGTTCCCGGTGCGCGTGTGGCAGGCGAACATCGGCAAGACCATCGTCTGCCACGTGCCGATCGTCGACGGCGAGGTGCAGGAAACCGGCGATTTCGAGCTGGACGGCGTGACCTTCCCGGCGGCGGAGATCGTGCTGGAGTTCCTCGATCCCGCGGACGAGGGCGAAGGCGAGGGTGGCGGCAGCATGTTCCCGACCGGCCACCTGGTCGACGATCTCGACGTGCCGGGCATTGGCACGCTGCAGGTCACGATGATCAACGCCGGCATCCCGACCGTGTTCGTGCGTGCGGCCGACATCGGCTACACCGGCGCCGAGCTGCAGGACGCGATCAACGGCGACGCGAAGGCGCTGGCGATGTTCGAGTCGATCCGCGCGCACGGCGCGGTGCGCATGGGGCTGATCCAGGACGTGTCCGAGGCGCCGAAGCGCCAGCACACGCCGAAGGTGGCGTTCGTGGCGCCGGCGGCTGATTACACGGCCTCCAGCGGCAAGCGTATCGCCGCGGGCGAGATCGACCTGCTGGTGCGCGCGCTGTCGATGGGCAAGCTGCATCACGCGATGATGGGCACGGCGGCGGTGGCGATCGGCACCGCGGCGGCGATCCCCGGCACGCTGGTCAGCGAGGCGGCCGGCGGCGGTGCGCGCACCGCGGTGCGCTTCGGGCATCCGTCCGGCACGCTGCGCGTGGGCGCCGAGGCGGCGCAGGTCGACGGCCAGTGGGTGGTGCGCAAGGCGGTCATGAGCCGCAGCGCGCGCGTGCTGATGGAAGGCGCGGTGCGGGTGCCGGCGGAGACGTTGCCCGGCTGATCGTGCGTGGATGGATCGGGCGTTCCGCCTCGGTCGAAGGGGCGGGTTGTCGACGTCCGCCGGTCGTGGCACAGTCGGTGACAGCGGCCCTCGGGCCAACAAGTCAGGAGTCCGCATCGTGATCGATCCGGACGGTTATCGACCGAACGTCGCCATCGTCCTGATGCACCCGGATGGCCGGGTGTTCTGGGCCCGTCGCGTCCGCCGCGACGGCTGGCAGTTCCCGCAGGGCGGGATGAACAGCGACGAGACGCCCACCGAGGCGATGTTCCGCGAACTGCGCGAGGAAACCGGGCTGCTGCCCGAGCACGTCGACGTGATCGGCTCCACGCCCGGTTGGCTACGCTACCGGCTGCCGTCGCGCGCGGTGCGTCGCAACGACCGCATGGTCTGCATCGGCCAGAAACAGGTGTGGTTCCTGCTGCGTTTCACCGGCAGCGAGAGCGACCTGAAGCTCGACCTCACCGACTCGCCGGAATTCGACCACTGGCGCTGGGTGGATTTCTGGTATCCGATCGAGCACGTGGTGAACTTCAAGCGCTCGGTCTACGCCCACGCGCTGCACCACCTGGCACCGTACGCGCGCCAGGTGGCGGGTGAGGCGATCCCGCCGCTGGGCGGTGATTCGATGCGGTGGATGCGTCCCCGCGGTCGCCGGCGCGGGGCATCCAGGCCGGCGACGGGGCGGGAATCCGGCCCGGGCTGAGTGCGCGTTGCGCCGCCGGGCCGTGGCTGCGCGGCGGATCAGCCGCCGCTGCTTTCGTTCAGCAGCTTGAGATCCTTCAGCCGGCGGATGATCCGCTCCGACGTCTTGCTGTAGTCGCCCTCGAGCAGCGCCTTGGCGTCCGTGCGCTTGCCGGACTGGTGCAGCGCGACCACGCTGGACGCCTGCTGGTGGAACATCTTGTGGACCGCGCGCAGCTCGGAAAACATCGCGTACTGGCCGAGCTGCTTCTGGCCGTCGGAATGGATCCACTTGCCGAGGTCGCAGCGGTCGTCGTGGCAGATCACTTCGGGTCGCAGGTCTTCGGTCGACTTGCCGTCGAGGTAGATCACCAGACGATCCTTCCAGTTCTGGTGCGCGCCGATCGCCACGTCGATGTCGAGCGAGGTCAGCGCCTTGCTGACGTCCTGCTGGGCCTTGTCACGCTCGGACTTCGACCCGAACGACTTGAAGAAATCCAGAAATCCCATGAGGTCCCCTTGTCTGAATGGATGTCTGAGCCATCACAGGCAAGAAGCGTGCCCGTTGTCGTGCCGCAGGGCACGCGAACGGGCTTCGGGGAATCAATGGGAAGCGTTGCTTTCGATGGTCTAGAACGATCGAGGTGCCGCGCGAGGCGCGTCTTAATGTGACGTCGGTCCAACTTGGCTGCCGTTGCGCGTCAATTGACAGGTGTTGAGCCGACCGTATCGGCCCGCCCCCCCCCCCCCCGGACCGGGGATCTCACCCCGGCTGGGAGGCGCTCTTGGCCATGCTGGCGCGCAGGGCCTGGCGGGCGCGGGCGAATTCGTTGGCGATCAGGGCCACGGCCACCGCCGGGCGTTCGAGCGTCTGCGAGCGGGCGCCCAGCTCGACCTTGCGGGCGGCGTTGGACAGGGCCATCGCGCCGAGGTTGGCGCTGGAGGACTTCAGTGTGTGCGCGGCGTTGCGCAGCATGTCCAGATCCGGCCCGGACGCGGCGACTTCCAGCGCGGCGATGAGCCGCGGGCTGTCGTCGAGGAAGACTTCGATCAGGCGGTCGACCTCGGTGCCGAGGATGCTGCGCAGTTCTTCCAGCACGCTGTCGTCGAGGATCGGCGGCGGCGGTTCCGCGGGTGCCGCAGCGGCCGGCGCCGGGGCGGGTGCCGCAGGCGGTGCGGGCGTCGGGGCGGCGGCGGGCGGCTGCTGGGCCGGCTTGGTGGCCGTCGGCGGGGGCGGCAGGAACGGATTCGAGTTGAACACGGGGCGGTTGGCGGCGGCTTCGAGAGTGGCGTCGGGCGACGAGGGCGCAAGCGTCGCCGCCGGGGCGGCGGGGGCGGGCGCTGCGGCAGGGGTCGCCGCAGCGGCGGCACCGGCGCGTTCGGCCGAGGCCTGCTGGCCGGACACCTGCTGCCAATGGAACAGGCAGCGTTCCAGTTCGCCGCGGGTGACCGGCTTGGCGAGGTAATCGTCCATGCCGGCGTCGAGGCACTTCTGTCGGTCGCCGGCCATGGCATTGGCGGTCATGGCGACGATCGGCAGGCGCCGACCGCCGGTCACGGCCTCGTGTTCGCGCCAGCGCCGGGTGGCGGTGTAGCCGTCCATCACCGGCATCTGGCAATCCATCAGGACCAGGTCGTAGCGCGAGGCGGACATGCGCAGCAGCGCGGCCTCGCCGTTGGTGGCGCTGTCGCAGGAGGTGCCGAGCACGCCCAGCAGGCGCTGGCCGACCATCAGGTTGACCGGGTTGTCCTCGACCAGCAGCACCCGCATCGGACGCGCCGGCATGGGCTCGTCTTCCTGCGGCGCGGCCGGCGCAGGCGCGGCCGGTGCCGGGGCGGGCGCGCCGGCGGTTTCGTAGGGCATCGGCAGCGACGATTCGATCGCCAGCGGCGCACCACCTTCGACGAAGACCGGCATGGTGTCGGCCTGCGATCCGCTGCCGGACTCCGGCGTGGCGCCGATCAGCGCGGCGCGCAGGTCGGCATCCGGTGACTGCCGCGGCAGCACGGTCGCCGCCTGCATCAGTTCCTCGGGCGCGGGTTCGTCGCCCTGCAGGCAGACCAGGCGGACCTGGCCGTAGGTGTTCTGGCGTTCGAGGTTGCGCAGCAGGGCGACCGCGGTGCTGCGCACGCTGCTCAGGTCGGCCAGCACGGTCGTGAATGCCCACGTCGGACCCTGGTGCAGGGCGCCGCGGATGCGTTCCAGCGCTTCCTGGGTGGTCTCGACCGCGGTGATGCGCAGGCCCCAGTTGGGCAGCAGCATGCTCAGCCGCAGCCGCAGGCGCTGGTCGCCGGTCAGCAGCAGCACGCGGCCGTTGCCGGGTTCGACCGGGCGGGTGGTGCTGATGTCGCCCTGCACCTTCAGCAGCGGCACCTCGAACCAGAACGTCGATCCCTGCCCGGATTCGGATTCCACGCCGATGCGGCCACCCATCAGGTCGATGATGCGCTTGGAGATCGCCAGCCCGAGGCCGGTGCCGCCGTACAGGCGCGTGGTGGAAGCGTCGGCCTGGCTGAAGGCCTGGAACAGCCGCTCCTGCGCCGCCTGCGGGATGCCGATGCCGGTGTCGCGGACCTCGAAGCGCAGCTGGTGCTGGGCGCTGGTCTCGCCGATCTTGCGCACGGTGACGGTGATGCCGCCGCGTTCGGTGAACTTCACCGCGTTGCTGATCAGGTTGCTCAGCACCTGGCGCAGGCGCACCGGGTCGCCGCGCACCGGCAGCCGCACCGACGGATCGATCTGCAGGTTCAGGCGCAGGCCCTTGCTCTGCGACGGCCGCTCCATCAGCTGGATCACCGATTCCAGCGTGTCGCGCAGGTTGAAGGTGGTGGATTCGAGCTGGAGCTTCGACGCTTCCAGTTTCGAGTAGTCGAGGATGTCGTCGACGATGCGCAGCATCTGCTGCGACGACAGGAAGGCGGTGTGCACCATCTCGGCCTGGTCGGCCGGCAGCCGCGCATGCATCAGCAGGTCCAGCATCGGCACGATGCCGTTGAGCGGGGTGCGGATCTCGTGGCTCATCGTGGCCAGGAACTCGCCCTTGGCCATCACTGCCGATTCGGCGTCCTGCTTGGCCTGCCGCAGTTGCTGTTCGAGGGTGCTGCGGCGCTGGAGCTCGAGCTCGAGCTCGGCGCGTTCGGCGTCGCTGCGCGCGGCGATCTCGGCCGCTTCGCGCATGTGGCGCTCGTAGTTGCGCGAGGCATAGGCCAGATAGCCGGCGATCCCGGCAGTGATCAGGACGAGGGCGATGCCGATCATCAGCCACGGGCCACCGGGGGTGATGAAATGCAGGCCGAGGACCAGGACGGCGCCGAGCGCGGTCGCCAGCGCCAGCCAGCGGAAGGTCAGCAGCGAAGGCTTCGGGGGATTCAAGGCACGGCACCTGGGCTGTAGCGGCATCGGCATCGGGGTCCTTCCGGGGCCGCGATGCTCCCTTCCGGCACGGGGCCGGAACGCCGATGATGCCCCAGCGCCGTGCAGCTTGACCAGCGTACTTGCGGGCAGCCGTTGCCGGCCGGGACTACAGCAGGGCGTGCTGGAAGTCGAAATCCATGGCGTCGGCGGCCCGCTGGACCAGATCGCCCTGGATGTAGTCGATGCCGCTGAGCCAGAGCTTGGCAGCGGTCTGCGGGTCCTCGACGTGCTGGCCGATCACCTGCAGGCCCTGCAGGTGGGCACGCTCGATCACCATCCGCATCTCGTCGTGGACCGCCTGCTGCTCGATCCGGCCGGCGTAGTGCGGCGACAGGCGCAGGTAGCTCAGCGGCAGCTGGGCCAGCAGCGCGTCGGCCTCGGGGTTCGACTGGAACTGGCTGAGGCACAGGCGGACGCCGGCGTTCATCATCCGCTCGCAGAACTCGCGCAGCAGCACCGAATGGACGAGGGCATCGCCGAGGCGCACGTCCACCACCAGCAGCCGGCCCTCGATGCCGAGGTCCTTCATCGCATCCAGCAGCCACTGGCTGTAGCCGTCCTGGCCCAGCGTGCGCGCGGCCTGCGGCACGAACAGCCGGGCGCGCCGGCTGCCGCGCAGCTGTTCGCCGAGGATCGCCATGGCACGGGTCATCACCCGGCGGTCGATCTCGTGCACCAGACCGGCGCGTTCGGCGATCGGCACGATTTCCGCGGCGGTGTGCTGGCGGCCTTCGGCATCGCGCAGGCGGACGAGGGTCTGGTACTGCTCCTGCTCGCTGCCGACCACCGAGACGATCGGCTGGAACGCCAGCTCCAGGCGTTCGTTGGTCAGCGCGTCCTGCAACTGCACCAGCATCTTCGCCGACTGCTCCGACACCGCATCCGCCGGCGGGCGGTAGGCGGCGATGCCGGTGGATTCGGCGCGCGCCAGACGCAGCGCTTCTTCGGCCGCCCCGAGCGCGGCACCGGCATCGGGAAAGCCGTGGGCCAGGTCGACATAGCCCACGCAGGCGCGCAGGCGCACGGTGTCGCCGTTGACCTCCAGCGTCCGGCCGAGGAAGGCGTCGCGCAGCTGCCGCGCCCACACCGCCTGGCGATCCGGCGGCAGGCCGGGCCAGTAGACGACGAAGGTGTTGTCGTTGAGCCGCGAGGCGGCGCGCTCGCCGGCGATGGCCGCGACCAGCTTGCCGGCCTCGGTCAGGATCGCGTCCAGCGCGGCGTAACCGTAGTGGTCGCGCAGCGCCGAGGTGCCTTCGATCACCACGAAATGCACGGCGCCGGAGGTCTGCTGCGGGAACGCCAGCGACAGCTGCTGCAGCATGTAGTTGCGGGTCAGCAGGCCGGTGGCCGGATGCCGGCGCACTTCCTGTTCGCGCTGCTGGCGCAGGGCACGCGCGCGGCGCACGCGGTTCTGCACCGCCGCGATCAGGTGGCGCGGGCGGACGGGCTTGCTGAGGTAATCGTCGGCACCGCTGTCGAGCACTTCGAGGTGGCGTTCCGGATCGGTGTCGCCGGTCAGGAACACCACGGGGATGTGGGCGTAGGCGCCGTGGGTGCGGATCTTCGTCGTCAGCTCGGTGCCGGACATGCCCGGCATGTGCAGGTCCATCAGCAGCAGGTCGGGCTGGAAGCGATCCATCGCCGCCATCGCCTCGCCGGGCATGGCCACGACCTCGGTGTCCATGCCCGAGCCCTTGAGGATGCTCTGCGCGAACAGGGCCTGGCTGCGGTCGTCCTCGACGATCAGGATGCGGTATGGCGGTTCGCCCTGTTCGGTCGGCACCACCTGCGGCGGAAGGTCGGCGGGCGCGGCTTCGGCCACCGCCGCCTGCGCGGTGGCGACCGCTTCCGGCGGCGGCGCGTCGGCGCTCCAGCGGCGCCAGTAGCCGGCCGGCGGCGTTTCGGCCCGGACAGTCCCGTTGCCGCCGCCCGAAGGGGCGCCGGCAACAGTGGAACGGTCAGGCGGAATGAAGGACATCGCAACTCCGGACGTGAACCCGCATTATGCGGGTTCGCCCGGGGATGGGAAGCGCCGTTCCGCGGGAAATGGACGGCGGCGCGCGTCCTTCAGCGGAACGGATCGGTGCCGTCGGATGCGGAAACGGCCGTCCCCGGCGACGCACCGGTCGAAAGCAGGCGTGACACGCCGCGGTACACCGTGCGCCACAGCCACCAGACGACGAGGCCGATGGCGAGGCCGCTGCCGACGACCACGGTCAGCGCGATCCACGGATGCGCCCAGACCAGCGCGAGGCCGCCGACCACGACCGTGTCCTCCACCACCGAAGCGGTCCAGTTGCTGACCGGTTCGGGTGAGGTGTTGAGCAGCGCGCGGGTGCCGGCCTTGATGGCATGGCTGGTCAGCGCCGCGCCGGCGCCGGCCGCCAGCATGCCGCCGGCGAGGTGGCCGTCGGGCGACATCGCCGCCGCGGCGAGGAAGGCGCCGGCGGGGATCCGCAGCAGGGTGTGCAGCAGGTCCCAGCCCGAATCCACGCCCGGGATCTTGTCGGCGAAGAACTCCACCGCCGCCAGCGCGCCGGAGACGCCCAGCACCCACGGCGAGGTGGTGGCTTCGAGCGCCGGCGGCAGGTCCAGCCAGCCGAAGTAGCCGGCGATGCCGACGCCGAACACGGTGAGATACGCACGCACCCCGGCCAACCAGGCCAGCAGGATGCCGATCGCGAACACATGGGCTTCGGACATGGATGGTTCCCCCGACCCTCTCGGCGGCGACGCGGCCGGGCGCGGTGGCGGCCGGTCCGGCCGCACGGGCGCAGAGTATCAGTGCGCCGGCTTGACGCAGCCTTAAGGTCGTCCGGTTAGGATGGACGGCGATGAGCGATCCGTCCGACACCACTGCCCCCCGACGTCGCAAGCGCCGCCGCAAGGCGTCGTCGGCGCCTGCGTCGGCCGAGCCGGCGGTGCAGGTGATCCTCGAACAGGCGCTGCATCCCGATCCCGAAGCGCTCGACGCGGAGGCCGCGGAAGCCGGGGCCCCGGGCGTCGAGGCCCATGGTGCGGCGACGCCCGTCGCGAAGGGGCCGCGCCGCCGCGGTGGCCGTGCCAGGACATCCCCGCCGTTGACAGCCTCCGCGCCTGCGCAGGCGCCGTCTAAACGCCGGGGCGGGAAGGCGGCATCGGCCGCGTCTGCAGAGGCGGCAGCGCCGGAAGGCGTCGCGGACGCGCCGGTCGAGAGGCCGGCAGCCGAGGCGCCCGTCACCATCGAGAAGGGCGATGCCGTCGAGCCCCCGGCCGTCCTCGTCCACGCGATCGACGTCGAATCCGCCCCGGAGATCGCGGCAGAGCCTCCCGTCGACACCGAAGCCCCGCCCGAAGCCGAGCCGCCCCCCCCGATCTCCGATTGGCACGACGTCACGTCGGCGTGGACGGTGGTGGGCGATGGGCCGGAGACGCCGCCGCCCGCGTACCGGGACGAGGACGGCGAGGTCCTCCACGATCAGCAAGGCGACGGTGTCGCGTCGCACGACGATGCGTTCGGCTCCGGGCATGCGCCGCCGCCCGCGCGGCCGGCCACACCCGCGGCGCCGCATGCCCCGGTGCCGCACCACTGGGTCTATCTCGCGGTCGGCCTGTTCGTGGCGGCACTCGGGTTCGGCCTGTGGGGCGTGTGGACCGTCTTCTTCGCCGGCGGCGACGGCAGCGGCGGCAGCCTCGCCGCGCTGCGCACGCGCAGCGATCGCCTCAGCCAGGAAGTGTCGACCCTGCGCCGCTCCGACCAGATCAGCCGCGACGCCAACCGCGACCTGGAGCGCACACTCGCCGAGCGTGACGAGGAAATCGCCAGCCTGCGCGCCGACATCGCCTTCTACGAGCGTTTCGTCGGCGCCACCGGCCAGCGCCGCGGCCTGAGCGTGCACGATCTCGAGATGCGCCGGCAGGACGGCGATGCCTGGCACTTCGTCGCCACGCTCACCCAGAACGTCAATCGCGGCGCGGTGAACAGCGGCCGGTTGACGCTGTCGATCGAAGGCACCCGCCGTGACCGCATGGAGCGGCTGTCGTGGACGACGCTGCGCAAGCAGCCGAACGCGCCGGGCGCCGAGTACTCGTTCAAGTATTTCCAGCAGCTGGAAGGCGAGATCCTGCTGCCGGCCGACTTCAAGCCGCTGCGGGTGACGGTGCGGCTGGTGCCGCAGGGCGGGGCGGCGGTCGAGCAGTCCTTCCCGTGGCCTGAAACACTGCATTCCGTCTCGGGCGGATGAGCGCCGGCGCGCTTGAACCCGCGCCCGGCGCGCCGCATCCTGTCGCGATGGACATGCCCGTGACCCTCCCGCCCGCTGCCGACGACGCGCCGGCGCCGATCGACTTCACCGCCGCCGCGGCCGCCAAGGTGCGCGAACTGATCCGTGAGGAAGGCAATCCCGCGCTCAAGCTGCGGGTCTACATCCAGGGCGGCGGCTGTTCCGGCTTCCAGTACGGCTTCGAGTTCGACGACCAGCTGAACGAGGACGACCTTGCGCTGGTCACCGACGACGTCACCCTCGTCGTCGATCCGCTGAGCCTGCAGTACCTCGTCGGCGCGCAGGTCGACTACACCGAAAGCCTGCACGGCGCACAGTTCGTGATCCGCAATCCGAACGCCAAGACCACCTGCGGCTGCGGCAGCAGTTTCAGCGCCTGAGGCCCGCGATGCCGCCGATCCCGCCCCGTTTCGCCTTCGTCGAAGGCGCGCTGGACCGCGCCGACGCCTTGCGCGACAAGCCCGATGCCCTCCGTGCCTACTGGCCCGACGCCCGCGTGGTGATCGTCGATGCCGACGGCCGCACCCGCGTCGACGCGAACGGTGAACTGGATGCGCCCGAAGGCCGGACGCTGGTGGACACGCCCGACGACGCGATCTTCCTCGGCATGCAGGGCGATGCGGCGTGGTTCGCCTGCGTCGGCGATGCCGGCACAGGCGCTGCCGCGCCGGCTGCGTTCAACGCCCCGGGCGCGCAGGACGGTCGCATCGATCTGCGCTCCGCCGCCTCGCAGTGGCCGGCGTTCGAAGCGACGTTGTTCGCGCAGGCCCGCGCGGTGCTGCACTGGCGCGCGCGACACCGGTTCTGCGGCGCCTGCGGCGGCGCGCTGCGCTTCGAGCGCGGCGGCTGGCAGGGCCATTGCGACGCCTGCGGGCTCGATCACTACCCGCGCACCGATCCGGCGGTGATCGTCGCCGTCACCGATGGCAAGCGCCTGCTGCTGGGCCGGCAGGCCAGCTGGCCGGCGCGGCGCTATTCCACGCTCGCCGGGTTCGTCGAGCCGGGCGAGACGCTGGAGCAGACCGTCGCCCGCGAGGTGATGGAGGAATCCGGCGTGCGCGTGCGGTCCAGCCGCTACCTGGCGTCGCAGCCGTGGCCGTTCCCGTCGTCGCTGATGCTGGGCTTCGTCGCGCAGGCCGAACCCGATCCGCCGCAGGCCGACCAGGAACTGGAAGACGTCCGCTGGTATTCGCGCGACGAAGTCGGCGCCGCGCTGCGCGGCGAGAGCGGCCCGGACGGCCTGCTGCTGTCGCCGTCGGTCTCGATCTCGCGCTGGCTGATCGAGTGCTGGCATGCCGAGGCCGCCGGCTGACGCCGCGATCGCCGTGGACGCATCGATGCGCGGTGCGCGCGGTTTGATCCGACCCCGGGCCGCTTTCGGGCGGACTGTTAGACTGCGGCCATGTCCGCGACCCTGATCGCCGTCATCTTCGCACTGGCGCTGGGGCACCTCGCGCCCGGCTTCGCCGCGGCGGTGCGTCGCCATGAGGCCTATCCGCACTGGCTGCGCTGGCTGTCGACGCAACTGGCGTCGCGGCCGGCGTTCTGGCGCGGCCGCGGCGGGATCCTGCTGGCGGTGCTGCCGCCGGTGCTGCTGGTCGCGCTGCTGCAATGGGCGCTGCACACGCCGCTGGCCGGCGTACTCGGCCTGCTGTTCGCGCTGGCCGTGCTGTTCTGGGCCTGGGGGCCGCGCGATCTCGATACCGATGTCGCCGCCGTCGTCGACGCCGCCGACGGTGCCACGCGCCGCGACGCGGCTGCGCGCCTGTCACCGGCCTGCGTCGGCGATGCCGCCGATGCCGGTGTGCTGGTCGAAGGCGTGTTCGCCGGCGCGCTGCGGCGCTGGTTCGGCGTGCTGGCGTGGTTCCTCCTGCTGGGACCCACCGGTGCGGTGCTGTACCGCCTCGCCGCGCTGTCGGCCGAGGACGAAGCCGCCACCGTGCTGCCCGAAGGGACCCGCGAGGGCGCGCGTCGCCTGTTCGCACTGATGAACTGGCCGGTGGCGCAGGCGATGACGCTCTCGCTGGCGCTGGTCGGCAACTTCGACACGGTGCTCGGCGTGTGGCGCGAGCGGGGCGGGGCGTCGTGGCGTCTCGACCACGCGCACCTTGGTGCCGCCGCCCGCGCCAGCGTGCGCGGCGAAATCGCCGAGGAAGCGCAGGAATTCATCGAGGAAGGCGCGTCCCCGGGCAACGCCTGGGCGAAACTGGGCGAACTGCCCGAGCTGCGCGACGCGATGAGCCTGGTCTGGCGCACCCTGCTGCTGTGGCTGGTGATCCTCGCCCTGTTCGTCGTCGCCGGCTGGGTGAGCTGACGCGCTTGCGCGGCATTGCCGCGCGCGTCGGCGAACGTCCGCACAAGGAGGTGCGAGCCGGGCGATCCGAAGCCCGAAGCACGGCGCCATGGACGGCATCGTCCCGTTGATCGAGGTGGTCGCTTGCGCGGCATTGCCGCGCGCGAATTCTGATTCGCTTTCTGCGGGAGCGCTGGTTTTCAACACCCGAAGGCTGGACAAGGCGCGACGAATTGCGGAAAGCCTGTCCGCAGCCCGTCGCGACTTCCGTCGCTCCCACAGGTCAGACCTGCATCGCGATCACGCCATGTTGCCGAGGCGGCGCCTTGCAGGTTTCTGTAGGAGCGACGTGAGTCGCGACCTGATGACGTCATGGGTCGCGACTCACGTCGCTCCCACAAAAACGAACGATCGCGATCGTTACCCCAGCCGCGCCAGGACCGACTGCGTCGGCTTCGCGAGGTTGAGCGTGTAGAAATGCAGCGACGGCGCGCCGCCGTCGAGCAGGCGGCGGCACATCGTGGCCACCAGGTCGGCGGCGAATTCGCGGATGCCGTCGGCGTCGTCGCCCAGCGCCTGCATGCGCTTCGCGACCCAGCGCGGGATCTCGGCGCCGCAGGCGTCGGAGAAGCGCCGCAACTGGCTGAAGTTCGAGATCGGCATGATGCCGGGGATGATCGGCACCTCCACGCCCAGCCTGCGTGCGTCGTCGACGAAGCGGAAATAGGCGTCGGCGTTGTAGAAGTACTGGGTGATCGCGGCGTCCGCGCCGGCGTCGACCTTGGCCTTGAAGTGGCGCAGGTCGGCGAAGGCATCATCGGCCTGCGGGTGCGTTTCGGGGTAGCAGCCGACCTCGATCCGGAAGTGGTCGCCGTGTTCGGCACGGATGAAGGCCACCAGGTCCGAGCCGTAACGCAGGTCACCCATGCGCGCCATGCCGGAGGGCAGGTCGCCGCGCAGCGCGACGATGCGGCGGCAGCCCAGCGCGCGGTACAGCTGCAGCAGTTCGCGGATCTCCTCGCGGCTGCCGCCCATGCACGAGAGGTGCGGCGCGGCGTCGAAGCCGTGGGTCTGCTTGAGGTGGCGCACCGTCTCCGAGGTGTAGCTCAGGGTCGAGCCGCCGGCCCCGAACGTGCAGGACACGTATTCCGGCCCGTGGGTCCGCAGCTTCTTCGCCGTCCGGTCCAGCAGATCGCGCTGTTCGTCGGTCTTGGGCGGGTAGAACTCGAAGGAGATGGCGGGCGAATGCGCGGGCATGACGAGCGTCCTGGCGGGTCGGCGGCCATCATATCTCTTTATCGCGATGAATGCATATGGGGTCGATGGCCCCGTCCGGCGGCCGAGGCGGTACGCTGCCGCCCATCCTGTCCCGCGCCTGCCCGATGACCATCGTCCTCACCGACTTCGCCCGCCCCCGCCTGTTCCCGCGCGAACCCCGCCGCAACACGATCCAGGACTGCACGCCCGAGCAGTTCGTCGCGCGCCTCAACGCCGAACCGCCGGTGGTCGTGCTCGACGGCTACGCGCCGTTCTGCAAGCTGCACGTGCACCGCAACTGGACCTCGACGCGCTGCATGACCATCCCGATCGACGACGGCAACCGCCACCTGCTGCGCAGCGGCTACGAGGCCCGCAACAGCAGCGAGCTGCCGGTGCTGGTGCGCTGGTTCGAGGGCGTGGAGCCACCGGTGGCCGAATACCTGATCGCGATCCTCTACGACCGCGAGCAGATGGCGAAGGAAGGCACGCCCTACGACGCCGACTGGGGCATCGTCGGCTGCCTCTACACGATGACGCCCGAGGAAACCCCGATGACCCCGATCACCATGCTGCGCAACGCACTGGGCGTGGAAGAGGGCGGCTCCGGCGTGCCGATCGACCGCGAGGCGTATCGGCGTGCGGTCGAGTTCTGGGAGCGGCACGCGAGTTGGCGGGGGTGATCGAGGCGCCTCCGCCGTGCGGCGTCTTCCTGTTCGACCTTGTCGCGGGCAGGATGGCGCAAGCCCCACGGAGGACCGCCATGACGAATCCCTATCAGGCGCCCAACAGTGCGTTGCCGCCGCCCGAAGGCCGCAGGCCGCTCCCCGGCTGGCTTCACGCGAGCGTTTCCGGCATCGCGTTCCTGCTGGCGCTGCTCGCGTTCTGGGGCGCTGCGTATTTCCTGATGGACAACCGCGCCGTGCTGTTCGATGGCGTCGTCCCTCCGCTGCGGCTGGCGGGCCTGGTCGCGATGCCCGGGCTGCTGGCCATGGCGACGGGCCTGTTCTTCTTCCGCAGGAAGATCGGCGTTTTCCTGCTCGCCGCCTACATCGTGTCGAGCCTGTTCATGACGGAGGATCGGACCAGCGGCCCCTACCTCGTGAACCTGTTGCTCTTGATTGCGCTGCTTGCCTTCGGGCTGCACGAATACAAGCGGGGGCTGCTGCGGTGATCCGGTGCATGGCCGCAAAAAGACGGGCGCCGAAGCGCCCGTGATCGCACCACGAAGCAAGCGGAATGACGGGCGTCAGCTCTTGTACTTCCACGCCCGGTTGATGGCGAGCGCGGCGAGCGTGCCGACGGCGCCGGACAGCAGGTAGGCGCCCAGCCATTCGAGGCCGAAGGTGGCGCACAGGCCCAGCGCGACCAGCGGCGCGAACGCGGCGCCGATCAGCCACGCGAGGTCGGCGGTGAGCGCAGCGCCGGTGTAGCGGTAGCGCCGGCCGAAGTTCGCGGTCACCGCGCCGGCGGCCTGGCCGTAGGACAGGCCCAGCAGCAGGAAGCCGATCAACACGAACGCGGCCTGGCCCGCGGTGCCGCCGCCCATCAGCGTCGGCGCGAAGCCGCTGAACATCGCGATGGCGATCGCCAGCCCGCCCAGTGTGCGTGCGCGGCCGACGCGGTCGGCGATCACCCCCGACGCGATCACGCCGCCGATGGCGACGAGGCCGCCGACGATCTGGATCGACAGGAAGGCGCTCATCGACTGGTCGGAATACAGCCGGATCCACGACAGCGGGAAGATCGTCACGATGTGGAACAGCGCGTAGCTGGCGAGTGCGGCGAACGCGCCGATCACCACGTGCTGGCCCTTCTCCGCGACGAGTTCGCGGATCGGCGTGGGTTCGAGGTCGAGTTCGTGCATCCTGCCCTGGTATTCCTCGGCAACCACGATCCGCAGCCGCGCGAACAGCGCGACGACGTTGATCGCGAAGGCCACGTAGAAGGGATAGCGCCAGCCCCAGTCGAGGAAATCGCGTTCGGTCAGGCTGGCATGCAGGAAGGCGAACACCGACGCGGCGACGATGAAACCGACCGGCGCGCCGAGTTGGCCCAGCATCGCGTACCAGCCGCGGCGTTCCTTCGGCGTGTTGAGCGCGAGCAGCGACGGCAGGCCGTCCCACGAGCCGCCGAGCGCGATGCCCTGCAGGATGCGCAGCAGCGCGAGCAGCACGATCGAGGCGCCGCCCAGCGTGGCGTAGCCGGGCAGGAAGGCCATGCCCGCGGTCGCGGTGCCCAGCAGGAAGAGCGCAACGGTGAGTTTCATGCCGCGGCCCCAGTGGGTCTGCACGGACATGAACAGGATGGTGCCGAACGGCCGCGCGACGAACGCCAGCGCGAAGATCGCGAACGCGTACAGCGTGCCGCGCAGGCCGTCCGCGAACGGGAAGAACACCGACGGGAACGCCAGCGCCGAGGCGATGCCGTAGACGAAGAAGTCGAAATATTCGGAGGCGCGGCCGATGACCACGCCCACGGCGATCTCGCCGGGCGCCACGTCGGGATGGGCCTTGGTGCCGTGGTCGTGGGTGGAGACGGTGGGGCCTGTGGCGATGTTCATCGGTCGCGGCGTCGGATGACGGGGGCAGTCGAGGGAGCATGCGGCCGGAATCGCCGCAGGACACAGACTGACAGAGCCCGGGTGCGCGGACCATGGGACAAAACGTCCAATCCTGCCCGCGAACCGAGGTACCTATATTGATCGCGATCAATTCCGGTCGCGATTCCTTCCCCCTCCCATGCGCAACAGGCTCCGTTCGTCGCTGGTCGTCGCCCTGGCGTCGGCCGCGCTGCTCTCCGGCTGCCGGCTGCAGGTGCTCGATCCCGCGGGCGACATCGCCAGCCGCCAGGCCGACCTCATCGTCGTCGCCACGGTGCTGATGCTGATCGTGATCGTGCCGGTGATCGCGCTCACGTTCTGGTTTGCGTGGCGCTACCGCGCGTCCAATCGCGCCGCGACCTACACACCCGACTGGGACCATTCCACGCAGCTGGAGCTGGTGATCTGGGGCGTGCCGCTGCTCATCATCATCGCACTCGGCGCGGTCACGTGGATCAGCACGCACCTGCTGGATCCCGCGCGGCCGCTCGATCGCATCGCCGCGGGACGCCCGGTGCCCGCCGGCACGAAGCCGCTGGAAGTGCAGGTGGTCGCGCTCGACTGGAAATGGCTTTTCGTCTATCCCGAGCAGGGCGTGGCGACGGTGAACGAAGTCGCGGTGCCGGTCGATCGGCCGGTGCATTTCCGCATCACCGCCTCGTCGGTGATGAACACGTTCTACGTGCCCGCGCTGGCCGGGATGATCTACGGCATGCCCGGCATGGAGTCGGATCTCAACGCGGTGATCAACGCGCCGGGCGACCACGTCGGCTTCTCCGCCAACTACAGCGGCGCCGGCTTCTCGCACATGCGCTTCCGCTTCCGCGGCCTCGCCGACGCCGATTTCGACCGCTGGATCGACGCGCAGCGCGCGGCTGGCGCGACGCTGGATCGCGGCGCCTACCTCGAACTCGAAAAGCCGAGCCAGCGCGAACCCGTGCGCCGCTACGGCGCGGTCGAGCGCGGGTTGTTCGACGCGATCGTGAACCGCTGCGTGGATCCGGTGCGGCTGTGCGCGAACCAGATGATGGCGATCGACGCCGCCGGTGGGCTCGGCAAGGACGGTCTGGGCTCGCTTGCGATGCCGCGTCGCGGCGATCCGCGGCTGGGCGCCTACGTCGCCTCCGGTGTCTGCGAAACGCCCGAAGCGCAGCGTCGCCTCGTGCCCGTCGGCTACGGCGGCGCGCGCGCGCCATGATCCCGTCGCCTCCCCAGAACAACGCCTTCACCTCCGGAACGCCACGATGTCGCTGTCCACTGCCACCGCCGCCTACGCGCCCCTGACCGGGCGGATGTCGCTGGCGGACATCCCCATGCTGCACGAGCCCATCGTGCTCGCGACCTTCATCGGCACCGTGCTCGTCGGGCTCGGCGTCGCCGGCGCGATCACGAAGTACCGCCTCTGGGGCACGCTCTGGAAGGACTGGTTCACCAGCATCGACCACAAGAAGATCGGCATCATGTACATGGTGCTGGGTATCGTGATGCTGCTGCGCGGCTTCGCCGACGCGCTGATGATGCGCCTGCAGCAGGCGATGGCGTTCGGCGACAACCTCGGCTACCTGCCGCCGCACCACTACGACCAGATCTTCACCGCCCACGGCGTGATCATGATCTTCTTCGTGGCGATGCCGCTGGTCACCGGGCTGATGAACTACCTCGTGCCGCTGCAGATCGGTGCGCGCGACGTGGCTTTTCCTTTCCTCAACAATTTCAGCTTCTGGATGACCGTCGGCGGCGCCGTGCTGGTGATGATGTCGCTGTTCTTCGGCGAGTTCGCCACCACCGGCTGGCTGGCGATGCCGCCGCTGTCGGGCATCGCGTTCAGTCCGGGCGTCGGCGTCGACTACTACCTGTGGTCGTTGCAGGTGGCCGGCGTCGGCACGCTGCTGTCCGGCGTGAACCTGCTGGTGACGATCATTAAGATGCGCGCGCCGGGCATGACGATGATGAAGATGCCGGTGTTCACCTGGACGGCGCTCTGCACCAACGTGCTGATCGTGGTGTCGTTCCCGGTGCTGACCGCCGCGCTCGCGCTGCTGACGCTCGACCGCTACGCCGGAACCAATTTCTTCACCAGCGACCTCGGCGGCAACGCCATGATGTACGTGAACCTGATCTGGATCTGGGGCCATCCGGAGGTCTACATCCTGATCCTGCCGGTGTTCGGCGTGTTCTCCGAGATCGTGTCGACCTACAGCGGCAAGCGCCTGTTCGGCTACTCGTCGATGGTCTACGCGACGGTCTGCATCACCGTGCTGTCGTACCTGGTGTGGCTGCACCACTTCTTCACGATGGGCTCCGGCGCCAGCGTGAACTCGTTCTTCGGCATCACCACGATGATCATCTCGATCCCGACCGGCGCGAAGATCTTCAACTGGCTGTTCACGATGTACCGCGGCCGCATCCGCTTCGAGGTGCCGATGCTGTGGACGATGGGCTTCATGGTGACGTTCGTGGTCGGCGGCATGACCGGCGTGCTGCTGGCGGTGCCGTCGGCGGACTTCGTCCTGCACAACAGCCTGTTCCTGGTCGCGCACTTCCACAACGTCATCATCGGCGGCGTGGTGTTCGGCCTGTTCGCGGCGATGACGCACTGGTTCCCGAAGGCCTTCGGTTACCGGCTGGATGCGTTCTGGGGCAAGGTCTCGTTCTGGTTCTGGCTGGCCGGCTACTGGTTCGCGTTCACGCCGCTGTACGTGCTGGGCCTGATGGGCGTGACCCGGCGCATGAGCCACTTCGACGATCCGTCGCTGCAGGTCTGGTTCGTGGTCGCCGCGTTCGGCGCGGTGCTGATCGCGATCGGCATCGCCGCGTTCCTCGTCTGCCTGTTCGTCAGCTTCCGCCGGCGCGAGCAGCTGCGCGACGTGACCGGCGACCCGTGGGACGGCCGCACGCTGGAATGGTCGACGTCGTCGCCGCCGCCGGACTACAACTTCGCGTTCACGCCGGTCGTGCACGACACCGACGCCTGGTGGGACATGAAGCGTCGCGGCTTCGTGCGTCCGACCGGCGGCTTCCTGCCCATCCACATGCCGCGCAACACCTCGGCCGGCGTGATCCTCGCCGCGACCAGCACGCTGCTCGGCTTCGCGATGATCTGGCACGTGTGGTGGCTGGCGATCGCCGGTCTGCTCGCCACCGTCGCGTGGGCCATCCGCAACAGTTTCGACCTCGACCGCGATTACCACATCCCCGCGGATGTGGTCGACGCCACCGAACGTGCGCGCACCGCGCAGCTGGAGGCCGTCCGTGTCTGACGCCATCGCCCTGCACCGCGAGGACGGTGCGCCAGTGTTCCTTGATACCACCGGCCATCATCATCCGCAGAACGGTTCGCTGTTCGGGTTCTGGCTGTACCTGCTCAGCGACCTGATGATCTTCGCCTGCCTGTTCGCCGCCTACGGCGTGCTCGGGCGCAACTACGCCGCGGGGCCGTCGGGCGCGGACCTGTTCGACCTGCGGCTGGTCGCGGCCAACACCGCGGTGCTGCTGCTGTCGTCGATCACCTACGGTTTCGCGATGATCGCGATGCAGAAGCGCAATCGCGGCGGCACGATCGGCTGGCTGCTCGCGACCGGCGCGCTGGGCCTCGGCTTCCTCGGCATCGAACTGTACGAGTTCGTGCACCTGATCCACGAGGGCGCGGGCCCGCAGCGCAGCGCGTTCCTGTCGTCGTTCTTCGCGCTGGTCGGCACCCACGGCCTGCACGTGTTCTTCGGCGTCGTCTGGTTGCTGACGCTGTGCGTGCAGGTCGCGCAGCGCGGGCTGACCCGCGAGACCATGCGCCGCATCGCCTGCCTGTCGATGTTCTGGCACTTCCTCGACGTCGTCTGGATCGGCGTGTTCACCTTCGTCTACCTGATGGGCGTGCTGCCATGAGCCAGCTCTCTTCCGATGCCGCGCACGACGCGCACCACGATCACCATGACGACGACGGCATCCCGCACGTCTCGGCGCGGGAATATCTCACCGGCTTCCTGCTGTCGCTGGTGCTGACGGCGATTCCCTTCGCGCTGGTGATGGGCAAGGGCATCCAGCATTCCACGACACTGGCCGTGGTGCTGCTGGCGTTCGCTGCCGTGCAGATCGTGGTGCACATGGTCTACTTCCTGCACATGAACGCCCGCTCCGAAGGCGGCTGGAACCTGCTCGCGCTGGTCTTCACTGCGGTGCTGGTGGTCATCGTGCTCAGCGGCTCGCTGTGGGTGATGCACCACCTCAACACGAACATGATGCCGGGCGCCCACGAGATGCAGGGGATGCAGGCGGTGCCATGAGTGCGTCGATGGCCGGTGCCGCAGGGCTGATCGCGACCGGGCGCACGGCGCCGCGGCGCGGCCGGCCGTCGGCGTGGACGGTGGCCCTGTCCGCGCTGCTGGCGGCGGCTTTCGCCGGCTTCGTCGCGCTGGGCCTGTGGCAGTTGCAGCGGATGGCGTGGAAGCACGCGCTGATCGCGCGGGTCGATGCGCGCATCCACGCCGCGCCGGTCGCGCCGCCGCCGCGTGCCGCATGGCCGGGCACGAGCGAGGAACGCGACGGCTACCGCCGTGTCCGCCTCGCGGGCAGCTTCCTGCCGGTCGCCGAGGCACGCACGCAGGCCGTCACCGATTTCGGCATGGGCGCGTGGGCACTGGCGCCGCTGCGCACCGACGGCGGCGACATCGTCTTCGTCAATCGCGGTTTCGTGCCGCAGGGCGCGCGCGCCGCTGCGCCGCCCGCGGGCCGGGTGGAGATCGTCGGCCTGCTGCGTCCGTCCGAGCCCGGCGGCGGTTTCCTGCGCCGCAACGTGCCGGGCGAGGATCGCTGGCATTCGCGCGACGTGGCCGAAATCGCGCGGGCGCGGGGCCTGCCCGCGGCGTCGGTCGCGCCGTTCTTCGTCGATGCCGAGGCCGGCCCACGTCCCGGCGGCTGGCCGCGCGGCGGGCTCACCGTCGTGCACTTCCGCGATCCCCACCTCGGCTATGCGCTGACGTGGTTCGGCATGGCCCTGCTCACGGCGCTGGCCGGCGCCGCGCTGCTCGTCTCGCGGCGTCGCATGCGGCAAGATGACCGCTGACGAAGAGGGCCCCGCCATGCAGGCCACTCCTGCCGACCGGTCGACCGAGGATACCGTCGCCCGCGGGCTGCGCAGGCCGCCCGCGACGCCGGCGACGGCCCACGCCGGCCTGCGCGGCATGCACCAGCTCATCCAGCTGCGCTGGATCGCGGTGGGCGGGCAGTTGCTCACGATCCTCATCGTGTACGCCGGGCTGGGCATCGCGCTCCCGCTGGGCTGGATGCTCGGCACGCTCGCGGCGCTGGCGCTGTTCAATCTGTTCAGCCAGTTCGTGTGGTGGCGCACGGGCCGGGTGTCGAACGGCGCGCTGCTGGCCGCGCTGCTGGTCGACGTCGCGTCGCTCGCGTTCCAGCTGCATCTCGGCGGCGGCATCGCCAATCCGTTCGTGTTCCTGTTCCTGCTGCAGGTCGCGCTGGCGACCGTGCTGCTGCGCCCGCCGGGCAACTGGATCGTCGCCGCCGCCACCGCACTGAGCGTGGCCGCGCTGATCGCCGTGCCCAGCCCGACCCGGATCGACGTCGACCTGTCGAAGGGCCTCGCCGATCTCTACGTGCAGGGCCTGCTGATCTGCTTCGTGCTGATCGCGGCGCTGCTGGTGGTGTTCATCACCCGCATCGGCCGCATCCTGCGCGAGCGCGACGCGCGCCTGGCCGAGCTGCGCCAGCGTGCGGCGGAAGAGGAACACATCGTGCGCATGGGCCTGCTCGCCTCGGGCGCCGCGCACGAACTGGGCACGCCGCTGTCGACGCTGTCGGTGATCCTCGGCGACTGGCAGCACCTGCCGTCGATGTCGTCGGAGGCGGAGATCTACCACGATCTCGTCGAGATGCAGGCGCAGGTCGCGCGCTGCAAGTCGATCGTCACCAACATCCTGCTGGCCGCCGGCGAGACCCGCGGCGAAGCGCCGGTGCAGACCACGCTGCACGCCTTCCTCGACGAACTGGCCGAACAGTGGCGCGCGTTGAGCAATCCCGCCGATTTCCGCTACCGGCGCCGGGTGGTGCCGAACCCGTGGATCGTCGCCGATGCCGGCCTGCGGCAGATGGTGTTCAACGTGCTCGACAACGCGCTGGAAGTGTCGCCGGCGCGGGTCGAACTGGAGGTCTCCGGCCGCGACGACGACCTGGTGATCGAGGTCCGTGACGCCGGACCGGGCTTCGACACCCAGGTGCTGGACCGGCTGGGCACGCCGTACAACTCGACGAAAGGACGCGCCGGTGGCGGGCTCGGGTTGTTCCTGTCGGTGAACGTGGCGCGCACGCTGGGCGGACGACTGGCGGTGCGCAATCTGCCGCTGGGCGGCGCCGCGGTGACGGTGACGCTGCCGCTCGCGGCGATCGAGATCGACCCGGGGTCGCACGACGACGACACGTACCATGACGGCATGCACGAGGGCCGCGACGATGAGCGATGAACGCAGGCTGCTGATCGTGGAGGACGACGTGGCGTTCGCGCGCACGCTGGCGCGCTCGTTCGAGCGCCGCGGCTGCGCGGTGCGCGTCGCGACCGGCCAGGAGCCGCTGGCGACCGTGCTCGACGGTTTCGCGCCGACGCACGCGGTGGTCGACCTCAAGCTCGCCGGCAATGCGTCGGGACTGTCGTGGGTGAAGGACCTGCATGCGCACGATCCCGACATGCTGATCGTCGTGCTCACCGGCTATGCCAGCATCGCGACCGCGGTGGAGGCCATCAAGCTCGGCGCGATGCACTACCTCGCGAAGCCGTCGAACACCGATGACATCGAGGCCGCGTTCAAGCGCGCCGCCGGCGACGAAGAGGTCGAAGTCGGCGCGCGCAAGACCTCGTCGATCAAGACGCTCGAATGGGAGCGCATCCACGAGACGCTGGTGGAGACCGGCTTCAACATCTCCGAGACCGCGCGCCGGCTCGGCCTGCATCGCCGCACGCTGGCGCGCAAGCTGGAGAAACGGCGGGTGAAGTGAGCCGCGGGCCGGCGCGCAACGTCGCGACCCGCGCATTGCGAAGCGTGTTCCGCGCGATCAGAAGAAATCCGCGCCGGCAGTCGTGATCAGCACGGTGCCTTCGGGATCGACCGGTGGCGACGAGACGGTGACCGCGACCGGGGTCATCTTGAACGCGATCGACAGGCCCCAGAGGACTTCGTGATCCGCGGCCAGGGTGATCGTGTTGCGGCCGTCGATGCCGGTCGAATGGTTGCCCGTGCGGCGCAGCGGGCTGGGGCCGTTGCCGTTGACGAAATCCTCGGCGTGGATGCGGTTGGGGCCGTCGAAGACGTGGATGCTGTCGATCGCCGCGTGCTGGCCGGTCTTGAACAGCAGGAACAGGGTGCGGACCTTCAGGCGCACGTCGTCGAGGATCACCGGCGTCGGGATCGGGATGTGCGCCCACGCCGCCGGTGGCGACTGCCCGGCGTTGAACGTGAACTGCATTTCGGTGCCCCAGCCCCAGTGGCGGACCAGCAGCCCGCTCGGCAGCTCCGTCACCACGGCGTTCCCGTGGGCCCACGATGCGTACTTCGTCATCCGTTCCTCCCTTGATGCGCTGCCCGGTCCGCGGCTCTCGGACCGGAGCCGACGACGCCGGCTCTGAATGAACGGGAATCGCGGCAGGCGAAGGCCAGCGGGTGGCGACTGCCTGCCTTTGTAGGAGCGACGTGAGTCGCGACCTGTGCGCCACGAGGTCGCGACTCACGTCGCTCCTACAAAAAAGCAGCGAAGGCACAAACGACGACGGGCGCCGAAGCGCCCGTCGTGGTGAAACATCGCGGAGGAAACCCCGCGATCAGTAGCGGTAGTGCTCCGGCTTGAACGGGCCGTGCACCGGCACGCCGAGGTACTCGGCCTGCTGCGCGGTGAGCGTGGTCAGCTTCACGCCGATCTTCTCCAGGTGCAGGCGCGCCACTTCCTCGTCCAGCTTCTTCGGCAGGATGTAGACCTTCGGCGAGTAGAAGTCCTTGTTCGCCCACAGGTCGATCTGCGCGAGGGTCTGGTTCGAGAACGAGTTCGACATCACGAAGCTCGGGTGGCCGGTGGCGCAGCCGAGGTTCACGAGGCGGCCTTCGGCCAGCAGGAACATCTCGCGGCCGTTCGGCAGCTTGTACTTGTCGACCTGCGGCTTGATGTTGATCTTCTCGGCGCCGCTGCTGTTGAGGCGGTCGACCTGGATCTCGTTGTCGAAGTGGCCGATGTTGCAGACGATCGCCTGATCCTTCATGCCGAGCATGTGGTCGTAGGTGATCACGTCCTTGTTGCCCGTGGTGGTCACGTAGATGTCGGCGAGGCCGAGGGTGTCCTCGACGGTCTTCACCTCGTAGCCTTCCATCGCCGCCTGCAGCGCGCAGATCGGATCGATCTCGGTGACGATGACGCGGCAGCCGTAGGCGCGCAGCGAGTGCGCCGAGCCCTTGCCCACGTCGCCGTAGCCGCAGACCACGGCGACCTTGCCGGCCAGCATCACGTCCATCGCGCGCTTGAGGCCATCGGCCAGCGACTCGCGACAGCCGTAGAGGTTGTCGAACTTCGACTTGGTGACCGAGTCGTTGACGTTGATCGCCGGGATCAGCAGCTTGCCCTGTTCGGCCAGCTGGTACAGGCGGTGCACGCCGGTGGTGGTCTCTTCGGAGACGCCCTTCCAGTCCTTGACCACGGTGGTCCAGAAGCCGGGGCGCTCCTTGGCGACGCGCTTGAGCAGGTTCTTGATGATCTGCTCTTCATGCGAGCCCGACGGGGTGTTCACCCAGTCGCTGCCGTTTTCCAGCTCGTAGCCCTTGTGGATCAGCAGGGTGACGTCGCCGCCGTCGTCGACGACCAGCTCCGGACCCTTGCCGCCCGGGAAGGTGATGGCGTCGAGGGTGCAGTCCCAGTATTCCTCCAGCGTCTCGCCCTTCCACGCGAACACCGGGGTGCCGGTGGCGGCGATGGCGGCGGCGGCGTGGTCCTGGGTCGAGAAGATGTTGCAGGACGCCCAGCGGACGTCGCCGCCGATGTCCTTCAGGGTCTCGATCAGCACGGCCGTCTGGATGGTCATGTGCAGCGAGCCGGTGACGCGCACGCCCTTGAGCGGCTTGCTCTCGGCGTACTTGCGGCGGATCGACATCAGGCCCGGCATCTCGTGCTCGGCGATCTCGATTTCCTTGCGGCCCCAGTCGGCGAGGCCGATGTCGGCGACCTTGCAGTCCTGGATGGGCTTGACCTGTGCGTTCATGGCAATACTCCGTCGTGTGTCCCGCGGGGGACAGTGAACGGGCGCCGTTGATGCGGTGGGACCGCCCGCCGAGCCTGATCCCGGACGGGGACGCACGGGCGTCCTGCCGGGCTTGCAGCGCCCCTCGGCGGGGGCAGGGGCGGCATTCTATCGCTTTCTCGCGATGGAACGATGAATCGATCCGCCGCCATGACCTGTGGCGCATGGCCCGGCGACGAACGGCGGCGAGGATGGGCGGTCGCCTCGTGCCGAACCTCGGGAGTCCGTGCCGCCATGCCCCATCGCCTGTCCCCCGCCCGCCCGCCGGCGCTGCGCCGGCTCGCCCTGCCGCTGCTGCTGGCCGCGGCCCTCGCCGCGCCGGGTGCGCTGGTCGCGCCCATGGCGACCGCCCAATCCGCCGCATCGGTCGCCGCCGCGCAGCCCGCCGGCGGCTACCGCGAGCCCGTGGCCGAGCTGAAGGCCATCGTCGATGCGCCCAAGGCGCCGCAGGTGGCGCTCAGCCCGCACCGCGACCTGCTCGCGCTGCAGCAGGTGCCGCCGCTGCCGTCCATCGCGCTGGTCGCGCAGCCGGAACTGCGGCTGGCGGGGCTGCGGATCAACCCGCGGACCTACGCGCCCAGCAAGTTCACGTTCTCGACCGACCTGTGGCTGATGGAAGCGGCCAGCGGGCGCGAGATCCACATCGACGGCCTGCCGCAGCCGCTCTCGCTGGCGTCGGTGTCGTGGTCGCCCGACCAGAAATACCTCGCGCTGAACCAGCAGGACCCGTATTCCGGCGCGAACACGCTGTGGCTGGTCGACGTGGCCGCGCATACCGCACGCAAGCTGCTGGATCGCCCGCTCAACACGGTGCGCGGCAGCGTGATCTGGATGCCGGACAGCAGGCACCTGCTGGTGAACCTGCGCACGGGCCAGGGCGGGCCGCCGCCGGACAGCGTGGTGCCGCCCGGCCCCAACACGCAGGAAACCCGAGGCAAGGGCGCGGTGCGCCAGATCCGCACCTACCAGGACATGCTGCACGACGAACACGACGCGCAGGTGCTGGAGCACTACCTGCGCGTGCAGCCGGCGCTGGTCGGCGTGGACGGCGCCGTGCGCGAGATCGGCACGCCGGGCCTGTACGTCGGCCTGTCGCCGTCGCCGGACGGCCGGCACCTGCTGGCGGAGACGATCGAGCGGCCGTTCTCGTACGTCGTGCCGTGGCAGTACTTCCCGCGCCGCATCGCGGTGCTCGATCTCGACGGCAAGCCGCTGCACACCGTCGCCACGCTGCCGCTGTTCGAGGGCCTGCCCAGCGGAAACGATGCCGTGCCCACCGGCGTGCGCGACATCGAGTGGCGCAGCGACGCGCCGGCCACGCTGGTGTGGACCGAGGCCCGCGACGGCGGCGATCCCGCGAAGCCGGCCGACGTGCGCGACGAAGTGCTGATGCAACCGGCGCCGTTCGACGCGCCGCCGGTGTCGCTGGCAAAGGTCGGCAGCCGCGTCGCCAGCATTGCCTGGGGCCGCGGCGACGTGGCGCTGCTCAGCGAGTTCTGGTGGAAGACGCGCAAGGTGAAGACCTGGCGGCTGGCGCCCGATGCGCCGGCCACCGCGCCGGTGCTGCTGTTCGAGGGCTCCAGCGAGGACCGCTACGCGAATCCCGGCACGCCGGTCGCCGAGCGCGACGAGAACGGCTTCCCGCGCCTGCGCTTCTCGTCCGACGGCAAGAGCCTGTACCTGATCGGCGACGGCGCCTCGCCCGAGGGCGATCGTCCGTTCCTCGATCGCTGGAATCTGGACACCAACACCAAGCAGCGGCTGTTCCGCTCCGCCGCGCCGACCTACAGCAACGTGGTCGCGCTGCTCGACGACGACGCCAAGCAGGTGCTGATCACCCGCGAATCGCCGATCGAACCGGTCAACTACTACCGTCTCGATCTCGGCGCGAAGGCGAAGCCGGTGGCGCTGACGCACTTCCCGCATCCCACGCCGCAGCTGCGCGACGTGAAGAAGGAACAGATCCGCTACAGGCGCCGCGACGGCGTCGAACTCACCGCGAACCTCTACCTGCCGCCGGGCTTCAAGCCGGGCCGCGACAAGCCGCTGCCGACGCTGCTGTGGGCCTATCCGGCCGAGTTCAAATCGGCCGAGGCCGCGTCGCAGGTCACCGGCTCGCCGTACCGCTTCAACGCCATCAGCTACACGGGACCGTTGCCGTTCCTGGCGCGCGGCTACGCGGTGCTCGACAACCCGTCGATGCCGATCGTCGGCGAAGGCAGCAAGGAACCGAACGACACCTATGTGCCGCAGCTCGTCGCCGACGCCGAAGCCGCGGTCGACGAAGTGGTGCGCCGCGGCGTGGCCGACCGCGACCGCATCGCGATCGGCGGGCATTCGTACGGCGCGTTCATGACCGCGAACCTGCTCGCGCACACGCGGCTGTTCAAGGCCGGCATCGCGCGCAGCGGCGCCTACAACCGCACGCTCACGCCATTCGGCTTCCAGTCCGAGGAGCGCAATTTCTGGCAGGCGCCCGACACCTACCAGACGATGTCGCCGTTCAACTACGCCAACGACATCAAGGACGCGCTGCTGATGATCCACGGCGAGGACGACAACAACAGCGGCACGTTCCCGATCCAGAGCGAGCGCATGTTCGCCGCGGTGAAGGGTCTGGGCGGCACCGCGCGGCTGGTGATGCTGCCGAAGGAAGCGCATTCGTATCGCGCCCGCGAATCGATCCTGCACATGCTGGCCGAGACCGACGCGTGGCTGGAGGAGTTCGTGAAGCACGCGAAGCCGGCGACGCCCGTCGCGCCGGCGAAGGACGCCGTGGCGCCCTGAGCCCGCGGCTCGCTGGCGCGCGGGTCAGGCGCGCGCCAGCGCCTCCCGCAGGCCATGCATCGCCTGCGCGATCGCCTCCGCGTCGATGCTGCCGTAGCCGATCGCGATCGCAGGCGGCACGTCGGAACCGATCGCGTAATCGCGGGTCGCCTGCGTGCCCGGCAGGCGTTCGAGCAGGCGCGGCAGCAGTCGCGCCGCGTGGTCGGGATCGTGCAGCCGTGCCGCGAGGTGCAGGCCGGCTTCGGACGGGATGCGCGCCAGCCACGGTGACAGCGGGCCGTCGAGCGCCTCGATCAGCACCGCACGACGTGCAGCGTACAGGGGCCACATGCGCCGCACGTGGCGGGCGAGGTGGCCTTCGCGCAGGAAGGAGGCGAGCAGCCTCTGCATCGCGGCGTCGGCGTGGCCCGCACAGGTGCGCGCGGCTGCGCGCAGCGCATCGCGCGCCCAGGCCGGTGCGACGATGAACCCCTTGCGCAGCGCGGGGAACAGGCTTTTCGAGAACGTGCCGACGTAGAACACGCGGCCGTCGCGATCGAGCGTCTGCAACGCGTCCAGCGGACGGCCGCCGAAGCGGAACTCGCCGTCGTAGTCGTCCTCGATCACGATCGCACCGCGGCGTCGTGCGAATGCCAGCAGCGCGGTGCGTCGCGCCAGCGAGAGCGCGACACCGGTCGGCGACTGGTGCGACGGCGTCGCCAGCACGACACGGACGTCGTCAGGCAGGCGGTCGACGCACAGGCCGGCGTC
This sequence comes from Lysobacter sp. DMC104, assembly GCF_056313665.1. Lineage (NCBI taxonomy): Bacteria > Pseudomonadati > Pseudomonadota > Gammaproteobacteria > Lysobacterales > Lysobacteraceae > Lysobacter > Lysobacter sp. DMC104. The sequence continues at coordinate 71,932 of NZ_JBQUZW010000011.1, read as the reverse complement.
GTCCACCGGCACCGGCACCAGCACCGCGCCCGCCGCCGCGAATGCATCGCGTGCCGGCGGGTAGCCCGGTTCCTCGACCGCCACACGGGTGCGTCCCGGCGCCACCAGCAGGCGGGCGAGCAGCGCGAACGCCTGCTGCGCGCCGGCGGTGACCAGCACGTCCTCGCCGGTGCAGGCGACGGCGCGGGAGAACGCAACGTGGCCGGCGATCGCATCGCGCAGCACGGGCAGCCCTTCGGGCGGCGGGTAGTCGAACGGCTGCCGTGCGAGATCGCGCCAGGCGCGTGCGGCCAGCCGCCGCCACAGCGCATGCGGGAACATGCGTGCATCCGGCACGCCGAGACGGAAGCTGCGTTCGGGCAGTGCGGGGACGGACGCGGCCGGCAGTGCCTCGCGCCAAGGCGGCTGCAGGGCGTCGGCCGGGCGTGGCGCGTTGCGTTGCGCCGCGCCCGGACGGGCCGGGCGTCGCGCGACGGTGCCGGCGACGACGGTGCGTGCACCGGGTCGCGCGATCGCGTAACCCTCGGCCACGAGCCGGTCGTGGACGGCGGCGATCGCGTTGCGGCCCACGCCCAGTGCCGCCGCTGCACGCCGCGAGGACGGCAGCGGCGTGCCCGGCGCGAGCCGGCCGTCGAGGATCGCGGCGCGCAGTTGCCGATGCAGTGAGGCAACCACGCCTTCCGCGCGCTCGGCGCGGAGGTCGAAAGGGAAAACCGGCTCCCCTTTTTTGATCGGAACTGGTCGATCCATGGCGCCAGATTACCCCGATAGTGGCGCCATTGCCGCTCCGAGGACCGACCATGCCCTGCCATCTGTGCGAAACCTGCGGGACCCAGTTCGCCGACAGCCCCGTGCCACCGCCGGAATGCCCGATCTGCCTCGACGATCGCCAGTACGTCGGCTGGGGCGGTCAGCGCTGGACCACGCACGACGCGCTGGCGAAGCGCCACCGCCTGCGCATCGAGGACGATGCCGGCCTGCTCGGCATCGGCATCGAGGGTGAGTTCGCGATCCCGCAGCGCGCGCTGCTGCTGAAGACCGACGCCGGCAATCTGCTGTGGGAGTGCGTCAGCCTGGTCACGGACGAGGCCGTCGCCGCGCTGCGCGCGCAGGGTGGCGTCGACAGCATCGTGATCTCGCACCCGCACTTCTACTCGGCGATGGTCGAGTGGAGCGAGGCGCTGGGTGATGTGCCGATCCTGCTGCATGCCGCCGATCGCGCATGGGTGCGGCGGCCCTCGCCGCGCATCGGCTTCTGGGACGGCGACCGCTTCCCGCTGTCGTCATCGGTCACGCTGCTGCGCTGCGGCGGGCACTTCCCGGGCAGCACTGCGCTGCACTGGCGCGACGGTCCGCGTGCGGGTGGCGCGCTGTTCCCCGGCGATGCACTGCAGGTGGTGCTCGACCGTCGCCACGTCACGTTCATGTACAGCTATCCCAACTACATCCCGATGCGTCCCGCGGACGTGCGCGCGATCCGCGAGCGCCTCGATGGCCTGGCGTTCGAGGACGTGTACGGCTATACGTGGGGGCGGAACATCCTCGGCGATGCGCGCGCCGCGGTCGATGCCTCCATTTCACGCTATCTCGATCGCGTCACGGGGTGATTCGCGTCGTCGATCGATGTGGCCGCCGAGGCCGGGAAACAGCCGTGTGATCGATCGTGTCGGCGTTCTTCATCGAGTGCGTCTTGCCCCGCGTGGCGTGCGCACGAAAGAATCCGTCCGCCATGCCGAAATCGCCTTGACGCGGTGTTTCGCGGGCGTTGTGTGTTGCAGCGAACGGTCGGAACTGCGCGATCGTCGCGGACACCGGTGGCGAGACATGGCTGGACGAATTCGTGAAGTACGCGAAGTCGGCGACGACCGACGCGCCTGGCAAGGATGCGAAGCAGGCCGCGACGCACTGAGCCCGGCCCGCGCCACCCGGCGGCCACGCACGAAAAAACGGCGGGCAATGCCCGCCGTTTTCCTTGGTGTACCGCCGTGGGTCACGACTTGGTGGGGATGTTCACCTTGTCGATGCCATGGATGACGCCGTTGCTCGACCCGATGTCGGCCGAGGTGACATGAGCGCCGTCGATGCTGACCTTGCCGTCGGTGAGCTTGATCGGCGCCGACTGGCCGTTGACGGTGCGGGCCGAATCCCACTTGCCGATGTCGGACGCCAGCTTGCGGCCCTTCACGACGTGGTAGTTCACCAGCGAGGTGAGTTCTTCCTTGTTCTCGGGCTTCATCAGGCGATCGAGCTGGCCCGAGGGCAGCTTGGCGAACGCGGCGTCGGTGGGGGCGAAGACGGTGAACGGGCCGGTGCCGCGGAGCACGTCGTTCATGCCCGACTGTCGCAGGGCGGTGCCGAAGGTCTTGAACGTGTCGTTCGCGGCGATCGTGTCGACGATGTTCAGGCTGACGGCAGCGATGGCGGTGACGGAGGCGCCGGAATTGGCGGCGATGGTGGGCGTGTTGGTATTCATTCGAGAATGGCCTTTCGAGTGGGATCGGCGATGGCGCAGGACGCGATCGCGCAGGATCCGGGGGCGGCCGAAACCGCGACCCGCCAGGAGGGCGGGCATGAAGGCTCAGTGCGTGGGGTTCACGGATGCGCCGCGGCTGAGTGGCCGTTACGACCTTGCGTCGTAATGCCCATGCAGGGTGCGCCTCCGATTGTTATTCCGATGTTATCCCGGCGCGCCCTGCGGAATGCGTTCACGTGAGGTGGTGCCGGACGCCTGTGCCACGTCGATGCGTCTCGATGCGGAGCATGCAGGCATGTCGTCATGCGCCGCGCTCGTGAGCACCGTGACGGTGTCGTCGTGCCGGGTCGCATGCGGTCCTGAATCGCTCACGTAGCGATGCCGCTTTTCCACTTTCATGTGCGGATGTCCGGTGCGTGGCGCATGCGACGGGTGATCACGGTACGTCGTGATGCGGTACGGGGCATGAATGAACGAGTCACCCGGCCGCGCTGGCCCGGGATCGGGCGCATGATCAGCGGGATGCGTATCCACTCGCATGAACCCGACGCGCACGATCTTCTCCGGGGCCTGCGCTCCGCACCCGCAGTCGCCGCCTGCGTTTGTCGGATCCCAGGGTGCCAGGCACGGGATTCATCGATGGAAAGCTTCACGCGTCACCTGAAAACATTTGTTCGCCATTTCCGATTCTGGCTGGCGGGTACGCGATGGGATCTGGTCGCGCTCGAAGCGTGCCCGGTGGCACCGCGGACGGGATGGCCATTGCCGTCCACGGCACCACCCATGAGGCGTCGGATGGGTGAAGCGAACCCATGGCGGCCGGAAGGTCCGCGTGACGACTGGAGGCGGTAACGCGCTTCCGTGCGTTGTCTGAATCGCCATCGAGCGTGTCGATCGTGCCAGACGATCGCGTTGCGATTCAGGTGGAATTGCGTGCGCGATTGATCGTGCGCGCGATCCTCATTGACGGCGTCTTTGCCTGCATGCATTTCGCCGTGCCGGCGCGCTTTGCGTGTCGAGAATGTCTTGACGGGTCATGGGGCAAGCGGTATCTGTCGCAGAGGGATTTCGGAACCACGCCATCAACGCGGACAGACGGGGCAGGGCATGGGCAAGGACTCTTTACCCAGGCGCGCGGATCCGCGCATGCGGGAGGATGCGCAGACCGGTTCGGGCCCGTCGCCCGGGCGTGATGCCGGGCTCTATGCCCGCATCATCGCGGCGCAGAACGAGATCGTGATGCTCGCGCACGATCCGAACCAGGTCGTGAACGCCGTCATCCGCCGTGCCTGCGAGCTCACGCGTTCCGCCGGTGCGGTGGTCGAGATCCTCGACGAAGGTGATTTCGTGTATTGGGTCGCCAGCGGCTCCGCCGCCGCACAGGTCGGCCTGCGCGTGCCGGCGCAGGGCAGCCTGTCGGGACTGTGCGTCGCGCGCAACGAAGTGCTGCGTTGCGACGATTCCGAAACCGATCCGCGCGTGAACCGCGAAGCCTGTCGCCGCGTCGGACTGCGCTCCATGCTGGTGACGCCGCTGGTGTACGAGGACAAACCGTTCGGCGTGCTCAAGGTGCTGTCGCCGTATCCGCGCGCGTATCGCACGCCGGACGTGCGCACCATGCGCATGATGGCGGCGCTGGTCGGCGCGGCGCTGGGTCACGCGCTCGGCTATTCCGACCTGCTCAGCGAATACCGTGGCCGCCTTGCGGCCGAGCACGAGGCCGAGCAGCACAAGTCCGATCTCGCCGGGCGCATCCGGGCGCTGATCCGCGAACACGCGCTGGCCATCGTCTACCAGCCGATCGTGTCGCTGAGCGATGGCCACGTGTTCGCGTACGAAGCGCTGTCGCGGTTCCCCGCGGGCTCGCCGACGCCCGACGTCTGGTTCATGCAGGCCGCGGAGGTCGGCATGGGATTGGCGCTGGAGCTGGAAGCCATGCGCGCGGCGCTGAGCCGGCTGGAGGAGATCCCGCAGCCTTGCCGGCTGTCGATCAACGCCTCGCCCGACACCATCGTGTCCGATGAATTCCGCGCGCTGCTCGCCGGGTACGACATGGCACGGGTGATCATCGAGATCACCGAGCACACCAACGTCGCGGATTACGAACGCCTCTGCGCCTCGCTTCGCGCACTGCAGGCGCGCGGCGTGATGGTCGCCATCGACGACGCCGGCGCCGGGTTCGCCTCGCTGCGCCACATCCTCCACGTGTCGCCGGACATCATCAAACTCGACATCTCGCTGACCCGCGGCATCGACCAGGATCTGCGCCGGCAGACGCTGGTGTCGGCGATCCAGACCTTCGCCAGCGGCACCAACGCGACCATCATCGTCGAAGGCGTGGAGACCGAGCGCGAATTGAAGGCGCTGGCCGGGCTGGGCGTCGAATACGGCCAGGGCTATTACCTCGGCCGGCCCGTGCCGCTGGAGATGGCGCTGCCGTCGCCAGCGTGAGCGCAGGCGACGGTGCCACTCAGATCTCCACCGGCGTGCCCAGCTCCACCAGCCGCGTGGCGGGGATGCGGAAGAACTCGTTGGCCGGCGCGGCGTTGCGATGCAGGAACGCGAACACGCGATCGCGCCATTGCGGCATGCCGCGGCGCGGCGGCGCGAGCACGCTCTCGCGGCTGGCGAAGAAGGTGGTGTCCATCGGATCGAACGCCGGCCCGCCGCGGTCGCACGAACGCATCAGCGCCAGCGGCACGTCCGGCGACTCCATGAAGCCCACGCGCACGGTCACGCGCATGAAATCATCGTCGATCCGCGAGAACGACAACCGCCGGGCGATCGGCACGACCGGGATCGGCAGCGTCTCGACCGTCAGCAGCACGTTGCGATCGTGCAGCACCTTGTTGTGCTTGAGGTTGTGCAGCAGCGCCTTGGGCACGATGCCCGGCGTGCCGGTGAGGAACACCGCGGTGCCGGGCACGCGCACCGGCGGCGAGAGGCGCAGGCCGGGCAGGAAGTCGGCGAGCGGCACGCCGTCCTTGCGCAGCTCGGCGTGCAGCATCGCGCGGCCGCGCGCCCAGGTGCGCATCACCGCGAACATCGCCACGCCCATCGCGATCGGGAACCACGCGCCGTCCCTGAATTTCGCCAGGTTGGCGGCGAGGAAGGCGAGGTCGACCAGCAGGAAAAGCGCGGCGGCCGGCCAGAACGCCCACGCGGGCACCTGTCCGCGCATGCGCACCAGCACGATCAGCAGCAGGCTGGTGATCAGCATCGTGCCGGTGACGGACACGCCGTAGGCGGTGGCCAGCGACGTCGAGTCGCCGAAGCCCAGCACGGTGATGATCACCGCGATCATCAGCAGCCAGTTCACCGCGGGCACGTAGATCTGGCCGAGCGTTTCGCGCGAGGTGTGGCGCACGCCCATGCGCGGCAGGTAGCCCAGCAGCATCGCCTGGCGCGCGGCCGAGTAGGCGCCGCTGATCACCGCCTGCGAGGCGATCACCGTCGCCGCGGTGGCGAGGCCGATCATCGGATACAGCGCCCACGCCGGCACGCCGAGGTAGAAGGGATTCGCGACCGCCGACGGATCGCGCAGCAGCAGCGCGCCCTGGCCGAAGTAGTTGAGCGTCAGCGCCGGCAGCACGATGGCGTTCCAGGCGACGGTGATCGGGCGCCGGCCGAAGTGGCCCATGTCCGCGTACAGGGTTTCGCCGCCGGTCACCGCCAGCACCACCGCGCCGAGGATGACCAGCCCGTGCCAGCCGTGCGCCGCGAAGAAGCGCACGCCCCAGCGCGGGTCCAGCGCCTGCAGCACCTCGGGATGACCGACGATGTTGTACACGCCGATCGCCGCCAGCGCCGCGAACCACACCAGCACCACCGGCCCGAACGCACGGCCCACGACCTCGGTGCCGAAGCGTTGCAGCAGGAACAGCAGCACCAGCACGCCGACGGTGACCGGCAGCACCCAGTGCGAGAGGGCGGGTGCAGCCACGCCCAGGCCCTCGACCGCCGACAGCACCGAGATCGCCGGCGTCAGTACGCCGTCGCCGAAGAACAGCGCCACGCCGAACACGCCGAGCAGACCGATGACGTAGGCGCCGCGCGAGCCGGGCGCCAGGCCGCGCGCGACCAGCGCGGTCAGCGCCATGATGCCGCCCTCGCCGTCGTTGTCGGCGCGCATGATCACGGTGACGTACTTCACCGTGACCACCACGACCAGCGACCAGAAGATCAGCGACAGGATGCCGTACACGCCGGCGGCGTCCGCCGCCACGCCGTAGTGCGGCGAGAAGGCTTCCTTCAGGGTGTACAGCGGACTGGTGCCGATGTCGCCGTAGACGATGCCGATCGCGCCCAGCATGAGGGCGCCGAAGCGGCCGCCGTGCCCGTCGCGCGGGGCGGTGTGCGCGGTGGCTTGCGGAGAAGGGGCGATGTCCATGGCGGCGCGTGGCGGGAGAGGCGCGCAGTCTCCTGCCGCGGTGCGTAAAGTCGGAAGCGGGCGATCCCGGGTCCGGCGTAAATTCCGCGTAAATTCCGCGAGAACCCCGTGCGTACCCCGGCCCGGTCCGCGCCGCCCACGGGATCGGTCCGCAGGCGGCGGCGTCCTTCGGCACAATGGCGGCCTGCGCATGACCGAACCTGCCCGCCACCTCGAATACCGGCAACGCTTCGACCTGTTGGCCGGCTGGCTGCTGGCGGTCGTGGCCTCCGCCTGCGCGGTCGGGGTCGCGTCGCTTGCGGAGCACTCGCTGGGCCTGCGCGATCTGTCGCTGGTGTTCATGCTGGCGGTGGTGCTGGTCGCCGCGCGCACGCGCCTGGGGCCGGCGCTGGCGACTGCGGTGCTGTGCTTCCTCGCCTACAACTACTTCTTCATCGCGCCGCGCTACACGTTCTACATCGACGCGCGCCACGGCATCGCCACCGTGCTGCTGTTCCTCGCCGCGGCGCTGCTGGCCGGCAGCCTGGCGTCGCGGCTGGCGATGCAGGTGGACGCGATGGCGCGCGCGCGCCGCCACGCCGAGGCGCGCGAGGAACTGGTGCGCCGGCTGTCCGCCGCCGAGGACGAAGTGGCGGTGACGGCGATCGCCATCGACGTGTTCCGCGGCAGCCTGGACGCGGACACCTGGCTGCGGCTGGAGGACGGTGCGGCACCCCGTGCCGATCGCGGCGTCGACGCGCAGGGCTGGTGGTTCCTGCCGCTGGGCGAGGGCGCGGATCGCGTCGGTGTGCTCGGCCTGAAGTTCCCGGCCTACATCGACCGGCTCGAAGACGCGCCGCGCCGTCTGGCACGGGCGATGGCCGACGACATCGCCGGCGCGCTGCGTCGCGTGCGCCTGCAGCGCGCGCTCGACGCCACCCGTCTCGCGCACGAACGCGAGCGCCTGCGCGCGGCGCTGCTGTCGTCGGTCTCGCACGATCTGCGCTCGCCGCTGGCGGCGATCCTCGGCGCCGCCGGCGCGCTGGAGAGCTACGGCGAGCGCCTCGGTGCCGACGAGCGTGGCGCGCTGCTCGAAACCGTGCGCGAGGAAGGCGAACGCCTCGACCGCTACATCCAGAACCTGCTCGACATGACCCGGATCGGCCACGGCGCGCTGTCGCCGGAGCGCGAATGGATCGGCGTCGACGAACTGGTCGGCGCGGCCACCGTGCGCCTGCGCCGCTATCGCCCGGGCGCGACGTTCGCCGTCGATCTGGCGCGCGCGCCGGCGCTGATCCGCGTGAATCCCGCCTTGTTCGAGCAGGCGCTGTGCAACCTGCTGGACAACGCGGTGAAGTTCTCGCCGCGCGGCGCATCCGTCCGCGTCGTCGCCGGCACCGGCGATGACGGCGGCGCCTGGCTCGACGTGATCGACGCCGGCCCCGGCATCCCCGACGCCGAGCGCGAGCGCGTGTTCGATCCGTTCCACACCGCCGAACGCGGCGACCGCGGCCGCGACGGCACCGGGCTGGGGCTGGCGATCGCGCGCGGCATCGTCGAAGCGCACGGCGGCGGCCTCGTCGCGCTGCCGGGTGACGGCGGCACCGGCACGCGCATGCACCTGACCCTGCCGCCCGAGACTCCGCCCGAAGAGGAGGCCGATGCATGAGCCCGACGACCCCGCCGAGCACCGCGGTCGCGCCCGCCCGCGTGCTGGTGATCGACGACGAACCGCAGATCCGCCGCTTCCTCGACATCGGCCTGCGCGCGCAGGGCTACGCCGTGCGCCTGGCGGAAACTGCGGAAGAAGGGCTGCAGGCGCTCGCGCTGGAGGGCGCCGACCTCGTCGTGCTCGACATGGGCCTGCCCGATCGCGACGGCATGGACGCGCTGCGCGAACTGCGCACGTGGTCGGAGGTGCCGGTGATCGTGCTGACCGTGCGCGCCGACGAGCGCGACAAGGTCGCCGCGCTGGACGCCGGCGCCCACGACTACGTGACCAAGCCGTTCGGCGTGCAGGAATTCATGGCCCGCGTGCGCGCCTCCCTGCGCGGACGCGGCGGCGCAAGCGGTGCCGCGGTGTACGACGACGGCCACCTGCGCGTGGACCCCGCACAGCGCACGGTGACGCTGGACGGCGCGCCGGTCTCGTTGACCCGCAAGGAGTACGCGCTGCTGCTGGCGCTGGTGCGCCATCCCGGCAGCCTGGTCACCCAGCCGCAACTGCTGCGCGAACTGTGGGGCCCGACGCATCAGGACGACACGCACTACCTGCGCATCCTCGTCGGCAAACTGCGACAGAAACTCGGCGACGACGCCACCGCCCCGCGCTGGATCGCCACCGAACCGGGCGTGGGTTTGCGGTTCCTCGGCGGCGGTTGAGCGCGTGTTCCGATGCGGCGCGCCTCAGCGCGCCACGTCGTCCAGCCAGTCGGGGCCGGGCAGGTCGCGGACGCCCTGGCGCAGGGTTTCGTTCCACTGCCGGCTGATGGTGCGCAGGTACGGGTCGTTCTCGTCGAGGCGCTGGCGCAGGTCGGCGCTGAAGCTGTCGCGGCGGTACAGCAGCAGGTCCAGCGGCGGGCCGACCGAGAGGTTCGAGCGCATGGTCGAGTCGAACGACACCAGCACGCACTTGCAGGCTTCGGTCATCGAGGTCTGCGGGGTGACGACGCGGTCGAGGATGGGCTTGCCGAACTTGCTCTCGCCGGTCTGGAAGTACGGCATCTCCGGCGAACTTTCGATGAAGTTGCCCTCGGAATAGACGAGGAACAGCCGCGGCGCCTCGCCGCGCACCTGGCCGCCGACGATGAAGCTGCCGGTCGGGTCGACGCCGCTGTCGCGCAGGTAGGCCTGGTCGCGCTGGCGGATCTCGCGCAGCGCATCGCCGATCAGGCGCGCGACGTCGAACATCGAGGTCGCCGTGGCCAGGCTGTCGGGGCCGCCGCTGCGGCCGCGCTGCTCGATCAGGTTCAGCGCGTTCTGGGTGAGCGAGAGGTTGCCGGCGGAGAGCGTGACGACCACGTACTCGCCCGGCGAGGCGAACACCCGCATCTTGCCGGTGCGGCGCACGTCGTCGAGGCCGGCGTTGGTGCGCGAATCCGACGCCAGCACGAGGCCCTGGTCGAGATTCAGTCCGATGCAGTAGGTCATGGAAACGGTCGGTGGCGCACGCGGCAGCGGCGGACATTCTGCCCCCTCGGGCGCCGCCGGGGGAAGCGCGGCGACGCCGGGCGCATCAGCCCGCGATCCGCGGCGGGACGATGTCGGCAGCGCTCATGAACTGGCGGTGGATCGTGTCGGCCAGCCGCACCAGCCGCGCCATCGCGTTCTGCAGCCACGGTTCCAGCCCTTCGGCGAGGATCTCGTCGATGCGCGCGTAGCGGACATGGGCCGACAGCGCGCCGGCCTGGCGCACGACTTCCGGGGCCTCGCCGCCGGCGAGATCGCGCAGCACGCAGTGCAGGGTGTGGGTGCAGGTCTGCAGCGAGCGCGGGTTGGCCTCGTGCAGCAGCATCAGTTCGGCGACGCCGGCCGGGTCGACGGTCTTGCGGTGCAGCCGGCGGTAGGTCTCGAACGCGGACAGCGACTGCAGCAGCGCGCTCCACTGGAAGTAGTCCGCGGCGTCGCGCGCGCTGCCGTCCTCGCGCGGGCCGGCGTCGCTGCCGACCACGTCGAGCAGGCGGATCGCCCAGTCGGCGCGTTCGATGAACACGCCCAGCTGCATGAACTGGTAGCTCTCGCCGCGGCCCAGCGTGCCGATGGTGACGCCACGGAACGAGGCCGAGCGGCTCTTCACGCGTTCGAGCAGGCTGTTGAGGCCGTCGCGGGCGATCTGCCCGCGATCGAGGCCGCGCATCTCCAGCCAAGAGGCGTTGAGGTCCTCGTACATCTCGGCGGTGATCGCCACGCGCTGCGCCCGCGCGGCCTCGCGCGCGGCGCGCAGGCAGCCGTAGATCGACGAGGGATTCTCCGGCGACAGCAGCAGGTGGTCGATCACGCTGTCGGCGTCGATGCTGCCGTAACGTTGCAGGCAGGCATCGGCTGCGCCCAGCGCGTCCAGTGCGCGCCGCCACGGCGCGGCCTGCGCCTTGCCGCGGTCCAGGCGTTCGGGAAGCATCGCGATGCGCGCGGTCACGTCCAGCAGGCGCGCGGTGTTCTCCGCGCGTTCCATGTGGCGCGACGCCCAGTACAGATCGTCGGCGGTGCGGCAGAGCATCAGGCCTCCAGAACCCAGGTGTCCTTGGTCCCGCCGCCCTGCGACGAGTTCACCACCAGCGAGCCCTCGCGCAGCGCGACGCGGGTCAGGCCGCCGGGCATCGCGACGATGCGCTTGCCCGACAGCACGTAGGGGCGCAGGTCGATGTGGCGCGGCGCCAGGCCGCTCTCGACGAAGGTGGGGCAGGTCGACAGCGACAGCGTCGGCTGCGCGATGTAGTTCGACGGGTGGGCGAGGATGCGCTGGCGGAAGTCCTCGATCTCGGCCTTCGTCGACGCCGGTCCGACCAGCATGCCGTAGCCGCCGGCGCCGTGGACTTCCTTCACCACCAACTCCGGCAGGTGGTCCAGCACGTAGCGCAGGTCGTCCTCGCGGCGCAGCTGCCACGTCGGCACGTTGAGCAGGATCGGCTCCTCGCTGAGATAGAAGCGGATCATGTCCGGCACGTACGGATACACCGACTTGTCGTCGGCGACGCCGGTGCCGGGCGCGTTCGCCAGCGTGACGCGCCCGGCGCGGTAGGCGCCGAACACGCCGGGGATGCCCAGCACCGATTCCGGACGGAACACGGTGGGGTCGAGATAGTCGTCGTTGATGCGGCGGTAGATCACGTGCACGCGCTGCGGGCCGCGGGTGGTGCGCGCGTAGACGGTGTCGTCGCGCACGAACAGGTCCGCGCCTTCCACCAGTTCCACGCCCATCTGCTGGGCGAGGAAGGCGTGCTCGAAATACGCCGAATTCGCCGAGCCCGGCGTGAGTACGGCCACCACCGGATCGTCGATGCCCTCGGGCGCCGCCGCGCGCAGCGTGTCGAGCAGCGCGTCGGGATAGTGTTCGACCGGCGCGATCTGCTGGCGCGCGAACAGCTCGGGGATCAGCCGCGCCATCATCCGCCGGTTTTCCAGCATGTACGAAACGCCGGACGGCACCCGCAGGTTGTCTTCCAGCACGTAGTACAGGCCGTCGCCGGCGCGCACCAGGTCGATGCCGGAGATGTGCGAGTAGATGCCGCCGGGCACGCGCAGGCCGCGCATTTCCTTGCGGAATTCGTGGTTGTCGAGGACCAGGTCGACGGGGATCAGGCCTTCGCGCAGGATGCGCTGCTCGCCGTAGACGTCGCCGAGGAAGAGGTTGAGCGCGTGCACGCGCTGGCGCAGGCCGGCTTCGAGCATCCGCCATTCGGCCGCCGGCACGATCCGCGGGACCATGTCGAACGGAATCAGGCGCTCGTCGCCGGAGGCTTCGCCATAGACCGAGAAGGTGATGCCGACGCGATGGAAGGCGAGTTCCGCCTCGCTGCGCTTGTGCCGCAGCACCGGCTCGGGCGTGCCCTGCAACCAGTCGTCGAAGGCGCGGTAATGCGCGCGGGCGACGCCGTCGGCGTCGTGCATCTCGTCGTAGCGCGACGTGCCCCACGTCGCTGCCGTCGACTGGCTCTGCCTCGCGTCAACCGTCATCCGGTGCCCGGCTCCCTGAACGGATCGTTGACCGATTCAATAGCACGGGCCGGGCGGCTTGCCTAGATGTTGCGTTGCACCAATGCCGGCGGGCCGGTGCCGGCGTGGCCTCAGACCGCGGACACCCGCGGACGGGCCGGGGCGGGCGCCTCGCGTTCGGGCGGCGTGGCCGGCAGGCGGGCGACGTGTTCGATCCGGCCCGCGGCCATCGTCAGCACGCGGTCGGCGCTGGCGATGGTTTCCGGCCGGTGCGCGATCACGATCCGGGTGATGCGCAGCGCCTTCACCGCGGCGTTGACCGTGCGCTCGGATTCGACGTCGAGGTGGCTGGTCGCTTCGTCGAGGAACAGCAGGCTCGGTCGCTTGTAGAGCGCGCGGGCGAGGATGATCCGCTGCTTCTGCCCGCCGGACAGCGCGGTGCCCATGTCGCCGATGAGCGTCTGGTAGCCCATCGGCATGCGCGCGATGTCGTCGTGCACCGCGGCCAGTCGCGCGACCTCCTCGATCCATGCGTCGTCGCGCGCCTCGTCGCCGAAGGCGATGTTGTCGGCGATCGAACCGGCGAACAACTGGTCGTCCTGCATCACCGCGGCCACGATGCGGCGGTAGTCGCGCAGGCGCACGCCGGCGATGTCGCGGCCGTCGACGAGGATGCGCCCGGCTTCCGGCGCCAGCAGCCCCAGCATGAGTTTCATCAGCGTGGTCTTGCCGCAGCCGGACGGGCCGACGAGGGCGACGGTCTCGCCCGGCGCCACGTGGAAGCTGCAATCGTCGATCACCCAGTCGCCCTGCGCGTCGAAGCGGTAGCGCAGGTTCTTCACTTCGATCGCCAGCGGCAGGTCTTCCGGCAGCGGTGCGGCGTCGGCGGGCGCGTCGGGCTCGGGTTCGGTCAGCACGATGTCGGCCAGGCGTTCGGCCTGCACGCGCAGGGTGCGGAACGAGATCCAGGTGTCGATCAGCCGGCTCACGCCGCCGGTGAACATGTCCTTGTACGACAGGTAGGCGACGAGCATGCCGGCGCTCATGTCGCCGCGCATCACCAGCGACGCGGCCAGCGCCACCACCGCGACGCGCTCGATGCCGAAGATCATCTGGTTGGCGAAGCCCACGCGCAGCGAGAAACGCTGGGTTTCCAGACCGAGGTTGGTGGTTTCGGCCATCAGCGTGCCGAACGTGGCGCGGCGCATGGACTCGGCGTTGTTGAGCTTCAGCGCCTGCACGCCGCGGATGCTTTCCAGCAGGTGCGAACTCTGCCGCGCGGCGACCGCGAGCTGCTGTTCCGACAGCCGGCGCAGGGTCGGGAACGTGGCCCAGCGCAGCGCGAGGTACAGGCCGATCGCGGTGATGCTGATGGCCAGCAGCGTCCCGCTGTAGGTCGCCATCACCGCGATCGCGACCGCGACCATCATGCCGTCGAGCAGCGCCTCGATGAATTGCGAGCTGATCGTGTTCTGGATCGCGTGGACCGCGTCCATGCGCGAGACCACGTCGCCGAGGTGGCGCTTCTGGAAGTAGTCCATCGGCAGCCGCAGCAGGTGCGCGAGGATGCCGCCGAACCATTGCAGGCTGACCCGCGCCGACAGGTACGCCAGGCTCCAGCTGCGCAACGCGCCGACCGCGGCGGTGACCAGCATCGACAGCACGATGCCGCCGCTGATCAGCCAGAGCAGGTCGCGGTCGCCGGTGACCAGCACGTCGTCGAGGATCCACTGCAGGTAGAACGGCGACAGCAGCCCGAACAGTTGCAGGATCAGCGACAGCACGAGGATCTGCGCGGCCGATCGCCCGAGGCCGGACACCTGGCCGGCGAGATGGCGGAGGGAGATGTCCGCACCCAGCCCGCGGCGGACGAAGGTCGTCGTCGGCCACAGTTCCAGCGCGACGCCGGTGAAGTGCGGCGACAGATCCTGCAGCCGCATGCGGCGCACGCCGCAGGCGGGATCGTGGAGTACCACCTCGCGCTTGCCGGTCTTCGCCAGCACCACGAAATGGTCCATGTTCCAGTGCAGGATGCAGGGCGTCTGCAATTGCGGCACGTCTTCCAGTTCGATCCGCATCGCGCGGCATTGCAGGCCGCGGTCGTGCGCGGTCTGCACCAGGTCGGCAAGCGTGGTGCCGCGCAGCGAGGACGGGAATTCGCGCTGCAGCGCCAGCCCGTCCATGGCGTGGCCGTGGTAGTCGAGCACCATCGCCAGGCAGGCGTTCCCGCACTGGGCGGCTTCGGTCTGGAGGAGGCTGCGGACGCGGCGCATGCGGTGGATTCCCGAGGAGGCGAGGCAGGCAAACGCCGTGCGCCAGGGGGCGCACGGCGCGGTCGGTCAGGAGATACCGGGCGGGTTGATGATCGGATCGAGCAGCACGTTGGTCGAGTCGACCTGGTACAGGCCGGTATCGGTGGAACGCGCGGTGTCGCCGGCGCTGCCGAGCGTCCAGGCGCCGCAGACGTCCTGCATTTCCTCCACGGCGAGCATGCGCCCGAGGATGCGGTTCGAGGATCTGTCCATGGTGAATCTCCTTTTCGGTGAGTGGGGCGCGCGGAAGGCGCGCCCCGGGGGTGCACGTGCGACGTGCAATGCGAATCAGGGCTCCCGGTAGTCCGTGAGCGGATTGGTATCGATCGCGGGCTTGGTGACCATCGGCAGCGTCGGATCGTCGATCGTGTCGATGGTCGGGCGCGTGTCGAGGAACCACTTGGTGACCGACGGCGGCTGGCCCGCGGCGGCGGCCGCTTCGGTCGCGTTCGCGCCGGACACGTGGGTCAGGTCCTCGATGGCGAGCAGGCGGCCGAGGATGCGGTTTTTCGGATGATGCATGGTGGTGCTCCTTGCTGTGGGGAAATGAAGCGACGCCGTGGCATGGCGTCGCCCGGGTGACGGACCCGGCGACCTGCCGGGCCCGGGGGCACCGGACCGGATCGATCCGGTCCGGTGCCGATCAGGGCCATGCCGCGATGGCGAGGATCGGTGTGTGCCGGTGCGATGGATCACCGGTGCACGGTCGCGGTCACGGCGGCACGCCGTCGTCCACGGGCTGGGTAATGGCGTCCAGCCACGGCTTGGTGATCGATGGCGACGGATCGTCCGCGGGTTCGGTGCGACGTGCGGCGGACAAGTGGGCCAGCCCTTCGATGGCGAGCAGGCGGCCGAGGATGCGGTCCTTCGGGTGGTGCATGGATGTGCTCCTTGCTGTGGGGAATGAAGCGATGCCATGGCGTGGCATCGCCCGCCGGCATGCGATCCCCGCGACGGAAAGTGCCAACGCGAACGCGGCGGCCGCGGGGAGGGGACCGGGAAGTCCGGTCCCCGGGACCGTCAGACCGTGTCGATCAGCGGGCCGACCGCGGTGTCCACGGCGGTGCCGCTGTCGGTGCGGGTGCTGGTGTCGGCACTCGTGCCGCTGTCCGACGACGTTCCGCTGTCGGCGGTGGTGCCGCTGTCCGACGTGGTCCCGCTGTCGGCGGTGGTGCCGCTGTCCGAAAGCGTGTGGCTGTCGGCCGACGTGGTGGTGTCGGAGCCGACGAGCACCATGGTGGCGGCCTGCGGCGTCGCGGCGCCGGTGACGGTGTTCATTTCCTCGACGGCGAGGACACGGCCCAGGACGCGTTGCTCTTTCAGCTTCATGTGGTGTGATTCCTTCGTGGTTGGGCGGATGGGAAGCCTGTCGCCAGGCATCGGGATGCCGCGGGTGGCGCCACCCGCGGCGTACCCGGCACGTCGATCGCCGGGCCGGGGATTCGGCAGGATCAGGACGTGGCCGCCTCGGCGACGGACCCAGACGTGGCGTCGGCAGTGGCCGGCGGTGCGCGGCGCGCGCGGTCCTCGGCGCAGACGCGTTCGACCTCCATGCCTTCCCGCAGTGTTTCCAGCGCCATCGGCTGCGCCGGTTTGCGGTACGCGAAGTCGGGGTCGCCGCTCTCGATGAACGCGCACAGCGCATCGAACACCGGCAGCTCCGGGCACCACTGCTCGACGAAGATGAACTGACCGGCCTCGTTGACCTCGAGATAGATCCATTCGTCCTCGGGCGTGACGATGAAGTCGAACGCGCCCGCGACCAGGCCGAGGCTGCGCAGCTGGCGCACGCAGGCGGCGTGCACGGCATCGGGCAGGACCACGCTGCCGTCGGTCATGTCGCCGTTCTGGTGCAGGCGCCAGTCCATCTCCCCGTATTCGATCCGCGAGGGATCGATCTTCAGCGCGAAGCAACTGGTGCCGAAGAACTGCGCGCGGACCTCGTACTGCTTCTTCACCTTCGCCTGGAAGATGCCGGGCGCGGCACGCAGCAGCGGATCCGGCGGCAGGTCCTCGGGGCGGACGCGCGCGGTGTAGGTGGCGAGCACCTTGTCGTCCTCTTCCCAGCACGCACCGACCAGCGGCTTGTGGATCGCGTCCGGATGCGCGTCCAGGAAGCGGCGGATGGCCTCCGGGCGATTGCTCACCAGCGTCTCGGGGATGCGCAGGCCGTTGCGCAGCGCGAGCTGCAATTGCTTCGGCTTGTGGTCGGCGTTGCGCGCGGCGTCGTGCGGGTTGATCCAGAACGCCTCGCGCAGCAGGCTGCGCAGCGCGGCGTCGCCGAAACGGATCTGCTGCGCGACGTACTCGCGATCGCGCTTGTCGACGTTCGCCGGGACCACCGGCCCGATCATCCGCCGGTTCCACACCACGTCGAAGTCCGACAGCGCGTGGCTGCCGTCCAGTGTGTGCAGGTGCAGCGACTCGCCGTCGCGGCCGTAGCGGAACTCGATGTCGGCCAGCGCCGGGAAATCCGAGCCGAAGTAGCGCACGACGGTGTGGCCGTGCTGGCGCAGGGCCTCGGCGGCGAAGATGGCGTGCCAGTCGTCGGGCATGGTGTGGATCAGGACGGTCTTGCGAGGGACGGTCTTGCGCGGTGCTGGCGTGGGCGAGGCGGACATGGCGAGGCTCCTCAGGGTCCGTTCGAGGGGGAGGGGGTGGAAGAAGCGGTGGCATCGGGCCGTCCGGCGTCGCGCCCGCGCAGCCCCGCGAGCGGTTCGAACAGCCAGGCGTAGAGCGGACGGCGGTCGACGACGACATCGGCATCGACACCGAGGCCGGGCAGCAGGGTGCGGCTGCGGCCGCGGTCGTCGCGCACGCCGGCCTCGGCCAGTGCGACCGTGGCGACGAACATCCGCGGCGCGCGCGGATCGATCGTGTCGCCGGGCGCTGCGGCCTGCGCCGCGATGTCGATGACCCGACCGCGATAGCGGCCGTAGTGCTGGGGCGGGAAGGCGCGATAGCGCAGCCAGACCTCGTTGCCAGGGGCGATCGAGGCCAGCAGCGGCTCGGGCACCACCAGCTCCACGCGCGGCGCGGCGCCCGCGGTGACGACCACCCGGCCTTCCAGCCGCGCCTTGCGCGCGTATTCGCCCACGCACAGACAGGCCGCCAGCGCCGCGACCAGCGCGATCGCGGCCCAGGTCGCGACCCAGTGCGAGACCGGCTGGCGCAGCAGGATCGGGCCCAGCCAGCGGTTGTGCCGCGAGGCCAGCACTTCCTGGCGATAGAGCGGCGAATCGGTCATCGCCGGGCCCCGGCGACGTTGCGCGGACAGGCACGGAGGCGCTCGCCGCTCATGGCAACGGCCCGGAAAAGGGCGATGCGGGCCTGCAATGTGGACATGCGCTTCCTGCCTGTCTTCCGTGACAAGGTTCCGGTCTGCGGGCGCGCGTCGTGTGCGCCATCCGGGCGGCTGTGCTTTACTTGGGTCGCTATTCGCGGCCGGGACCCATTTCCGGACATGGAGCAACGGCATGGCCCCCCAGACCGCCGGCCCGGCGCCGGAGCCACCGGAGTCGATCACCCGGCTACTCACCCAGGCGCAGTCAGGCAGCGAGATCGCCTGGGATCGCATCTACGCGTTGCTCTACGCGGAGCTGCATCGCATCGCGCATGTCCAGATCCGGCAGCGCGCCCACGGCCGCATCTCGGCCACGTCGCTGGTCAGCGAGAGCTGGCTGCGCCTCAACGGCGCCCGCTTCAGCGTGGAGAACCGCCGCCACTTCACCGCGCTGGTGGCACGCGCGATGCGCTTCGTGCTGATGGACGAGGTCCGCCGCGACATGGCCGAGAAGCGCGGCGACGGCCAGCGCGCACTGTCGCTGG
Source organism: Lysobacter sp. DMC104 (assembly GCF_056313665.1). NCBI lineage: Bacteria > Pseudomonadati > Pseudomonadota > Gammaproteobacteria > Lysobacterales > Lysobacteraceae > Lysobacter > Lysobacter sp. DMC104. The sequence goes on along the minus strand of NZ_JBQUZW010000011.1, from coordinate 53,298 downwards.
ACGAAGAGGCCGATGCCGGCCATGACGCCGCGCTGGCCGAGATGATCGCGCTGGATGCCGCGCTGGACCGGCTCGCGCGACTGGACACGCGCCTCGCGCAGCTGGTCGAGATGCGCTACTTCGGCGGCCTGGACGAAGCCGAGATCGCCGAAGCGCTGGGCGTGACCGATCGCACGCTGCGGCGCGACTGGCGCCGGGCCCGGGCGTTCCTGCTCACCCAGCTCGGCGACGCGGCGTCGCTGCACGAATGAGTCCTGCGCCGGCGCGCGGCCACCGGGGCCGCGCGATGTCCGCTTTCGGCGCGTTCCCGAGAATACGGACGGTGCCGCATTCCCCGGCGACGGGCGCCCGGGACCTTGCGCGGCGCATACCGGGGACGCGGAGATGACCCACGACGACGCGATCGCCGCGAGGGCGATGAGCCTGTTCGATCGCTATGCGGACCTGTCCGAGGCGGAGCGCACACCGGCGCTGGCCGCGCTGGAAGTCACCGACCCCGACGTGTGCGCCCTGCTCACGTCGCTGCTGAGCGCGGACGCCAGCACGCATGCCTTCGTGTCGCCGCTGGACTGGATCGCATCCCGCGACGCCGGCGAAGACCCCGCCTCGCGCACCGACGGGGCCGCGATCTGGCGCAGCGGCGTGCGCCTGGGGCCATGGCGCATCGACGGCGTGCTGGGCATCGGCGGCATGGGCGTGGTCTACGCCGGGCAGCGCGCCGATGGCTGGTACGAACGCGAGGTCGCGATCAAGACCATCCGTCCGGAGCTGGTGTCGCCCGGCGTGGTGCAGGCGTTCGACCGTGAACGCATCCATCTGGCGCGGCTGGAGCATCCCGCGATCGTCGCGCTGCTGGATGCCGGCCTCGCCGAGGACGGACAGTCGTGGCTGGCGATGCAGCGGGTGCATGGCGAGCCCGTGGATGCCTGGTGCGACGCGCGCGATGCCGACCTCCGCACGCGGGTGGGGCTGATGATCGAGGCCTGCGACGCGGTGCGCCACGCGCATGCGCACGGCGTGCTGCACCAGGACATCAAGCCGTCCAACCTGCTGGTGGCCGAGGACGGCCGCGTGCGACTGCTGGATTTCGGGCTGTCGGCGCTGCTCGCGCCGGCGGACGGCCGCGCCGGTCCGCGCGTCGGCGTCAGCATGGCCTATGCCGCGCCGGAAGTGCTGCGCGGTGCGGCGCCGAGCGTCGCGATCGACGTGCATGCGCTCGGCGTGATGCTGTACCGGCTGCTCTGCGAGGAGTGGCCGCGGCATCCGCCGCCGGCCTCGGCGTGGCTGCCGGTGGCTCTGCCGGACGGTCTGCCGGCGCCGCGCGCGCCGAGCACGCTGGTGCACGGCGACGCCGTCGCGCAGCGGCGCGGCCTGCGCGACGCGCGGGCATTGGCGCGGCAGCTGCGCGGCGACCTGGACGCCATCGCCCTGCGCTGCGTGCACGACGATCCGGCGCAGCGCTACGCCGACGTCGGTGCGCTGCAGGCCGACCTGCAGGCGTGGCTGGCGCAGCGACCGGTCGCCGCGCGCGGCGACGGCTGGGGCTATCGCGCCGGCCGCTTCGTGCGCCGGCATGCCCTGGCGACGGGCGTGTTCGCGCTGTGCGCGCTGGCGGCCGCGATCGGCGGCCTCGCGCTGGTGCACCAGCAGCAACGCGCCGCCGAGGAAGCGCGCGACGCCGAAGTGCTGGGGCATCTGTTCGAGCGCTCGCTCGGCGTGGCGATGCTGTCGTCGCTGGGCAACACGCCGCTGGCCTCGCGCACGCTGCTGGCCGATACCGAGCGCAGCCTGCGCATCGAAGCGGGTGCGGAGCGTCCGCACCTGCTCGCGCGCGGCCTGACCGCGCTCGCGCGCGCCAGCATGACCGCCGGCGACTACGCGAAGGCCGACCATCTCGCCGGCGAGGCGAAGGCGCTCGCCGTCGACGACGATCTCCAGGCCGCGCGCACCGATGCGGTCCTCGCACAGCTGGCGAACCTGCGTGCGCGTTTCGCCGATGCCGAACACCTGGTGCGCGAAGGACTGGACGACCTGCCCGCGGGTGCCGATGCGGCCGCACTGGTGCGCCTGGACCTGCGCATGCAGTTGGCGATGGCGCGCTGGGGGCGCGGCGATACCCGGCAGGCGTTCGCGATCCTCGACGAGGCGGTGGCCACTGCCTCGCGGATGGGGCCCGACGGCGCCCCCGCGCTCGCCGAACTGCTTGCCCAGCGCGGCTACGATCGCATGCAGTTGTTCCAGTTGAAGCAGGCCGAAGCCGACCTGCGCCGCGGACTCGCGGTGCTCGGGACCCGCAGCCCGGCGGTCGCCAATGCATTGCGCCGGCACCTCGCCAACACGCTGCTGCTGTCCGGCGAGCGCAAGGACGCCGACCGCGAAGCCGCACAGTCGCTGCACGACAGCCTGCGCATCTTCGGCCCGGAACATCCGGAAACCGGCCGTGCATGGCTGATCTACGGCAAGACCCGCTTCTTCGTCGAAGACAAGGCGGTCGCGGTGGAGGCGATCGATCGCGCGACCGCGATCATCGGTTCGCAGATCGGCCGCGACCATCCCGACCTGGCCGAGGCGCTGGTCATCCGCAGCGCCACCGCGTTCGAGGAAGGCCGCCTGCAGGACGCGATCACCGACACCCGCCGGTCGCTCTCGCTGCTGGAGCGCGCCTACGGCCCCGGTCACGAGGCCACGCTCAAGCGCCGCACCGACCTGGCCTCGCTGCTGATCTTCAGTGCCGACAACGGCACCGCATCGCATCCGGACGCGACTTACCGCGAAGCCGCGAGCCTGCTGTCCGACGCCCTGGTCGTCGGCGAACGCCAGGGGCTGCCGATGGGCTACGCACGCGACGAGTACGCCAATGTCCTGCTGCACCTCGGGCGGGTCGACGAGGCCGACGTGCAGGCGCGGCTGGGCATCTCCGAGGTGCGGGCCCAGTTCGGCCCCGACACCACGTATGCCGCCCCGGACCTGATGGCGCTGATGAAGGTGTTCACCCGGCAGGGCCATTACGACGCCTGCGACGCCCTCGGCGAGTGGTTGCTGGACAAGGCCGCGGCGGAGACGGCTTCGCACTACAGCCGGTTCCTCGTGCTCGCGACGCTGCTGGAGAACGCGGTCGCGCGCGGCGACCCGGCGCGCATCCGCGCGGCTTACCGCGAAGCGGAGGCGCTGGCGCGGGCGCAGGGCTTCCTGCCGGCGCTGGAAGCGATCGACGTCCCCGAAACGCTGCGTCGCGACTGAGGCGACCCCCGCCTGCCGCGGGCCTCGGCTATGCTGCCGGCCCGCCTTCCCGGTCCCCGTGCCCGTCATGTGCCTGATCGCGCTGCTGTGGCAGGCGCACCCGCGCTACCGTCTGGTGCTCGCGGCCAACCGCGACGAATTCCACGCCCGGCCGACGCTGCCGCTTGCGCCGTGGACCGACATGCCCGGGGTGCTGGGCGGCCGCGATGAACTGCACGGTGGCGGCTGGCTGGCGCTGCGCGGCCACCGGCTGGTGGCGGTGACCAACGTCCGCCGTCCGCCCGAGCGCGAAGGCCGCAGCCGCGGCGCGCTGGTCGCCGACCTCGTGCGCGCGGAGGCCCCGGCGACGCATGCGCTCGACGCCATCGCGCCCGAGGCGGCGGGCTTCCGGCCGTTCAACCTGCTCGTCCACGACGGCGACACGCTGGCCTTCGCGACAAACCTGCCCGGCGTGCCCGCGGGCGACGAGGACGGTCGCGCCTTCGCCACGCGCCTGCTCGCCCCCGGCGTGCACGGCATGTCCAACGGCGCGCTGGATGCGCCCTGGCCGAAGACCGCGGCGCTGATGGCGCGGCTCGACGCGTGGCGCGGGTCGCCGGCCGGGCAGGGCGACGCGCCTGACCTCGCGCCGCTGTTCGACGCGCTCGCCGACCCGGCCGTCGCCGCGGACGACGCGCTGCCGGACACCGGTGTCGGCCTCGAGCTGGAACGCTTCCTCTCCTCCGCGTTCATCCGCAGCGAGCGTTACGGCACCCGCGCCAGCACCGTCGTGCTGGTCGCCGACGACCACGCCCGCATCGTCGAGCGGCGGTTCGGGCCGGAGGGCATCTTCCTCGGCGAGACCGACCTGCGCGTGCCGGTCGCCGCCGTGGATCGTGCAGGCCCGTGACCTGCCGGATCGCGGCATGATGTCGATTCCGGCCTCGCCCGTTCGTCGTCATCGGCAAGCCCATCCTCGAAAGGAGTCCGCCATGCGCCTGTCCACGCTTTCGCTTCCGCTCGCCCTGTCCGCGCTGCTCGCCGGCGCCGCCCAGGCCGCCCCCGTCACCTACATCGTCGACCCGGGCCACACCTATCCCAGCTTCGAGGCCGACCACATGGGCGGCCTGTCGGTCTGGCGCGGCAAGTTCAACAAGAGCGAGGGCCGCATCGTCCTCGACAAGGCCGCCGGCACCGGCAGCGTCGACATCCTGGTCGACACCGCCAGCATCGACTTCGGCCACGACGTGCTGAACGAGCACATGCAGGGCGCCGACTATTTCGACACCGCGAAATTCCCGCAGGCGCACTACGTCGGCACGCTGGCCGGCTTCACCGGCGGCAAGCCGACCCGCGTCGACGGCACGCTCACGCTGAAGGGCGTGACCAGGCCGGTGACGCTGACGATCGGCAGCTTCAAATGCATGCCGCATCCCATGCTCAAGCGCGAAGTCTGCGGCGCCGACGCCACGGCCACGTTCCAGCGTGACCAGTTCGGCATCTCCGCCGGCAAGGACTGGGGCTTCGACATGAAGGTGCTGCTGCGCATCACCGTGGAAGCCGTGGCCGAAGGAACCGCCGCCGCGCCGGCTTCCGCGCCGCAGGAGGCCCCGGCCGATGCGGGGAAGACGGAAGCGTCGACGCAGACCTGAGGGCCGGATGCACGTCGCCACGCGCAGACGCCTGCGGTTTGCCATCGCCGCGATACTGTTCGCGGCGATGGCCTGTGCCGCATCGGCCTCCGATGATTGCCGTGTGCAGGCACGCAAGCGGACCCTCATCGGCCCGAAACCGCTGGTCACGCGGCTGCATGCGATGGCCGTGCGCGGCAGCCCGTCCTTCGAGCGGTACGAGTTCAACCACGAAGAATTCCGCTATCTCGGCCAGGTCCGCCTCGCGTCCGGCAAGCGCTGGTATGTCGTCTTCGTCTCGACGGTTTCGGGGATCAGCTGCCGGGGTACCCAGCGACTTTTCGTGTTTCGCCGGGACATGACTTATCTCGGCAGCTACAGTCACGTGGGCGTCTACCAACCGAAGGTCGTGCGGGACGCCATCGTCTACGACGATGTCGATCCCGAATATGGCAATCGCATCCGCTTCGGCGAACGCGGGCCGCCGAAGCAGATCCTGATCGACGGCGAGCCCCACGGGTTCTATCGCGAATGATGCAGAGACGCGCGTGACGCACGCCGTCGAACGTGACCTGCCTCATCGCGTTGTCCGGCGAAGCGCGGTTCATCGAAAGGGTGGGGTGAGCGTCGCTTCCGCAGCCTTCGCGCCTCACCCCGGCCGCACCCGCGGCAGCACGATCCGCAGCGTCGTGCCGTGGCCGTTGTGGCCGGGCAGGGCTTCGACGCTGCCGCCGTGGGCGCCGATCAATCCTTGCGTGATCGCCAGCCCCAGACCGGTGCCATGGCGGTTGCGGTCGCCGCGTTCGACGCTGAAGAACATGTCGAAGATGCGTGAACGCTCGTCCTCGGGAATGCCCGGGCCGCGGTCACGCACGTCGATGCGCACGGCGTCGGCGCCGTCCTGCACGTCGATCGCGATGGCCTCGCCGGGCGGGGAGAACTTCACAGCGTTCTCGATCACGTTGAACAGCGCCTGCTCGACCAGCGCCGGATGCACCCACAGCGGGGCGAGGTGCTCGGTCGGCGACACCTCGAAGCGCACGCCGGGCTGGTAGCGCTGGAGCCGCGACACCGCCGAGCCGATGAGTTCGCCGACGCCGATCCAGTCGCGGTTGAGCGTGAGGCCACCATGGCCGAGGCGGGTCATGTCGAGCAGGTTCTGGATGTAGCGGTCCAGTCGCTCACCTTCCAGTCGCACGGTGTCCAGCAGGCTGTGGCGGTCTTCCGCCGACATCGCGTCGCCGAAGCCGTCGAGGCTGCCGGCGGCGCCGATGATCGCTGCCAGCGGCGAGCGCAGGTCGTGCGAGACCGACGACAGCAGCGCCGCGCGCAGGCGCTCGGTCTCGCCGTTGACGCGGGCGTCTTCCAGTGCGGCGACCAGCTGCGTGCGCACGATCGCCTGCGCGATGTCCTCGGCCATGGCGTCGATCAGCCGACGCTGCTCCGGGCCCAGGCGCGCCGCGCCGTCGGGGAAACGCAGGCCGACCACGCCGGTGGGCGCGGGATCGCCGCTCATCGGCAGCACCCACCAGTCGGCGCTGGCGAGGGTGTCGGTGCCGTGGCCGGCGGGCAGCCGGTGCTTCAGCGCCCAGTCGACCGCGGCGCGGTCCTTGTCCGACAGCATCGCCGCCTCGTGCGCGGCCAGCGGCGTGGCGCCCACGCGCACCAGCGCCTCGGCGCCGGTGGCTTTCTGCAGCGAGCGCCGGCCGGCGTCCACCACCTGCGCGAGGTCCGCCGCGGACGCGAGTTCGCGGCCGAGCGACTGCAAGGCGATCGCGTGCGCGTTCGCCGCACGCAGCGCGACCACCTGCATGCGCAGGCGCGAGGCGAGGCGTCCGGCGATCAGCGCCGCGGCCAGGAACAGGAACACCGTGGTCACGCCCTGCCATGCGCCGATGTAGAGCGTGAAGCGCGGTTCGATGAAGAAGAAGTCGTACGACAGGAAACACAGCACGGCCGCGATCACCGCTGCCGCGGTGCGTGTGCGCGACGCGACCAGTACCACCGCCACGATGAACACCATCGACACGTCGATCAGCCCCAGCCACTGCCGACCGAGCGTGCCGGCGAGCGTGGCCAGCACCGCGGCGGCCACGGTCAGCGCGAGGTCGGCGCGATCGATGCGACGGCGCGGTTCACGCTCGGCGCGGCGGGCGCGGGCGCGGGCTTCGGGCGTGCTGACGATGGTCAGCTCGTAGTGCGCGCCGCGTTGCAGCAGTTGCTGGCTGACGGTGCGGTTGAACATCCGCGCCAGCGGCCGCTCGCGCGTGCGCCCGATCACGATCGTCGAGACGCTGGCGCTGGCCGCGTGGTCCAGCAGCGCATCGACCACGTGGCTGCCGTGCAGCACCCGCGTCTCGCCACCGAGGCGGCGGGCGAGGGCGAAGGCTCGGTCGAGTTCCTGTTGCGCCTCGGGAGACGGCGGATGGCCGGTCTGCACCGTCGCCACCGTCCACGGCGCATCGCGGCGTTCGGCGAGGCGGCGCGCCACGCGGACCATGTATTCGGACTGCCCGCGGCCGTCGATCGCCACCAGCACGCGTCGGCGCAGCGGCACGCCGGGCAGTCCGCGCGCCGCCTGTGCCTCGCGCAGGTCGCTGTCGACGCGGTCGGCCGCGGTCTGCATCGCCAGTTCGCGCAACGCGGTGAGGTTGGACGGCGAGAAGAACGCCTGCAGCGCGTGCGCCGCCTGCTCGGGCACGTAGACCTTGCCCTGCTGCAGGCGTTCGATGAGTTCGCGGGGCGGCAGGTCGACCAGCACGATGTCGCGCAACCGGTCGAACACCAGGTCCGGCACGGTCTCGCTGACGCGCACGCCGGTGATCCGGTGCACCACGTCGTTGAGGCTTTCCAGGTGCTGGATGTTGAGCGTGGTGTAGACGTCGATGCCGGCGTCGAGCAGTTCGATCACGTCCTGCCAGCGGCGTTCGTGGCGGCAGCCTGGCGCGTTGCGGTGCGCGAGTTCGTCGACCAGCGCGATCGCCGGCCGACGCGCGAGGATCGCGTCGAGGTCCATCTCCTCGATCGTGCGGCCGTGATGCTCGAACCGCCGCCGCGGCACCAGCGGCAGGCCGTCGACCAGCGCCGCGGTCTCGATGCGCCCGTGCGTCTCCACCAGCGCCACGACCACGTCGATGCCCTGCGCGTGCCGTTCGCGGGCGCGGGTGAGCATGGCGTAGGTCTTGCCGACGCCCGGCGCGGCGCCGAGGAACAGCGTCAGCCGGCCGCGGCGTTCGCGGCGCAGACCATCGAGCAGGGCGTCGGCCTGCTGGTCGCGGAGGGGCGCGTCGCGGTCGGTGGCCATGGCGAGCGGCCCCGCGTCAGTGCGGCAGCGCGTCGAGCGCGAGGTTCAGCCGCAGCACGTTCACCCGCGGCTTGCCCAGCACACCGAACTGCGGGGCTTCGGTCATCGCCTCGACCACGCGCGCCACCTGTCCCGGCGCGAGGCCGCGCGCCCGCGCCACGCGCGCGATCTGCACGCGCGCGGCAGCCGGCGAGAGGTCGGGATCGAGGCCGCTGCCGGACTGCGTCGCGAGATCGAGCGGCACGTCGTCCGTGGCGATGCCCTCGCGCGCGGCGATCTCGCTCACCGCGTCGTCGAGGCGCTTGCGCAGGTCGGGATTGCTGCGCGCCTGGTTGCTGCCGGCGGCGGCCATCGGGTCGTAGCCCGCGGCCGACGGGCGCGGCCGGAAATAGCGCGCATCGGCGAACGGCTGCGCGACCAGCGCCGAGCCGACGACGCGACCGTCGCGTTCGACCAGGCTGCCGTTCGCCGCGGCCGGGAACAGCGCGCCGGCGAGGCCGGTGCCCAGCAGCGAATAGCCGAAGCCGAAGACCAGCAGCACGAGCGCGGCGAAGACCAGCGGCGCACGCAGGCCGACGGTGTCGTCGAGGGAAGGGGCGGTGTGCATGGCGATGTCCTCAGGCACCGACCGTCGCGGCCAGCGCGAGGTCGATCAGTTTGATGGCGGCGAAAGGCAGCAGCACGCCGCCGACGCCGTAGACCAGCATGTTCCGACGCAGCAGCACGGTGGCGCCGGAGGGCGTGAAGCGCACGCCGCGCAGCGCCAGCGGGATCAGCGCCGGGATCACCAGCGCGTTGAACACCAGCGCCGCCAGCACCGCGTTGCGCGGACTGGACAGATGCATCACGTCGAGTGCGGCCATCGACGGGATGGCGGCGGCGAACAGCGCCGGCAGGATCGCGAAGTACTTCGACACGTCGTTCGCCAGCGAGAACGTGGTCAGCGCGCCGCGGGTGATGAGCTGCTGCTTGCCGACCTCGACCACCGCCAGCAGCTTCGCCGGGTCGCTGTCGAGGTCGACCATGTTGCCGGCCTCCTTCGCGGCCTGCGTGCCGGAATTCATCGCCAGGCCCACGTCGGCCTGCGCCAGCGCCGGCGCGTCGTTGGTGCCGTCGCCGACCATCGCGATCAGTCGCCCGCCCGCCTGCTCGGCGCGGATGCGCGACAGCTTGTCCTCGGGCCGCGCTTCGGCGATGTAGTCGTCGACGCCGGCTTCGGCGGCGATGGCGGCCGCGGTCAGCGGGTTGTCGCCGGTGATCATCACCGTGCGCACGCCCATCTCGCGCAGCCGGGCGAAGCGCTCCTTCACGCCGTGCTTCACCACGTCGGACAGTTCGACCACGCCCAGCACGTGCCGGCCTTCGCTGACCACCAGCGGCGTCGCGCCCTGGCGCGCCACCTGGTCCACGCGCATGCGCATCTCGCCCGGGATCGTGCCGCCCAGCGCCAGCACGTGGCGTTCGATCGCGTCGGCCGCGCCCTTGCGGATCACGCGCTTGCCATCGTCGGCGCGCGCGTCGGGCAGGTCCACGCCGGACATGCGCGTCTGCGCGGTGAATGCGACGTACTGCGCGCCTTCCGGATCGGCCGGCCGCGCGCCCTGTTCGCGCGCCAGGCGCACGATCGACTTGCCTTCGGGCGTGGGATCGGCCAGCGACGACAGCATCGCCGCCTCGCGCAGCTGTTCGGGATCGATCGCGGCCAGCGTGTGGAACGCGGTCGCCTGGCGATCGCCATGGGTGATCGTGCCGGTCTTGTCCAGCAGCAGCACGTCGACGTCGCCTGCCACTTCGACAGCCTTGCCCGACTTCGCCAGCACGTTCGCGGCGAGCGCGCGGTTCATGCCGGCGATGCCGATCGCCGGCAGCAGGCCGCCGATGGTGGTGGGGATCAGGCACACCAGCAGCGCGATCAGCAGCAGCGGGTCGACCTTCACGCCGACGAACGCACCGATCGCCGGCAGCGTGGCGCAGACGATGAGGAAGGTCAGCGTCATCGCCGCCAACAGCATCGTCAGCGCGATCTCGTTCGGCGTCTTCTGCCGGTTGGCGCCTTCGACCAGCGCGATCATGCGGTCGAGGAAGCTGTGGCCCGGCTCGGCGGTCACGCGCACGACGATCTCGTCCGACAGCACCTTGGTGCCGCCGATCACGCCGCTGCGGTCGGTGCCGGCCTCGCGCAGCACCGGCGCGGATTCGCCGGTCACCGCGGATTCGTTGATCGTGGCCATGCCGTGCACGATCTCGCCGTCGGCGGGCACCAGTTCGCCCGCGGACACCACGACGCGATCGCCCGGACGCAATTCGGCGGCGGGCACGCGGGTTTCTGCGCCGCCGGTGTCGGACGCGTCGTCGTCGAGGCGACGCGCGACCAGATCCTTGCGCGCACGGCGCAGCGACGCGGCCTGGCCGCGGCCGCGCGCTTCGGCCACGGCTTCGGCGAAATTGCCGAACAGCACGGTGACCAGCAGGATCGCGGTGACGGCGATGCCGAAGCCTGCGGGCGCCTGCCCGGCGGCGGTGATCAACGCCGCCAGCACCGTGCCCAGCAGCACGATCGCCATGACCGGGCTGCGCACGATGTGGCGTGGCGAGAGCTTGAGGACGGCGTCGCGGCTCGCCGCGCGCAGGGTCGCGGCGTCGATGAGCGGTGGTGCGTGGCGACCCGCTTGCGGGCCGCTGCGATGCGAAGTCATGGCAATTGCCTCAGTGCGTGAGTTGCAGGTGGTCGGCGATCGGGCCCAGCACCAGCGCCGGCATGAACTGCAGCAGCGTCAGGATCAGGATCACCGCGACGACCGTGAGCGCGAAGGTCGGGGTTTCGATGCGCAGCGTGCCCGCGCCCTCGGGCGCACGGCGCTTGCGCGCGAGCGAGGCGGCCACCGCCAGCGGCACGATCAGCGCCGGGAAGCGGCCGAGCAGCAGCACGAGCGTGCAGGTCAGGTTCCACCAGGGCGTGCCGTCGCCCAGGCCCTCGAAACCGGAGCCGTTGTTGGCGAAGGCGGAGGCGTACTCGTAGAACACCTGGCTGATGCCGTGGAAGCCGGGATTCGAGTGGCCGGTGAACTGCGGCAGCGACAGCGTCAGCGCGGTGAAGCCCAGCACCGCCAGCGGCTGCAGCAGGATCAGCAGCGACAGCAGCCGTACTTCGCGCGCCTCGATCTTGCGGCCGAACAGTTCCGGCGTGCGCCCGGTCATCAGCCCGGCGAGGAACGCCGCCAGCAGCAGGTAGACGAGGAACTGCGCGAGGCCGCAGCCGATGCCGCCCCAGATCGCGTTGATCAGCATGTTGCCGATCGCGACCAGGCCGGTGAGCGGCGCCAGCGAGTCGTGCATCGCGTTCACCGCCCCGTTGCTGGTCTGCGTGGTGAGCATCGCCCACAGCGCGGAGGCGTCGGTGCCGATGCGCGTTTCCTTGCCTTCCATCAGTGCGGCCGCGACCGGGCCGTGGCCTTCCAGCCACACGCCGGCGGCGGCGGACAGAAGCGACATCAGCAGCATCGCGCCGAAGATCAGCGCGGTGAGCGACCGCCGCCGCGTGAACGGGCCGACCATGAACACCACGGCGACCGGGATCAGCACCAGCGCCAGCGTTTCCAGCAGGTTGGAGAACGGCGTCGGGTTCTCCAGCGCGACCGTGCTGTTCGGGCCGTACCAGCCGCCGCCGTTGGTGCCGAGCTGCTTGATCGCGACCATCGGCGCGACCGGACCCAGCGGGAGCTTCTGCTGCGTCATGCCGGCGCTGGCGTCGATTGGCGTCGCCGTCGGTCCGCCGCGCAGCGTCGCCGGCACGCCCTGCGCGCCGAGCAGCAGCGTCCACACCAGGCACAGCGGCATGAGGAAGCGCACGGTCGCGCGGACGACGTCGGCCCAGTAGTTGCCGACATCGGGTTCGCCCGTGGCGGAGGCGTTCGCGTCGTCGTGGTTGCCGCCGACCAGCGCGCGCAGCGTCGCCACCGCGAGCGCGAGGCCCATCATCGGCGTGATCACCTGCAGGCCGACGATGCCGACCATCTGCGCGAGATACGACAGCTGCGCCTGGCCGGAGTAATGCTGCTGGTTGGTGTTGGTGAGGAACGACACCATCGTGTGCAGCGCGGTGTCCCAGCGCAGGTTGGGGAGGCCGTCGGGATTCAGCGGCAGCCAGGCCTGGGTCATGAACAGCGTCCACACCAGCGCGCCGAGCACGAGGTTACTGAGCGCGAACGCGCGGACGTAGCCGCGCCACGACTGGCCGCGGGCCGGATCCGTGCCCAGCGCGGCGTACAGCGGACGTTCGATCCAGCCGAACGCGCGGTCCAGCCGCGAGGGCGCGCCGCGCATCACCGCGGCGAGGTAATGCCCCAGCGGCCAGCCGAGGCCGATCGCGAGGGCGAAGACGAGCAATGCGTCGATCATGGAAGTTCTCGGGATGCGTCGAGGCGCGCGAAGCGTCGTGCGGCGAGGCCGCGCGCGGTCAGAAGCGTTCGGGGCGCAGGATCACGTAGAGGAGATAGACGCAGGCGACGACAACCGCCGCGCTGCAGACGAAGACGAGCCAACCGGGCATGACGCCCTCCTGGGCGAATGGACGAGGACCGGCGAGGCGTGGCGCGGACAGGGCCGGCGACGTGCGCTTCGCAGTGGCGGAATTCTCGATCCGGCCGGCGTAAAGCCTCCATGCTGCGCGGGCCGTGGCCGCGCTAAATCCGCGTAAAGAAATTCGCGTGAAGAAGCGCGCGGCTTGTCGACGGCGCGCGGAAACGACGAAGGGCGCCTCGCGGCGCCCTTCGTTTGATGCCTCCTGCGATGTCGCGAAGCGCTCACTTCAGCTTCGCGGCCTTGCGCAGTTCGTCGGCCTTGTCGGTCTTCTCCCACGAGAAGGCGGTGGCGGTCTGCGACTTGCCGGCGCCGTCGACGTAGGTGACTTCCTTCGGCTTGCGGCCGAAGTGGCCGTAGGCGGCGGTGGCCTGGTACACCGGGTGGATCAGGTCGAGCATCTTCACGATGCCGTACGGACGCAGGTCGAAGTGGGCGCGGATCAGCTTCTCGATCTGCGCGTCCTCGATCTTGCCGGTGCCGAAGGTGGTGACCGAGATGGAGGTCGGTTCGGCCACGCCGATGGCGTAGCTGACCTGCACTTCGCACTTGTCGGCGAGGCCGGCGGCGACGATGTTCTTGGCGACGTAGCGCGCGGCGTACGCGGCCGAGCGGTCGACCTTCGACGGATCCTTGCCCGAGAACGCGCCACCGCCGTGGCGGGCCATGCCGCCGTAGCTGTCGACGATGATCTTGCGGCCGGTCAGGCCGCAGTCGCCCACCGGGCCACCGATCACGAAGATGCCGGTCGGGTTGATGTGCACCTTGTTCTTCGGCAACGCGTCGAACCACTTCTTCGGCAGCACCGGCTTGAGGATCAGCTCGCGCACGCCTTCGACCAGGTCCTTGTGCTTGATGCCCGGGTCGTGCTGCGTGGACAGCACCACGGCGTCGAGGCCGAGGATGCTGCCGTCGTTGCCGTAGCGCAGGGTGACCTGCGACTTGGCGTCCGGACGCAGCCACTTCAGCTTGCCGTTCTTGCGGACCTTGGCCTGCTGCTCGACCAGGCGGTGCGAGTAGTAGATCGGGGCCGGCATGAATTCCGGCGCCTCGTTGCAGGCGTAGCCGAACATCAGGCCCTGGTCGCCCGCGCCCTGTTCTTCCGGCTTCTTCGCCTTCTTGTCGGTGCCGTCGACGCCCGCGGCGATGTCCGGCGACTGCTTGCCCAGCATGTTGATGATGGCGCAGGTGTGGCCGTCGAAGCCGACGTCGGAGTTGTTGTAGCCGATGTCGTTGATGACCTTGCGGGCCAGCGATTCGATGTCCACCCACGCGCTGGTGGTGACTTCGCCGGCGACGATGGCCGCGCCGGTCTTCACCATCGTTTCGCACGCGACGCGGGCGCGCTTGTCCTGCGCGAGGATCGCGTCCAGCACGGCGTCGGAGATCTGGTCCGCGATCTTGTCCGGATGGCCTTCGGACACCGATTCGGAGGTGAAGAGATAGCTGGACATCGACGGGGCTTCCTTTTTGGGTTGTCGGATGATTCATCCCTCGATCGGGATGAAAAGATGGGCGCGCATGATACACCCCTCGGCCAACCGCTGCATGACTGCCCGGGGCGGGGCTGCCGGAGGGCCGGGCGGCTGTCACGCCGCCGCCGCGCCGGCGCCACGGGACTGTCGCGAAACCGACGCAGGCTGGCGGCCATCCCGGCCGACCGGACCCGCCCATGCAAGCGCTCGAACGCCACCTCCAGGCCCGCCACCCCCGCTGGTTCGCCGGCCGTCGTGCCGGCGTCGCCCGGTCCGTCCTCCGCGGCCTCGGCCGCTGGTCGCGGCTGGACGAGATCGAGGCCTTCCTCGCCCGCGAGGGTCACCGGCGCGACTTCGACTTCCTGCCAGCGGCGCTGGACTTCCTCGGCCTGCGCTACCGGGTGGCCGACCGCGACCTCGCGGCGATCCCGGCCGTCGGCCGGTTGCTGATCGTCGCCAACCATCCGTCCGGGGCGCTGGACGCGCTGGCGCTGCTGCATGCGGTCGGCCGGGTGCGCCGCGACGTGCGGATCGTCGCCAACGACCTGCTGTCGCTGCTGACGCCGATGGCCGGGCTGTTCCTGCCGGTGAAGGTCTTCGGTGGCCAGGCCGGCGCCGACAGCCTGCGCGCGATCGAGGCGGCGCTGGAGCGCGAGGAGTGCGTGATCGTCTTCCCAGCCGGCGAGGTGTCGCGGCTGGGGCTGGCCGGCGTGCGCGACGGCCGCTGGCGCGCCGGCTTCGTCCGCTTCGCCCGCCGCACCGGGACGCCGGTGCTGCCGGTGCGGATCGTCGCCCGCAACTCGGCGCTGTTCTACGGTGCGTCGGCGCTGTATCGGCCTGCGGGCACGGCACTGCTGGCGCGCGAGATGTTCGCCCGCCGCGCGCGGCCGGTCGTGCTGCACGTCGGGCGGACGATGCGGCTGGACCCGGAGACACCGGCGGAGGACAGCGTGCGCGAGGTGCGCCGCGCGCTGTACGCGCTCGGCCGCGACCGCCGGCCCGCGCCGGGTCCGGCGCCGATCGCCGATCCGATCGATCCGGCGACGCTGCTGTTGGCCATCGCCGGCACCGAGTTGCTGGGCCGCACCGGCGACGGCAAGGAGATCCGCCTCGCGCGCGTGACCGCCGACGCGCCGCTGCTGGCCGAGATCGGCCGCCTGCGCGAGCGCACGTTCCGCGAGGTGGGCGAGGGCACCGGCCGCAGCCGCGACGTCGACGCCTACGATCCCGACTACGAACACATCCTGGTGTGGGACGCCGCGGCCACGAAGATCGCCGGTGCCTACCGCGTCGCCCGCGGCGCGCCGCTGCTGGCCCGTCGCGGCCTGGCCGGGCTCTACACCGCGTCGCTGTTCCACTACACCGACGAGGCGCTGCCGCGGATCGCGCAGGGGCTGGAACTGGGCCGCAGCTTCGTGGTGCCGGAATACTGGGGCAGCCGCAGCCTCGACTACCTGTGGCAGGGCATCGGCGCCTACCTGCGCCGGCATCCGCAGGTGCGCTGGCTGTTCGGCGCGGTGTCGATCAGCGCCGCGCTGCCGCGCGAGGCGCGCGAGCAACTCGTCGCCTACTACTCGCGCTACTACGGCGATGGCGGCGGCGCCGCGGCGTCGCTGCGGCCGTTCCGCTACGTCGCGACGCCGCCGGACTTCGGCGATCTCGACGCCGACACCGCGTTCGGCGTGCTGCGTGCCAACCTCGCCGCGCACGGCGCCACCGTGCCGGTGCTGTACAAGCAGTACACCGAACTGTGTGAACCCGGCGGCGCGCGTTTCCTCGCGTTCGGTGTCGATCCGGATTTCAGCGACAGCATCGATGGGCTGATCGAAGTCGATCTGGCGCGCGTATCGCCGAAGAAACGCCAGCGTTACCTGCAGGCGCGCGATGCCGTGACCTGACGCGGGGCGTCGATCGTCGCGGCGCGACATGCTGCGGCGCATCACCTTTCCGGCGCTGTGAACGCGAATGGTTTGCGGTACAGTGCGGCCACGGCGTGGATGCCGGGGATTCACGGAACAGGGGCCATCGATGCATCGGCGTCACAGGGAGGTGGCGGTTCCGCCGTCGCGGAACCGTCTTCGTTCGACCGCAGGCGCGCATGCGCCCTGCATGCGCAGGGCAGCGCTCGCCGTCGCGATCGCGCTGCCGCTCGCGACCGCGCAGGCCGCGTCCGCCGCGGACACGCCGCCGACCAATCGCGCGGACGACCCGCAGACCCTCGACCGCATCGTCGTCAGCGCCTCCGCGCTGCCGACCACCGCCGCGGCCGCCAGCCAGCACGTGACCGTGCTCGGTCGCGCCGACCTCGACGCCATGGCCGGCATGAGCGCCGGCGCCATCCTCGCCACGCAGGCGGGTGTCGTCACCGATCGCAGCGCGCGCAGCGGCGGCTTCGGCTCGCTCTACCTGCGCGGCGCCGATCCCAGCCACGTCGTGGTGCTGATCGACGGCGTGCGCCAGAACGATCCGCTGTCCTCGCGCGGCAGCGCGGTCGACCTCAACACCCTGACTGCCGGCGACATCGAGCGCATCGAGATCGTGCGCGGCAATGCGTCGGTGCTGAATGCCGAAGCGATGTCCGGCGTGATCCACATCCTCACCCGCCGCGGTGGAGATGGTGCTTCGGCCGGGCTCGACGCCGGCGGCGACGGCCTCGCCGGCGTGCGCGCGGGCCTGCGCGCAGGCGACTGGCGCGTGGGCGCGACCGCGCGCGAGGACGGCGATCGCGACAGCCGCGACGGCGGCACCATCGACCACCGGACGCGCGCCGCCAATGCCGGCTGGGCGCACGGCTTCGGCGATCGCGTCGACCTGGGCGTCGACGCGCGCTACGCCGACAGCCGCAATCGCGGCTTCCCCGACGACAGCGGCGGCGTACGTTACGCCGACCTGCGGACGCTGGAAACGCGCGAGGCAGAGAGTCGGCAGGGGTCGATCGATCTCTCCGTGCGCGACGTCGGCGACGGCACGCTGCGGCTGCAGGCGGACGCGTTGTCGCGCAGCACCGACGAGCGCTCGCCGGGCGTATCGCCGGGCCTGCGCGATCCCGCGGGTCTGCCGGCGATCGATGCCATCGGCGAATACCGCCGCCAGGACGCACAACTGCTGTGGTTGTCGCGCGACGACGCGGCGCTGCGCTTCACCGTTGGCGCGCAGCACCAGCGCGAGCACGGCACGCTCGACAGCCTGATCCACTTCGGCCCGTTCTTCGCGCTGCCGGCGAACTTCGAGCTGCGCCGGCGCACGACCAGCCTGCTCGCCGAGGCGCGCTGGCAGGCGAACGGCTGGACCGTGCAGGGCGGCGTGCGTCGCGAAGATCCGGATCGCGGCGACGCCAGCACGCTGCCGATGCTGTCGGTGCAGCGCACGCTGGGTGCCGGTCGCGGCCAGTGGGGCGCATCGGTCGGCCGCAGCACGAAGCAGCCGAGTTTCTATGCGCTGGGCCATCCGCTGGTCGGCAATCCGGATCTCAAGCCGGAACGCGCACTGCAGCGCGAGCTGTACTACGCCACCGCCGCCGATGGCGCCTGGCCGCTGCGGCTGACGTTGTTCAGCGCGCGCTATCACGATCTCGTCGATTTCGACGCCGGCCCGCCGCCGCAACTGGTCAATCGCGCGCGCGTGTCGGCCGACGGCCTGGAATGGTCGCTGTCGCATCGCTTCGCCAACGACTGGCGCCTGCGTCTGGACGGCAGCCGCCAGCGCGTGCGCGCCGACGATGGCGTCGTGCTGCGGCATCGGCCGCAGCTGCAGTGGAACGCCGGGCTCGACGTGCCGCTGCCGCGCGCGTTCGTGCTGTCGCTGCAGACGAACCATCTCGGACGGCGCTTCGATTCCTCGATCCCGACAGGCGACCGCTGGCTGCCGTCGGTCACCACGCTGGATGCCTCGCTGCGCCGCACGTTCGGCGCGGTCACGGTGCTGGCGGGCGTCGACAACGTGTTCGACAGCGAGCGCGAGGAAAGCATCGGCACGTCGTGGCCCGGACGACGGCTGCGGGTGTCGTTGACCTGGGCGTCGCACTGAGGCGACCGGGTCACGGAAAGCGGAGTGCGCGGCGGGACGGCTTCATCGGAAGAAGGGGGAAGACGATGGCGCAGGTCGAAGGACGGGACGGACGCGGTGACGGGCGAGGCGACGCGCAGGCGCGCTGGCGCCTCGGCGCCGTGCTGTGCGCGCTGGTCCTCGCGCTGTCGCTGCCGTTCGTGCTGTGGGGCGCGCACTTCGATCGCGCCGCGCCGGGCTGGCTGGAGGCGATGACCTCCGATGCCGCGTTCGCGACGGTCGGCATCGCGCTGCTGGTCGCCGACGTGCTGCTGCCGGTGCCGAGCAGCCTCGTCGCGATGGCGCTGTGCTGGCGGCTGGGCCCGCTGTGGGGCGGCGCCTGCGTGGCGGTCGGCCTGTCGCTGGCGTTCGTCGTCGGCTACGGCCTGGGGCGGCTGATGCCCGAAGCGCGGCTGCGGCGCTGGATCGGCCCCGCGCTGTGGGATCGCACCCGTGATCGCGCGGATCGCCGCGCGCTGTGGTGGATTTCGCTGATGCGCCCGTTGCCGCTGCTCGCGGAAACCAGCGCGGTGCTCGCCGGCGTCTGGCGGCTGCCGTTTCCTTCCGCAGCGGGTTGCGCGGCCGCGGCGTCGATCGCGACCGCCGCGCTGTACGCCGCCAGCGCATCGCTGGGACGCGGTGCGCCGGGCCTGCTCGCCGCCTTGCTGTCGACGCTGGCGTTGCCCGGCGTCCTGTGGTTGCTCCATCGGCGCGTGGTCGGGCGATTGCTCGGCCGCGACGCCGCGTCCGTGCCGCCGGCCCGCCACGTGCCGGCGTCCGCCAAGTCCGTTCCCGTCCAGGAGGAGAGATGAACCGTCGCACCGTCTTCGCATCGCGTGCCCGCGGGCGCGCACTCGCAGGGCCGCTGTCGCTGCTGCTCGGCGGCGTGCTGGCCATTGCCGCTTCCGTCGCGGGCGCGTCGGGGCGACCCGTCGTCGCGGCCACGCCCGCCGAGCGCCACATCTATTTCACCGGCGGCGTGCACAACGACAAGGACTGCATCCCGCTCGCCAAATGCATCTACCCGCGCAAGGCCGGCGAGCCCACCGATCCGCAGTTCCCGAAGTGGTGGGTCAGCACGTGGACGATGTACCGCGTGTTCGCGAACTACGACAAATACCCGCCGCCGTACGGCAATCCGCCCGCCGGGCTGTCGCCGTCGGACTACCAGGTGTCGTACGGCGCGAGCTACTACGACTCGACCTATGTGCCGAAGGATGGTGACGGCACCGGCGCGATGATGGAGTACTACGACCAGTACTGCCTGCCGATCTTCCCGTCGGACAACCACTACACCTGCGCCTTCGTCTCGCTGGGCAACAAGGCGTACTTCCTGCGCTACGCCGACCGTCCGAAGGGCACGCCGCAGTGCTGCAAGTTCTCGCCGAAGAACCATCCGCCGCGGGTGGACTTCATCCAGCACCTGCCCTACAGCCCGGCGCGCAGCACGCAGGTGGCCGGCCAGGTGCAGGCCTACGCATTGGAGGTCGGCAAGCCGCCGATCCTGTTCGGCTATGCGTTCTATGCGACGCCGACCTCGGACGATCCCGCGAATCCGAAGTCGCCGAAGTACCGGCATCCGCAGTCGTTCTATTTCTCCGGCTATCCGCTGGATCCGCCGAACGCGCCGATCGTGAGCCAGAACTACACCAGTTTCCGCGCGCAGCGGCCCGATCCGATCGTGACCTGGGACCAGGTCGCGCAGATGTGCCCGGCCGATCCGGAGTGGTGCTGCCTGTTCGAGGGCGATTGCCCGAAGAAGGAGGTGGCCGCGGACGCCGCCCTGCGCGGTGCCGAAGCGCCGACGCAGTGGTCCGATCTCGACGATCAGCAAACGGAAGGTGCGCCATGAGTTATCTCGACAGTCCCCGACTGCATTTCAAGGGCTGGTTCCAGGCCGACGTCTCGACGATCAACAACGACGTCCGCTTCTACCAGAACGCGTCGTTCGTGCCGGAATACCAGCAGCTCAACGCCAACGGCAGCTGGAACCCGGAAGGCACCGGCATCTTCCGCTTCGTCGACTGCGCCGTGACCGGCGGCAGCCTCGACGGCCGCGCGCTGACCGATGCCGGCCAGGACCCGGTGATCGGCATGCTGCTGGAGAACGCCGATCGCCGTGCGCCCGGCAAGCTGGTCGATCTCGACCCGCAGCAGCAGATGGTCTCCGAGATCTGGGGCATGCAGCTGCGGCTGCTCGACGCCGCACGCCGGCAACTGTTCAGCGGCGAATACAAGCCCGGCCCGTTCTGCAACCTGTGGAAGCGGCAGCAGACCGGCGTGCCGCGCGACCAGCAATTGGCGGCGAACTACCAGTCGGTGCTGGACGCGATGGCGTGGGACGACCTGATCGATTCGCCGCTGCTGCGCGCGCTGCGCGCTGCCAGCGACGACGATCGCCTGTCGATCGCCTTCAACGTCTACGGCTACGGCCGCGACGCGACCATCCCGCGCTACACGATGGGGCATGTGGTCGGCACGATCGGGCCTTACCGTCGCGGCGAACCGGCGCACTTCGTCGTCGGCCGGCAGATGATCGCCGACCCGAAGACGTGGCCGGCGGTGCCCGCGGGCTGCCTCTACAACGCGCAGGGTGCCTACGATGCAGAGGCCGCGCGGCTGACGCTCGACCTCGGCAACAGTTTCCCGATCCTCGATGCCAACAGCGGCCTGCTCGACGTCGGGCCGGTGCAGGTGGGCGTGTTGCGCGGCAATCCGCAGGCGGCGGTGACGACGGTCGCGGCCGCCGACGTGGTGGTGATCGGCGAAGTGCCGTACCGCGATGCCGACTGGTACGCGCAGACCGCCGGCGTGCAGGCGTTCGACGTGTCCGCATTGCCGGACGCGCGCGATCTGCTGCGCGACCATCCGCTGGTGCTGCTCGGCCCGTCCGCGCCCGCCGGCGATGCCGGCACCGCTGCCGATACCGATGCCGTGACATTCTCGGTACGGTTGCAGGAATCGATCGACGGCCAGTATGTCCGTGCCGACCAGTTCGTGTTCCGCATGGACCCGGGCGAGGTCTGCGAGCTGCACCTGCACGCGTCGCGCTTCGGTGCGGCGCTGTCCGGCTCGCGGGTCGTGCTGTCGCCCACCGAAGGCATGATGGGCGGCTCCGGCGGCGGCGCGACGATCACGCCGACGCCGCGCCCCGCGGCCGCGATTCCCGACATCGCCGTGCCCGCGGATGCGTTCGCCTTCCCGCCCGCGGTCGTCACCGGACCCGATGGTCGCGCCATCGCGACGCTGCGCCTGTCCGAAGCCGGTCCCGGCACGCCGCGCGGCTACATCTCCGGCCAGCTGTACGGCGTCGGCTACCAGCTGGCGCAGCAGCCGGCGGGCTACCTGTCGAATCCGCTGAACTACGTCAGCGTGCTGGCCTACAGCCGCAAGGACGTGCCCGCGATCCCGACCTGGTACGACGACATCCAGCCGGTGTTCGCGCAGTTCGGCAACCTCTACCCGATCATGGGCCGCTACATCGTCGACCTGAACAGCTACGAGTCGGTCTGCGAACGCATCCCGCCGCTGACGCTCGCGTTCTCGCTGCCGCGCGAAGACGCGAACCACATGCCGGTGACGCGCGACCTCGGCATCGGCGACCGCGACACGATCCTCCGGTGGCTGCGCAATCCCGGACCCGATGGCCGCCCGGTGCTGGGACGGCCGAAGGTCGGCCCGCCGCCGGATGCCGTGGCCGTCGCCGCCGCGGCGCCACCGTCCACGTCGACGCAGCCCGACCTCGGCCTGCTGCCCGAACAGGGCGGCGGCAAGACCGCCTTCCTCATGCAGTACGCCGCGCGCCGCGACGCCGCGTCCGAATCGGGAGACCCGTCATGATCCGTCTGTCACGCGCCGTCATCGAAGGCATCCAGCAGGCCGACACCCCGGAGAAGCTGCACGTCTACCTGCAGAACGCGGTCGAGCTGGAGCACAGCACCATCCCGCCGTACCTGACCGCGATGTTCTCGCTGCGGCCGGGCACCAACCGCCGCATCGCGTCGCTGATCCGCAGCATCGTGATCCAGGAGATGCTGCACATGAGCATCGCCGCCAACATCCTGATCGCGATCGGCGGCCGGCCGCAGATCAACAACCCGGCGTTCATCCCGAAGTACCCGGGGCCGCTGCCGATGGACATCGGCGGGCTGATCGTCGGCATCGAGGCGTTCTCGATGCCGGTGGTGAAGCAGACGTTCATGGCGATCGAGCAGCCGGAGGACGAGATCCCGGTGCGCACGCCGGGCCTGCTGGAAGCCGCCGAGACCTACGCCACCATCGGCGAGTTCTACGACGCGATCAAGGCGCAGATCCGGGCGCTGGGGCCGTCGATCTTCGTGCAGCCGACCGCGCCGCCGCAGGTGGTGGCGCCGCACTGGTTCCCGCCGGACAAGCTGTATCCGATCACCGGCCCGGACAGCGCCTGCCGCGCGATCGACCTGATCAAGCTCGAAGGCGAGGGCACCGCGCTGACGCCGTACCAGTCGCCCGACGATCCCGCGCACTTCTACAAGTTCGGCTCGATCGTCGCCGGCCGTGAGCTGGTCACCACGCCCACCGGCTACGCCTACGCGGGCGCCGCGATCCCGTTCGATCCCGACGGCATCTGGCCGCTGAAGCCGAACTGCAGGATCGCGGATTTCGCCGTCGGCACGCAGGCGCGCACGCGCATCGAGCAGTACGCGTGGAACTACTCGTCGCTGCTCAACGCGCTGCACGACACGTTCAACGGCCACCCCGACCGGCTGGACGCGGCGATCGGCGCGATGTACGACCTGCGCGTGCTGGCGGTGTCGATGATGCAGACCGTCGCCGATCCGGACACCGGCCAGACCGTGGGCCCGAGCTACGAGTACGTGAGGACGCAGGGCGGGATGCCATGACCGCGCCGGTCCGCAACGCCCATCCGGCGGTGATGTTCGAGGTCATCGCCCGCGACCAGGACGCGATGAAGGCGTTCTACGCGGCGGTGTTCGGCTGGACCTACCGCATCGGCACCGGTGGCTTCGCCTACGTCGATTTCCCGACCACGGCGCGGCCGCTGCTGGGCGGCATCGGCCAGGCGCAGAAAGGCGTGCCCGGGTTCGAACCCGGGCACGCCTTCTACCTCGTGGTCGACAGCCTCGAAGCCACGATCGAAGCGACCGAAGCCGCCGGCGGCACGCTGCACATGCCGATCGACGAGGTCGACGGCTACCGCTTCGCGATGATCTGCGACCCGGAAGGCAATCCAGTCGGCCTGATCGAACCCTTCGACGCGTGACCCCGTTCCCCGAACACCTTCCCCCTCCTGCCCGCGAGGTTCGTGCCGTGTCCGAAACGCTGACCGTCGGTTTCCTGCTCTATCCCGGCTGCACGCTGCTCGATTTCGCCGGGGCCACCCAGATCTTCGCCTACACCCCGGGCTTCCGCACGGTGTGGATCGCGGCGACGACCGATCCGATCGCGACCACCGAGGGCGTATCGGTGGTGCCGAACTTCTCCTTCGCCGATGCGCCGTCGCCGGACATCGTGTTCGTGCCGGGCGGTGGCGGCGACGGCGTCACCGCGGCGATGGCCGACCCCGCGCTGCAGGCATGGCTGAAGCAGGCCGGCGCGCAGGCGAAGTGGGCCGGCTCGGTGTGCACCGGTGCGTTCGTCGTCGCCGCGGCCGGGCTGTTCGACGGCTGCGCGGTGACCACGTACTGGAGCGCCCGCGATGCGCTGGCGCTGTTCCCGACGCTGGACGTGGTGCCCGGCTACCCGCGCGCGCAGATCGACGCCGAGCGCCGGCGTTTCAGCGGCGGCGGCATCTCGTCGTCGCTCGACCTCGCGCTGGAGCTGGTGCAGGAAATCGCCGGTGAACGCGCGGCGCAGAGCACGCAGCTCGACAACCAGTACGCGCCCGACCCGCCGGTGCACAGCGGCGACCCCACGCAGGCGTCGCCGGAGCTGGTGATCTCGATCACCCAGCAGCAGGCATCGATGAACGCGCAGCTGGTGGCCGCGGTGCAGGCGATCGTCGGCGGTTGAGTCCTCCCGCCCGAAGCGATCCCGCGCGGGCGTTTGCTAGCATCCGCGCATGGATTCCGTGACCCATCTGTTCTACGGCGGCGTCATCGCCGCCGCGATCGCGCCGCGCGCGCATCGTCGCGCGGCGCTGCTGGCCGGCATGGCGATCAACACGCTGCCGGACCTCGACGTCATCCCGCTGAAACTGTTCGCCGACCCGGTGGCGGAGATGACCTGCCACCGCGGCGTCACCCATTCGATGCTGCTGCTGCCGTTCGTGGCCTGGGCGCTGTGGGCGTGGTTCAAGCGCCGCGGCGGGCGCGTGGCGGAGGCGCCGCAGCGCTGGTTCTGGGTGTTCATGCTCACGCTGTTGTCGCATCCGTTCATCGATGCTTTCACCGTCTACGGCACGCAGCTGCTGTGGCCGCTGCCGCTGGCGCCGACGATGTGGTCCAGCCTGTTCATCATCGACCCGGTGTTCCTGCTCGCGTGGCTGCTGGCGTTCGTCGTGGCGATGGCGGTGCCGCAGAAGCGCGTCGCCGATCGCGCGCTGGTCGCCGGGCTGGCGCTGGGCTTCGGCTATCTCGGCTGGTCGCTGCTCGCGAAGTGGCAGGTGGAGCAGGCCGCGGAGCGCACGCTCGCGCCGATGGCGCTGCAGGACGCGCCGCGCTTCAGCGTGCCGATGCCGTTCAACACGCTGCTGTGGCGCGTGGTGGTGATGACGCCGGACGGGTATCTCGAAGGCGAGCGCTCGGTGGTCGCGGATCGTGGCCCGATGCGCTTCCGTCGCATCGCCGCCGATCCCGCTCCGCTCGCCCTTGTCCGGCGCGTCCCCGCCGGCGCGCGGCTGCTGTGGTTCAACCACCATTTCGCCCGCGTCGACGCCGTCGACGGCCGCCTGCGTCTCACCGACCTGCGCATGGGCAGCGAGCCCGACTACACCTTCCGCTTCGACATCGCCAGGCTGGAAGAAACCGTGTACGAATCCCTGGACGGGCCCAAGACCAGCTACGACTTGATTCCGATCACCCCCGTGCAACTCAAATGGCCGTGGAACGCCGCCGACCGCCTGCCCGCGATGTGGACGCGGATCTGGCGGGAGCCGGTGCAGGCAGGTGTGTCGATGCCGGCAGGGCGCTGATCGGTAGAGCGGCCTTCAGGCCGCTGCTTTTGGGTGATGGAACGCCAGCGGCCTGAAGGCCGCTCTACCGGTCGGGACGGAACGCCAGCGGTCTT
This sequence comes from Lysobacter sp. DMC104, assembly GCF_056313665.1. Classification (NCBI taxonomy): domain Bacteria; kingdom Pseudomonadati; phylum Pseudomonadota; class Gammaproteobacteria; order Lysobacterales; family Lysobacteraceae; genus Lysobacter; species Lysobacter sp. DMC104. The sequence continues at coordinate 27,820 of NZ_JBQUZW010000011.1, read as the reverse complement.
GTCTTCAACCGCCGAATGGCGGGTCAGGCCGCTCTGCCGACACCGGCGGATGTCGGCGTTCGCCGACCAGCGGACCGGGTCGTGGAAGATCAGGTCCGCGGGACGTCGATCCGCGCCACGCCCGCGTCGCGCGCGAAGCGGACGATGGCGTCGGCGTCCTCGCGCGCCAGCATGCGCAGCGGCAGGCACTGCGCGGCATGCGGGTCGAAGTACACCATCAGGAAACCGGCGCGTTCGCGCACCCGCGGGATGGCGGCCCACCGCAGCGTCAGCGTCGAGTTCGGCGCCGCGATGTGCAGGCCCTCCCGGTCGAACCGGTAGCGATGCGGCCCGTGCGCGCGGGCCTCGCGCTGCTGGCGACGGACCTTGAGCAGTTGCAGCACCGGGATGATCCCGAACGACAGCGCGATGATCGCCGTGCCCGCGAGATCGAAGCCACGTTCGTTCCGCAGGGTCGACAGCAGCAGGAACAGGCCGCAGGCCGAAGGCCGAAGGCAGCAGCACCCAGAACAGCGCGGCCGGCGATCCGAGCGTGAGCAGCCACGTCATGCGCAGCCGCTCGCCGAAGGTCAGGGTCGGGGTGATCTCGACGGCAGGGGGCGAGGCATCGTGCGTCGAGGTCGTGTTCACGCCGCCGCCTCCAGCACCGGCGCCACGCCCGCGATCAGCGCGTCGAAGTAGTCGCGGGTCAGGCGCAGCTGCGCGTCGGCGGTCTCGGCGCGGTTGACGACCGCGCGGAAGTTGTCGTTCTCGGGGCGGTCCTTCGCATACCAGCCCAGGTGCTTGCGCGCGATGCGCACGCCGTGCGGTTCGCCGTAGAACGCGTGCAGGTGTTCGAGGTGGCCGAGCAGGATGTCGCGGATGTCCGCCAGCGTCGGCGGCGGCAGCGTCTCGCCGGTGGCGAGGAAGTGCGCGACCTCGCGGAAGATCCACGGCCGGCCCTGCGCGGCGCGGCCGATCATCACCGCGTCGCAGCCGGTCGCATCGAGCACTTGCTTCGCCTTCATCGGCGAATCGATGTCGCCGTTCGCGATCACCGGGATCTTCAGCGTCGCCTTGATCGCGGCGATGGTGTCGTACTCGGCGACGCCGGTGTACTGCTGGTCGCGGGTGCGGCCGTGGATGGTCAGCGCGGCGATGCCGCTGTCCTCGGCGATGCGCGCGATCGTGGGTGCGTTGCGCGCGTCGGCGGCCCAGCCGGTGCGGATCTTCAGCGTGACCGGCACGTCGACCGCATTCACGACCGCGGAGAGGATGCGGCCCACCAGCGACTCGTCGCGCATCAGCGCCGAGCCCGCCCACGCGTTGCACACCTTCTTCGCCGGGCAGCCCATGTTGATGTCGATCAGCTGCGCGCCGTGGTCGACGTTGTAGCGCGCGGCCTCGGCCATCACCTCGGGCACGGTGCCGGCGATCTGCACGCTGATCGGTGCGGGTTCGCCGTCGTGATCCATGCGGTGCAGCGACTTGCGCGTGCCCCAGAAGCGTGGGTCGGACGTGGTCATTTCCGACGCCGCCAGTCCCGCGCCCAGCCGCTTGCACAGCTGCCGGAACGGCTTGTCGGTGACCCCGGCCATCGGGGCCAGGATCACGCGGGGTTCGATGCGGTGGGGACCGATGCGCATGGCGACATTGTACGGGCGGCCGGAGGGGCGCCGTGGCGGATGGGCGTTGTGCTGCAGTGTGCCGCCGTGGTCGGATAGGCACGCGGATCGCACCACGTCAGGCGTGGTGGCCGGGAGGGCGACGGTCCGCTGCCCGCAGGGGGCTCATGCGCGGGGAACCATTCCGTTCCATCCAAGGGGGAAAATCGATGATGCAACATGCGAGCAGGGCCGCGATGGCCGCTGTCGTCCTGTCGTCGCTGGTCGGTTGTGCGACCGTCACGCGCGGCACCACCCAGGCGTTCACCGTGCAGACCACCCCGGTCGGCGCGACCGTGTCACTGTCCAACGGCGAGCGCTGCGAATCGCCGTGCACGCTGACGCTGAAGCGGAAATATCCGTTCGCGGTCGAGATCTGCAAGGTCGGCTACGCGCTGGTGAACACGCAGGTGGTCAGCCAGGTGTCCGGTGCCGGCGGCACGGCGATGGCGGGCAACGTGCTGCTGGGCGGGCTGATCGGCGCGGGCGTCGATGCCGGCAGCGGTGCGATGAAGGATCTGCGTCCGAATCCGCTGGCGGTGACGCTGGAAGCCGCGGCGCCGGGCTGCGAAGCGCCGTCGTTCCCGGCGGTGCCCGAAGGCGGACAGACGCCCGACGAGTACGCGCAGAAGAAAAAGAAGAAGTGACGCAAACGTCGTGATCCGGCCGCCTGCAAGTGTGCGGGCTGAAAACGAAAGACCCGGCGTGCGCCGGGTCTTTCGCGTCGGGCCGGGCGTCGCGCCTCAGGCCGTCTCGTCTTCGACCGCCGCGTCCGGCGCGTTGGTCTTCACCGATGCGATGCCGTTGTCGCGGCCGGCTTCGTCGGCGTACATCTGGCTGCTGCCGATCACTTGGTTGTTGCCCGCCTTCAGGTTGAAGTAGAGCTTGCCGTTGGCGGCGGTCCTGCGGTCGTAGCGGGCGTCGATGCCGGCGTTCTTCTTCACCGACTCGATGCCGTTGGTGCAGCCGCCGCGATCCTTGTAGCCCTCGCTGCTCAGGATCACCTGGCCGTTGCCGGCCTTGAGGTTGAACTGGAACTCGCCGTTGCTGCGCTTGCTGATGACGAACTTGCCGGCCATGGGACCTCCTGGATGAGGGTGGAGTCCCGAGCGTAGCAGGCAGCGACGGCGCGAAGGGGGCTCAAACCGGGAATCGTGCGGCGACCTCTTCGGCGGTCGGCATCGCCGAGGCGGCGCCCGGGCGTTCGGTCGACAGCGCGGCGTAGCGGTGGGCGGCGCGCAGGTGGGCGGCGAACGCGGCGTCCGGGCGCAGTGCCAGCGCGGCGGCCAGCGCGCCGTTGAAGGCGTCGCCTGCGCCGGTGGTGTCGATCACCGCCGCCGATTCCGCCGGCAGCCGGTACCAGGCGGTGTCGTCGCCGCGCAGCGTACCGTCGGCGTGCGAGACGAAGCAGCCTGCGGCGCCGAGCGTCACCACCACCGTGCCGCCGGGCAGCAGGTCGCGGCACAGCGCGTGCAGGCGCGGCGAGTCAAGGCTGGCGAGGTCGCCGCCGTCGATGCGCTCGCCGAGGTGGCGGGCGAACAGCCCGGCGCATTCGGTTTCGTTCGGGGTCAGCAGGTCGGCCAGCGCCAGCACCTCGCGCGGCACGGCGATGTTCGCCGGCGCCGGGTTGAGCATCGCGATCGCGCCGTGTTCGCGTGCCAGCCGCAGCGCGGCGCCGACCGCGTCCAGCGGCGATTCCAGCTGCACCAGCACCACCGCCGCGGCGGCGACGGCCTCGGCCTGGGCGTCGACGAACTCCGCCGACAGCGCGGCGTTGGCGCCGGGGCCGACGACGATGCTGTTGCGGCCCTGGGCGTCGACGAAGATCCCGGCGGTACCGGTCGGCGCCGTGCTGCGCTGGTCGCGCAGGTCGATGCCGTCGGCGGTCGCCAGCGCGCGCGCCAGCTGGCCGCCGAGGTCGTCGCCCAGCGCGCAGACGAAGGTGGTGGCGGCGCCGCTGCGGGCGGCGGCGGTGGCTTGGTTGAAGCCCTTGCCGCCGGGGCCGCTGGCGTACTCGCCGGACAGGGTGGCGCCGGGGGCGGGCAGCGTGTCGCTGCGCCAGACGTGGTCGACGTTGAAGGAGCCGACGACGATGACCGGCGCGGCGGGGGTGGCGGGACGGGGCATGGGGGGATTCCTGGAGCGTGAGACGCCGCCGCCTCCGGATCGCTCCGGAGGCGGCGGGCGGGACATGGCGTGTGGAACGGGAAGGCCGCCGCGGGGCGGCCTTCCGGGGCGGGCGTCAGCGCAGGCCGATCAGCACGCCGGCGATGGTCGCGGTCATCAGCGTGGCGATCGAGCCGCCGAGCACGGCGCGCAGGCCGAAACGGGCGAGGTCGCCGCGGCGCTCGGGCGCGAGGCCGCCGATGCCGCCGATCTGGATCGCGATCGAGGCGAAGTTGGCGAAGCCGCACAGCGCGTAGGTCAGGATCAGGCGCGAATGCTCGCTGATCTGGCCCGGGCCGTCGCCGACCGGCGTCTGCGACAGCTGCAGGTAGGCAATGAACTCGTTCAGCACCACCTTCTGGCCGATCAGGCCGCCGGCGATCACCGAATCGTTCCAGTCGATGCCGATGACCCAGGCGATCGGTGCCAGCACGTAGCCGAGGATCAGGCCGAGGTTGAGCCGCACCTTCTGCGCGGCGACGTCGACCGCACCGTCGTTGAGCATCATGTTGAGGCTCTGGTAACCCGGGATGTGCAGGTCGCCGAACCAGCCGATGATCGAGTTCAGCATCGCGATCAGGGCCACGAACGCCAGCAGCATCGCGGCGATGTTGATCGCCAGCTTCATGCCGTCGGACGCACCGCCGGCGGCGGCGTCGATGATGTTCTTGCTCTCGCGCTCGACGTGGATCGTGACCTTGCCGCCGGTGAGCGGCGTGCCGGTCTCCGGGATCAGGATCTTGGCGATCAGCAGCGTGGCCGGCGCGGCCATGATCGACGCGGCCAGGAAGTGCTTGGCGTAGATCTGCTGCTGCACCACGTCGGTGCCGGCCAGCATGCCGATGTACACCGCCATCACGCCGCCGGCGATGTGCGCCATGCCGCCGATCATCATCGTCAGCAGCTCGGACTCGGTCATGCGGTTGATGTACGGGCGCACGGTCAGCGGCGCCTCGGTCTGGCCGATGAACACGCTGGCGCAGACGCTGGTGGTCTCGGCGCCGGACACCTTCATCACCTTGGTGATCGCCATCGCCATCATCTTCACGATCCACTGCATCACCCCGAGGTGGTACAGCACGGCCATGAACGAGGCGAAGAAGATCACCGTCGGCAGCGCATGGAAGATGAAGACGAAGCCGTACTTGTCCTGGTCGGCGAAGCCGCCGAGGATCATCTTCGAGCCTTCGTTGGTGAAGCCGATCAGCTTGACGAAGACGGCGCCGAGGCCCTCGAAGATCTTGCTGCCCCAGCCGGTCAGCAGCACGAAGGCGGCGAACACGATCTGCAGCGCCACGCCGGTGCCGACCAGTTTCCAGTCGACCGCCTTCTTGTTGCTCGAGAACACCCAGGCGATGCCCAGCAGCACCGCGAGTCCGAACAGGCCGAAGCCGATCCGCATCAACGCATCCATCCCCACTCCCCAAACCTGACGGCAGAATCGGGGCAGGGTAGGGCAGCCGGCCGGGCCGGGCAACTGGGCCGGGTGCCGGCGGGCCCGGGGCCCGGGCATTCAGGTGTCGCGGGCGATCACCCGGTTGCAGCCCTCGCGCTTGGCCACCTGCAGCCGGCGGTCGGCGCTGCGCAGCAGCGAGGACACGTCGCTGCCGTCGGCCGGATAGCTGGACAGGCCGCCGCTGAAGGTGATCTTGAGCGGGTCGCCGCCGCGCTCGGGCACGAACGGGCGCTCGAGCATCAGCTGGCGCAGGCGGTCCAGGCGCTCCCAGGCGTTGCCGATCGGGCAGTTCAGCAGCAGCACGAACTCCTGGCCGCCGATCCGGATCAGCCGCTCCTTCGGCTGCAGCATCTCGCGCATCGATCCGGCGATGTGGCGGATGGCGCGGTCGCCGGCGAGGTGGCCGTAGGCGACGTTGACGCGCTTGAAGTCGTCGAGGTCGAGCAGGGCGAGGGTCAGCGACGTGCCTTCCTCGCGCACCGTCTCCAGCACCCGCGGCATGCGCTGCACCAGCCAGGCGCGGTTGGGCAGGCCGGTCAGGCCGTCGCTGCCGGAGGATTCGATCAGCCGCTGCATGCGGAACACCACGGTCGCGGTGAGCACCGTCATCATCAGCAGCAGGACCTGGCGTTCGACCTGGCTGCCCAGCGACACCGAGCCGTAGTCGACCGACACCAGCTGTTCCGGCGAATCGGCCGCCATGTACAGCAAGGCCACCATCGCGCTGTTCTGCACGATCGACAGCGCGCCGGCGTAGAGCGTCAGCCGGCCGTCGTTGCGCAGCGCGGTCATGCTGATCGAGATCAGGTAGAAGGTCCAGATGATCATGCTGTTGAACGGCGCGACCGGATCGCCGAGGTGCAGCAGTGCCAACGCCAGTGTCGTGGTGGTGACGTCGTAGGTGGTGGTGGCGTAGGGCAGCCAGGTGTGGCGGCGGCGATTGCGCGCCAGCGCCAGCCAGATCTGCGCGCACAGATTGATGAACACCGATGCGCCGAGGCCGATCACGAACTCGGTCACGCTGCCGGCGCCCTGGTTGCCGATCATCGCCACCGGCACCAGCAGCAGCGCCAGTGCGGACAGCGTGGCGCGTACCCGCGCGACCAGCAGTTCGCCGCCGGCGCCCAGATCCAGCATGACTTCGTCCGGCCGCGCGAACAGCGTCCGCAGCAGATCGCGTTTCCAGTCGCCGGTGATGCTCATGCCGTTGCGTGCCTGCCCTCGATCGGCGGACAGCATAGCGTCGCCGGCCGTGCACGTCCCGCGCCGTGCCGGACGTGGCAGGATGGCCGCTCGTCCGATCGATTCAGGGAGAGATTCGATGTCGTTCCGAAAAGGTGACAGGCGCCCGTTCGGTGCCGCCTTCGCGTTGCTGGCTGCGTTCGCCGCCTGCGGCAGCGCCGCCGCCCAGGCCGCGCCGCGCTTCGACCAGCTCTACATGCTGCAGCCGCACAACAGCTACGACCACGGCGCGCAGCTGACGCTGTGGCTGTCCGCCGGCTATCGCACGGTCGAGCTGGACGTGCAGGACCAGGACAGCTGGTGGACCAACGCCCGCGGTCCGTACGTCGCCCATGACGGCGGCCCGGTGAACAGCAACTGCCGCGGCACCGCCGACCGCCTGGCCGACTGCCTCGACGACATCGTCGACTGGCAGAACGCGCATCCCGGCGAACTGCCGATCGTGGTCTTCGTCGACATGAAGACGCGCGTCGCCAATGCGCTCACCGCCTGGGACGTGTCGAAGATCGACGCACTCGATGCCTTCGTCGGCGGCTACCTCGGCGCGCGCCAGTACCGTTACGCCGACCTGCGCAACGCGATCGCCGCCGCGCCGGGCGCGACCGCGCGCGAGAAGCTGATGTCGGCGGGCTGGCCGACCGCCGATTCGCTGCGCGGGCGGATCATCGTCGCCTTCACCGGCGGCCGCATCGGCGCGGTGAACCAGGGCATGGACGCGATGATCTCGCTGCGCGGCGCGTCGACGCGTGCTTTCCTCTGCCCCGACGTGGACGCGCCGGACCCGGACGAGATTTCCGGCATCGTCGACGGCATGTCGGCCGCGGCCTCCGGCCAGATGCTGTGCGCGAACGTGCAGGCGGGCGACCACTACCAGCTCGTCGCCAACCGCTCGGCGCAGTACCGCCAGCTGATGCACCTGTGGGGCGCGGCCGGCGACTTCACCAGCACCGACTACTCGCCGGTCTACATCGCCGTGGCCCACGGCGTGACCGCGGTGGGCATGGACGTGACCGAGTCGCTCTCGGCGACCAGCGTGTTCGTGCCGTCGTGGACGGGGAACATCCCGCTGGTCGGCACCCGGCGCGGCGTGCCCGGCTACTTCACGTTGCGACCCTACAGCGCCGGCGGCACCCGCTGCGTCGGCACCCGCAGCAACGGGTATTCCAACGGCAGCCAGATCGACCAGGAAACCTGCACCGGCGGCGCCGACCAGCAGTTCGTCTACACCGCGGAAGGCCAGCTGCGGCCGCGCGGCAACAACGTCTACTGCATGGACATCTCCGGCGGCACCGCGGGCAACGCCAAGGCGATGCACCTGTGGGACTGCGACGGCGGCGATTCGGAGAAGTGGTTCCTGATGCCCGACGGCCGCCTGCGCAGCCGCTCCAACACCGCCTACTGCGCGGCGGTGCCGGGTGGCGTCACGACCACCGGCACTCAGCTGAAGACCGAAGCCTGCAGCGCGACGACGTCGCAGCAGTTCGAGCGCCTGCCGGTCGCCGACTGGGCCCAGACCACGTTCTGAGCCTCGCCCCGACGTCCGGCTTCGCCCACGGGCGAGGCCGGCGTCGGTGCGGCAGCCGGTGCGGTCGTCGCCACCGACACGCCGTTCACCGCGACCCACGCCGCCAGCGCGAGGAACAGCGCCGCCGCCGCCATCCGCGCCGCCTTCAACGGCAGCTTCGTCGCGAACTTGCTGCCCAGTGCCACCACCGGCACGTTCGCCAGCAGCATGCCGATCGTGGTGCCGAACACCACCGGCCACAGCGTCGGTGACTTCGCCGCCAGCACGATCGTCGCGATCTGGGTCTTGTCGCCGATCTCGGCCAGGAAGAACGCGATCACCGTGGCGACGAACGCGCCGCGCGCCGGCAGCTTTTCGCCGTCCTCGTCGATCTTGTCGGGCACCAGCGTCCACAGGCCGATCGCGGCGAAGCTGGCGACCACGATCCAGCGCAATGTGTCCGGGGTGAGGTGCGAGGCGATCAGCGCGCCGACCCAGCCGGCCAGCGCGTGGTTGAACACGGTGGCGACGAAGATGCCGGCGATGATCGGCCACGGGCGGCGGAAACGGGCCGCCAGCAGCAGTGCCAGCAACTGGGTCTTGTCGCCGATCTCGGCGATGGCGACCGTCAGCGTGGACACGCCGAGGGTGGACAGCGAGGACAGATCCATTCGGAACTCCGGGGCCGGGCTTCGCGCGGAGGCGAAGGCAAACGCCGCGCAGCCCGGCCCGGGTTGGCGCGACGCCTGCCTTCGGTCTTGCCCGCGGTCGCCGTGCGACCGTTCCGCGCCATGGCCTGCGGGCCAAGTGTGTTGACGCGGGGACCGGCCGTGGCCGGTGGGCTACTCCCCGGAGGAGGGAGCGCGCAGTTTACCCGGTTCTGCCCGCTTCGTTCTGCCCGCTTCGGTCGCCGCGACGCCCGCGGGTACACTGGCCGGCCCCGCCTCGGTCACGGAACGCACCATGCAGTATCGACGTCTCGGCTCCACCGGCCTGCAGGTTTCCGCGCTGTCGTTCGGCGCCTGGATGACCTTCGGCGGCCAGATCGGCCGCGGTGCCGCGCGCGAACTCATCGCCATCGCCTGGGACCACGGCATCAACCTGTTCGACAACGCCGAGGGCTACGCCAACGGCGAGGCCGAGCGGGTGATGGGCGACGTCATCGCCGACCTGCGCCTGCCGCGCGACGGGTTCGCCGTCACCAGCAAGGTCATGTTCGGCTCGGCCGCCGACCCGCGGCCGATGCAGAAGGGCCTTTCGCGCAAGCACGTGCGCGACGCCTGCGACGCCGCGCTGAAGCGCCTGCGGGTGGATTACCTCGACCTCTATTTCTGCCATCGCCCCGATCCGGACACGCCGATCGAGGAAACGGTGTGGGCGATGGACACGCTGATCCGGCAGGGCAAGGTGCTGTACTGGGGCACGTCGGAATGGTCGGCGACGTCGATCCGCGAGGCGGTGAAGATCGCCCGCCACCACGGCCTGCACGCGCCGTCGATGGAGCAGCCGCAATACAACCTGCTGCATCGCGAGCGGGTCGAGCTGGAATACGCGCCGCTGTACGCGGAGCTGGGCCTCGGCACCACGGTGTGGTCGCCGCTGGCGTCCGGCCTGCTGACCGGCAAGTACGCCGCCGGCGCGCCGGCCGACGCGCGCCTCGGGCTGGAAGGCCAGGGCTGGCTGCAGCGGCTGGTGATGGGGCCCGAGGACGCCGACCGCCCGGGGCGCGCGCGCCGCTTCGTCGCGATCGCCGAAGAACTGGGCGTGCCGCCGGCGCCGCTGGCGATCGCCTGGTGCCTGCGCAACCCGCACGTGTCGACCGTGCTGCTGGGCGCGAGCCGCGCCGAACAGTTGCACCAGAACCTCCAGGCGCTGGCGCTGGTGGACAGCGTGGATGACGCCGCATGGCGCCGGATCGAGGCCGCGACCGCGGGTTGATCGCGTCGTCGCGATCCGCAGCCCGGATGCGAAACGCCCCGCCGAAGCGGGGCGTTTCCGTGTGCGCGTCGCTCAATCCACGCGCGGCGGCGGAGGCGGCGGGGGCGGCATCGGCGCTTCGGGGGCGGCCGGCGCCGGGCCGTCCTTCGACGGCATGGGTGGCATCGGCGGCATGTCGGGCAGCGGGGGCATGGGCGGCATGGGCGGGATCGACGCGATCGGCATCGCCTTCGGCACCCTGATCTTCGCCGACGCGCTCTTGCGGTCGCGCAGGTAATCCACCGGCACGCTGCTGTCGGCCGGCTTGCCGCGCAGCGCGTCCATCACCGCGCGCGGCGTGTCCACCGGCTTGCCGTCGACGCGCTGGATCACGTCGCCGGGCTGCAGGTTCTCCAATGCCGGCCCCGTGCTCAGCACCAGCACGCCCTTGTCGGTGCCGAAGTAGCGGCCCAGCTGCGCGTCCACCGATGCCAGGTTCAGGCCGTTCCAGCGGAAGGCTTCGGCCAGACGGCGCTCGCCGCCCGGCGCGTGCGGCGCAAAGCCGCCCATCGTGGCGTGCTGCACGCAGTCCTGGCCGCCGCCCTTGCATTCGATCCGGATCACTCGATGCCCGGCGCGCCCGTCTGCCGTGGGCGCATCGCCGGTGAAGGTGAAGACCTGCACGTCGCGATCGCCCGGCGGCGGCGCCATGCCGTCGGGCATCGCCATGTCGATCGCGTCGGCCTGCACTTCGGTGCGATCGCCGATGCGGCGCACGATCACGCTGCCGCCCGGCCGCATCATCCCGCCGTCGCCGGTGAAGATCATGATCCGCGGATCCAGCTTCGGCGTGACGGACACGTCGGCTTCGCGGCCGTCACGCGCGTAGGTCAGTTTCACCGCGGTCTTCTCGTCGCTGCCCTGCAGCAGCGCGCGCGCCGATTCCACGCGCGCTTCCGGCGATGGGCCGGCGATCGGCTTGCCGCCGATGCGCAGCAGGCGATCGCCGGTCTTCAGGCCGGCGGCCGCGGCGGCGCCGTCGGGGGTCACCCCGGCGATGCGCACGCCGGCGTCGGCATCCGGCGCCAGCAGCACGCCGATCACCGGTCGCGCCGGCATGCCGCCGAAATCGCGAGCGAAGTGCGGGGCGAAGCCAGGGCCCATGCGATGCCCGGTCAGTTCGGCGAGGCGTTTCGCGGCGCGTTCGAGGTCGGCGCGCGCGGCGTCGATCTCCTTCTGTTGCGCCGCGGTCGGCGGCTTGGGGGCGGCGGGGGGCGCGGGCGGTGCCGGCGGCGTCGGTGCGGCGGGCGCGGATTGCGAATGCACGACGCCGGCCAGCGGCAGTGCGGCCGCGACGGCGAGGGCGAGCAGGGAGGTGCGCGAGCGGGTCATGGGAACCTCGTGAGGGTGACGCGGAGAGAGACAGGGATCAGGAATGAAGAGCGGGACGAGACGTGCTCAGTCGATGCTGACCAGCGCGCCGTCGAGGCGGCGGCCGCTGGCGGCGAGTGCGCGCAGCTGGCTTTCGAGTCCGGCGGCCTGTTGGAGCGTGTCGACCCGCGCCTGCCATAGCCGCAGCTGTTCGCTCGCAGGCAGCGCCGGCTGTGCGAGATGCGCATCGATCGCGGCGAGCTCGGCGTCGTAATCGCCGGCCAGCGCCGCGGCCGGGCCACTGTCGACGCGGGTATCACGGGCCAGCGCCAGCAGCGATTCCAGCTGCGCGGACGTCGCGTACAGCGTGTCGAGCGCAGTGCGGTTGTCGGCATCGGTCGACGCGGGCGTCGCGTCGGCGAGGATCGGTGCGGTGCCATGCGATGTCGCGGCAGCACGTCGCGGGGTCGCACGCGGCTTCGGGCGATCGACCCGGGCGAGTCGCGGTGCCGGCGTCGCGATGGGTGTCGCTTCGACCGGGGCATCGACCGGGGAGGTGATGACCGGCGTGGCCTGCGGCGTGTCGCGACGGGATGCCGGCGACGGGGCCGCGGCGACGGACGCGGCCGGTGCGGGCGCGACGGCATGCTCGTCCGCGCGACGCAGCGCGAACGGCAGCAGCGCCAGCGCACACAGGCCGGCGGCGAGCGCCAGGCCGATGCGACGCCGCCGCGTGCGTGCGGCGCGGCGCGCGGCGGCCTGCGCAAGCACGGGCCAGCGCGAGGCGTCGGGCGCGTCCTGCGGCAATGCGGCGAACGCCTCGCCCCAGCTTTGCGGGGCGGCCGGCGGGCCGGAAAACGGGGAACGGGATGCGTCAGCCATGGGCGGCCTCGCGGATGACGGCGGTTGCGGCAGGCGATGCGGCATCGGCGGCCGCATCGGGTTCGAGCAGCGCGCGCAGGCGGCGACCGCCGCGCGACAGCTGCGATTTCGAGAAGCTCGGCGTGCGCTGCATCAGCGCCGCGATCTCCTCGTGGGTGTAGCCCTCGGCGTGGTACAGCCACAGCACGGTGCGGGTGAGCGCCGGCAGCGCGTCCAGCGCGCGCTGCAACCGCGCGGCATCCGCGGCGGTGGCCGGCGGCGGGGTGACGTCGTCGACCGGATCGAGGTCGTCCAGCGCATCGCCGCCGGTCTCGGGGCGCCGGCGACGCAGCGCCATCAGCGCCTCGTTCACCGCGATCCGCCGCAGCCAGGCCCAGAACGGCGCGTCGTCGGTGCCGGTGCCGCGCCCGCGGAAATCGCCGATCCGGTCGAACGCCTTCAGCATGGTGTCCTGCAGCACGTCGGCGGCCAGCTCGCGTTCGCCGCAGACACGCAACGCGAGGGTGAACACCGGGCGCTCGAACCAGCGGTAGACCTGCTCGAACGCCGCGGCCTCGCCCCGGCGCAGGCGCACCAGCAGGACGTCGGGCACATCGATCGCGAAAGCGGAGGCGTTCGGGGTCATCTGAGAAGACAGGATGCGCCACGGGGCGAAACCGTCGCAGCCGGGCGATACCGTTCGTCGGCCCGCGCCGTCCCGTGGACGTCCCCGTCCGGCCCTATACTGGCCGCCACTCGGCAGGGAGGGTTCCAGATGGGTTCGTTCATCGGTTTCGTCGTCGTCGCGGTCGTCGCGATCTTCTTCTTCAAGGCCATCCGCATGGTGCCCCAGGGCTACGAGTGGACGGTCGAGGCCTTCGGCAAGTACACCCACACCATGTCGCCGGGCCTGCACCTGCTCATCCCGATCTACCAGGGCGTCGGCCGCAAGATCAACATGATGGAACAGGTGATGGACGTGCCCAGCCAGGACGTCATCACCAAGGACAACGCCGTGGTGAAGGTCGACGGCGTGGTGTATTTCCAGGTGCTCGACGCCGCCAAGGCCGCGTACGAGGTCGCCCAGCTCGAAGTGGCGATCCTCAACCTGGTGATGACCAACATCCGCACCGCGATCGGCTCGATGGACCTCGACGAATCGCTGTCCAAGCGCGACGAGATCAACGCCAAGGTGCTGACCGCGGTCGACCACGCCACGCACCCGTGGGGCATCAAGGTCAATCGCATCGAACTGAAGGACATCCAGCCGCCGCGCGACCTCGTCGCGTCGATGCAGCAGCAGAAGATGGCCGAGCAGAACAAGCGCGCCGCGGTGCTCGAAGCCGAAGGCGTCCGCCAGTCGGCGATCCTGCGCGCCGAAGGCGAGAAGCAGGCCGCGGTGCTGGAAGCCGAAGGCAAGCGCGAGGCCGCGTTCCGCGAGGCCGAGGCCCGCGAGCGCCTGGCCGAGGCCGAGGCGAAGGCGACGCAGATGGTGTCCGACGCCATCGCCGGCGGCAACGTCAACGCCATCAACTACTTCGTCGCCCAGAAGTACATCGAGGCGTTCAAGGCGCTGGCCGAGGCGCCGAACCAGAAATTCGTGATGCTGCCGATGGAATCCAGCGGCGTGCTCGGCTCGCTGGCCGGCATCACCGAACTGGCGAAGGAAGCGCTGAACCACCAGCAGCAGGGCGGTGCGAAGCCGCCGTCGATCCCGCGCAGCGGAGGCTGAGCCATGGACTTCGGGATGCGTCCTGAGGTGTTTCTGTGGGCCGTCGCGGCGCTGGTGCTGGTCGGGCTGGAACTGCTCGCACCGGGCGCCTTCATGTTGTGGCTGGGCTTCGCCGCCGGCGCGCTCGCGCTGGTGGTGTGGCTGGTGCCCGGGCTGTCGTTCCTGGTGCAGGCGGTGCTGTTCGTCGTCCTCGCGGCGATCTCGGTGCAGATCTCGCGCAAGTGGTTCCGCGGCCGCGAATCCTCCGCCGACCGCTCCACCCTCAACCGTCGCGCCGAACAACTGGTCGGCCGCGTGGTGCCGCTGGAAAGCGCGATCGCGCAGGGCGCCGGACGCGTGCAGATCGCCGATGCGTTCTGGCAGGTCAGCGGCCCCGACCTGCCCGCCGGTGCCAACGTGCGCATCGTCGACGTGCACGGCATGATCCTGAAAGTGGAAGCGGCCGACTGACCGGCCGCATCGAACGTCGATCGAGGAGATTCCCCATGACCATGTCGATCCGCCCCGCCCGCGTGCTTCCGCACCTGCCCGTCGCCGGCCTGTGCGTCGCGCTGCTGGCGCTCGCCGCTTGCGGCCACGACGCCGCGCCCGCGACGGATGCCGCGACGACGGCCACGCCTGCCGCGACGCCGGCCGATGCCGCCACGATGCCGGCGCCCGCGACCACTGCGCCCGCGGCGCAGCCCGATGCACCGGCCAGCGGCGCCGCGGCGCTGGTCGGCCTGGTCGTGCCGCCGTATCCCGACGGTCTCAGCGAGATCGCCGGCAGTTGCGTGCCCAGCGGTGCCGGCCTGGATCGTGTCTGCGACTTCGGCATCGCGATGGTCGGCGATGCCGCCAAGGGCGCGTCGGCCGCGATGGCGCGCTTCGTCACCGCCTCGCGCAAGGCCGATCCGGGCGCCGACGGCAAGCCGCGCTGGCAGGTGCTGGATGCCGTCGACGTGCCGCAGCTCCCGCCCGGGTACGAGATGCAGCTGGGCGCCTGCAAGCTCGGCGGCAAGGACGCGCCGGGCGTCATCGCCATCGTGCGCTACGGTGCCGGCGAGACCAGCGCCGACCTGCACTGGGTCCGCCGCTTCGATACCGACGCCGGCAAGCTGGTCGAGGTGGAGACGGCGCAGGTGAGCTGCGCGAACCCCGCCGCCGGCGTCTGACCGCACGTTTGCCCGCCCCGGAGGTGGACCATCCGCGGGCGGGGTCTGGGATAATGCCGGACTTTCGGCAGCCAGGCCCCGCGATGACGCTCAAGACGATCCTCAACGATGCCCACCGCGCCCTCGGCGCGAAGATGGTCGATTTCGGCGGCTGGGACATGCCGCTCAGCTACGGCTCGCAGCTCGACGAGCATCACCAGGTGCGTCGCGACGCCGGCATGTTCGACGTCTCGCACATGACCGTGGTCGACCTGCGCGGCGCCCGCACCCGCGAATTCCTGCGCCGCCTCGTCGCCAACAGCGTCGACAAGCTGCAGAAGCCGGGCAAGGCGCTCTACACCTGCATGCTCAACGAACGCGGCGGCGTGGTCGACGACCTCATCGTCTACTTCCTGGCCGAGGACTTCTTCCGCCTCGTGGTGAACGCCGCCACCCGCGACAAGGACCTCGCGTGGATCGCCGCGCAGGCCGCGCCGTTCGGCGTGGAGATGACCGAGCGCGCCGAGCTGGCGATGATCGCCGTGCAGGGCCCCAACGCCCGCGAGAAGACGCTGGGCCTGCTCTCGCCCGACACCGCGCCTGCCGCCGCGAAGATCACCCGCTTCGCCGCGACCGAAGCCACGCTGCGCGACGGCACGCCGCTGTTCCTCGCCCGCACCGGCTACACCGGCGAGGACGGCTTCGAGATCGTCGTGCCGCAGGAGCGCGCGGTCGCGCTGTGGGACGCGCTGCTGGCCGCGGGCGTGAAGCCGGCCGGCCTCGGCGCGCGCGACACGCTGCGCCTGGAAGCCGGCATGAACCTCTACGGACAGGACATGGACGAGGACACCACGCCGTTCGAGGCCGCGCTGGCCTGGACCGTCGCCCTTGACGCGGGTCGCGACTTCAACGGGCGTGCCGCGCTCGAAGCACAGCAGGCCGCGGGCGTGCCGCGCCGCATGATCGGCCTGGTGATGGACGAGAAGGGCGTGCTGCGCCACGGCCAGACCGTGCGCACCGCCGCCGGCGACGGCGAGATCCTTTCCGGCACTTTCTCGCCCACGCTCGGCAAGGCGATCGCCTTCGCGCGGGTGCCGGCGGGCGAACTCGGCGACGTCCGCGTCGACATCCGCGGCCGCGATGTCCCCGTGCGCGTCGTCAAGTTTCCGTTCGTGCGCGACGGCAAGGCGCAGGAAGGCATTTGACCGCCGGCCCAGCGCTTCTAAACTAGACGCATTCCTCCACTTTCACCGCCACCCCTGCGGAGCCCACGATGAGCGACATCCCCGGCGATCTGAAGTTCATGAAGTCCCACGAATGGGCCCGCGTCGAAGGAGACGGCAAGGTCACCGTGGGCATCTCCGACCACGCGCAGGGCCTGCTCGGCGACCTGGTCTACGTCGAGCTGCCGAACATCGGCGACCGCGTCGAGGCCGGCAATGCCTGCGCCGTCGTCGAGTCGGTGAAGGCCGCCTCCGACGTCTACGCGCCGGTCAGCGGCACCGTCGTCGCGGTCAACGCGCCGCTCGCCGACAAGCCGGAAACCATCAACGAGGACGCCTACGGCGAAGGCTGGCTGTTCGTCCTGGAGATCGAGGACGCCGACCAGCTCAACGAACTCCTCGGTCCCGACGACTACGCCGAACTGCTGGAAGACGAGGAACACTGACCTCGTCCGGCGCGCGGCGCACCGCCGCGCCGTCGACATCGCGAAGCCGTCCGCCACCGCGGACGGCTTTTTTCTTGCCTGTCGCCGTGCGCATCGATGCCGCGCGAGGCGACGATCGCGGCGTCGGCGAGCGCATCGTGCATGCGCCGATCGCACGTCGATCGCGCGCGCATCGCGCTGCCGGCCGGGCCGATCGCGCCATCGGAGGCCGCGCATTGTTCGCGCAGTTCCGCGCATTCGGGCTTGTGCGACGCGAAATCCGGTCCGTTCCGACGAACGTCGAACGATCCGCTTTCGCCAGCCTTCATCCGTGCCTGCGGATGCGCCGGCACGCGCCGCCGACGAGCCGTCTTCGGGCGTCGTCGCGCAAACGCGTGGAACAAAACCGCTGAAAAAAAGATGTTTCGTTTCGCGGCGTCGCGCGCGTTCGGCATGCGTGCTTGCGGTGGTGCACGTCGCATGCGTGCTCCCCGATGCACCGCGCGCGGCGCGCACGCGAAGCGTCGCGCGATTTTTTTCGCGTCGGGGTGTTGACAGTGGAAAAAACCGTGATTAGGTTTCGCCCCAAGTGTCGCCTGCGCAGAAGTGAGTGAGTCCCTCCAAGACGAAAACGCGAAGCACAATCAGGACTTCCTTCCGGACCTCGGTTCCGGTGGAAACAGGCTTCGTCTCCTTCGCAAAACGCCACGTCGTCACCGGGCTCTCCCGCCCGCGCCTTTTCGCCCGAAGTCGGGATGACGCCGGGATGAGTCATGTCTGCTGCGACATCGTCGCGACGGATGCGGGGCGGTTCGACGTTGTCGTGTCTTTCCTCCGGTCGTCGCGGTCGCGACGCCGGGCCGAATCCGTACCGGCTTGCCTAGTGCGCCGGCGGTGGATGGCGGGTCCGACTCCCGCGATCCGTTTGATGTCTGGGCCGTAATACCCAACGCAAGTCCACTGACGAGGAGAGCCATACCATGGCTGCGAAGAAAGCTGCGAAGAAGGCCGTCAAGAAGGCCGCCAAGAAAACCGTGAAGAAGGCGGCGAAGAAGGCCGTCCGCAAGACCGCCGCGAAGAAGGCCGCCAAGAAGGTCGCCAAGAAGCCGGCGAAGAAGGCCGCCAAGAAGGCCGTGAAGAAGACCGCGAAGAAGGCCGCCAAGAAGACTGCGAAGAAGGCTGCCAAGAAGACCGCGAAGAAGGCTGCCAAGAAGACCGCGAAGAAGGCTGCGAAGAAGCCCGCCGCGAAGAAGGCCGCCAAGAAGGCTGCGAAGAAGCCGGCGAAGAAGGTTGCCAAGAAGCGCGCGAAGAAGGCTGCGCCGGCCGCCGCTCCGGCTGCTGTCGAGCCGATGGCGTAATCGCGTCACCCCGATCTGCGTCACCCGAACTCCCTCTCCGCGCCGCCCAGGCGGAGAGGGAGTTTTTTTATGCCTGTCGTCCGGGATGCGCTTCCGTCATCGGACGTCGGCAGCGCGATGCCGCCCGTGCGCCGGGCGCACGGATATGAAGCGCGTGGGGAGAACGATTTACTCGGGCTTCGCGTCCGAGACCGAGCTTTCCGCGCCGCCGCCGGCCGCCGGCGGATCCGGCAGCTTCGGCAGGCCCTGAGCGTAAAGCCCTTCCTCCAGCGGTTCGGGCTCGCTGTCCAGCCACTGCTGCGGCGGCAGGCCGAGGGCGCGATCGAGGACGGTCGGCAGCAGCCCCGACGGGGCGCCGCTGTTGGCGTTCCAGAGGATGACGACGCCGAGGTCGCGTTCGGGCAGCAGCGCGATCGCGCCGCGATAGCCCTGCACCGCGCCGCCGTGGAAGACCACGCGGTGGCCGGCATAGTCGAACACGCGCCAGCCCAGGCCGTAGCCGGCGGCGTCGAGTCGCACGCTGCGCCACTTCGACCCGCGGGTCTCGGCGGGCGTGTCGATCAGCGGCGCGTGCAGCGTCGCCAGCAGCGCGGACGGCAGCACGTCGGGGCGATGCCCGGTCTGTGCGACCAGCCACTGCGCCATGTCGCTGATGCTGGCGTTGACGCCCGCCGCGGGCGCGACGCGGTAGTAGCTCGGCTTGGGCATCACCGACGACCAGCCGCGTGCGACGCGCACGTGCGGCTTCGCCCAGCGCGGGCTGGCCTGGATGCCGTCGAGGCCGTAGCTCGCGTCGCGCATGCCCAGCGGTGCGAACACGCGCTGCGTCACCCACTGCTCGAAGGGTTCGCCGCTGGCGCCGCGGACGACGTCGCCGATCAGGCTGTAGGCGATGTTCTGGTAGGCGTAGCACTCGCCGGGCGCGCACTGCATCGGCGTGTACGCCATCTTGCGCACCAGCGAGGCGTATTCGGCGTTGCCTTCGAGATCGCGATCGAAGGCGTTGTGGCCAAGGCCGACGCGATGGCTCAGTACGTCGGCGACGGTGAGCTCCAGCGCTGCGCGCGGCTCGGAGAACTGCAGGGTGGGGTAGTAGTCGACGACGCGGCTGTCCCAGCGCAGGCGGCCCTGGTTGACCAGCAGGCCGGTGGCGGTGGAGGCGAAGGACTTCGACAGCGAGGCCAGCCGGAACACGGTGTGTTCGTCGACGGTCTCGGGGCGGTTCACGTCGGTGATGCCGTAGCCGCGGGCGCTGAGGACGCGACCGCCCTGCACGATCGCCATCGCCAGGCCGGGGACCTTCTGGCCGTTGACCAGCCCCTGCGCCAGCGTCTCGAATTCGGTGACGTTGAAGCCCGTCGCCGGCGGCACGACCCGCAGGCTGCTGCCCGGGAACACGCGGACCATCGTGGCGCGCGGCGAGTACACGCTGGCGTTGCCGAGCACCGCGCCGTCGCCGAGGCTGCTGTCCCAGCGCAGCGAGGTCTGCGCCGACACGCCGGCGGACAGCGGCAGCAGCAAGGCACTCAGTCCGGCGGCGATGGCGAGCAGCGGGAACCGTCGGCGCAGGCGTTGCGCGCGGGCAGGTGTCGGTGCGGAACGGCGCCGGTACTCGTCTTTCATCGCTCTTGCCCCCTGCGTATGCTTCGCCTGCGGGTCGATCATGTGGTTCGATCGCGCGGGGCGATCGCGTGAAGGGTCGCGTCGGTGCGTCCGTCCGCTGTGGCGGACGTGCCCGGTCTTCCGCCGGGCTTCCGGCGATCATAGCGTCCCTTCCGCGGTTTGCATGAACAAGGGGAGGTTTGGTGGTTATTTTGTTGATCCTGCTCGCAATTCCGGCGTTCGTTCGTGTGCGGGCGGTCGCAATCGGCCATCACTCGGCCGGGGCCGCCCCGGGTGGTCGCTGGCATCTTCGCGCCGCATCACGGGTGGCGTTCTGATCCACCGTCCTCTCCCGCATCGCGACACAGGCCGGCGCTGCCTCCTGCGTCCGTCCTCCGACGCTCTCCCCGCATGAACGTCTTCGACCGCCAGGCCGCCGCGCGCCTCGCCGCGCTCCGCCTCGTGCTGCTGTTCGCGCTGGCGGTGGCCGGCCTCGTGCTGGCCGTCGATTTCGTGGCGTGGCTGCCCGTCGCCGCGAAGGACACCGCCACGCCCGGCGAGACGCTGGGTCTGCTGGCGCTGGTCTCGCTGGGCGTGCTGGCCGTCATCGGCCTCGGCTCGCTGTCCCGCATCGCCGGTCTGTCCGGCGGCGGCGAAGCCGTGGCGCGCCAGATGGGCGGCGTGCCGGTGCCGGAGCAGAGCCGCGATCCGCAGCTGCGGCGGCTGCGCGGCGTGGTCGAAGCGGTCGCGATCGCCTCCGGCGTGCCGATGCCGACGCTGCACGTGCTGGAGCACGAATCCGGCATCAACGCCTTCGTCGCCGGACACGGGACGGCCGACGCCGCGATCGTGGTGACGCGCGGCGCGCTGGAGCGACTCGGTCGCGACGAGTTGCAGGGCGTGGTCGCGCATGCCTTCAGCCGCATGCTCCACGGCGACATGCGCCTCGACATGCACCTGGCGGGGCTGCTGTCCGGCCTGCTGTTGCCGTCGATCGCCGGCAGCAGGATCCTCGAATACGGCCACGCGTCCGGCGGCTGGCGGAACGCGGGCGCGATGCCGGCCATGGTGCTGGCGTCGCTGGCGATTGTGGTCGGCATCCCGGGCCTGTGGTTCGCGCGGTTGATCAAGGCCGGCACGAGCCGCTCGCGTGCACGGTTGGCGGATGCCGCCGCGGTGCAGTCCATGGGGCAGACCGCGGGTCTGGCGGGTGCGCTGAAGAAGATTGCCGCCGTGTCCGGCGGTGCGACGCTGTCCCGGCGCGCCGAGGCCGAGGACATCGGCCACATGTTGTTCGCGGACGGCGCGGGCTTGCAGGGGCTCTTCGCGACGCACCCGCCGCTGCTGCAACGCATCCGCGCGCTGGAGCCGACGTTCGACGCGACACAGTTGTCGGCGCTGCAACGGCGCTGGGCGGCCGAGCTTCCCGACGGCATGGCCGAGGACGTGCGCAGGCGCCCGGGAGCCGAGGCCGCGACGCTGCCTGCCGTGGAGACGACGTTCGCGGCGAACCCGCCGGCGATCGCCGCGCAGGTGGCGCAGCCGACCGCCGCGGACGACCTCCGCGCCGGTGCCATCCTCGCCGCGCTGCCGGCGGCGGTGCGCGCGCTGGCCGCCGATCGCGAGAGCGTGGTGCCGCTGGTGGTCGGCCTGCTGCTGGACGCCGATCCGGCGGTGCGCGCGCGCCAGCACACCGAGATCGCCGCGCGCCTCGGCAAGCAGGCGGCCGTGCACGCGCAGGCGCTGCGTGACGAGCATCTGCTGGCACTGCATCCGATGCTGTACCTGCCGCTGGCGGCGCTGGCCTTCCCGGTGCTGGGCCAGCGTCCGCGCGCGATGGTCGGCCTGGTCCTGGATGCGGTGCATGCGGCGGTGAACACAGACGGCCGCATGTCGCTGTTCGAGTACGGCCTCGGGACGCTGCTTCAATCGCAGATGCGCGAAGCGCTGGATCCGGCGCGGCATGCGCCGTTCGGTCGCGGCCGGCTGGACGAGGCCCGCGACGCGGTCGCGGTGTTGCTGGCGACGGTCGCACGCGCCAGCCATGCCGACGCGCAGGACGCGCGTCGCGCGTGCCTTGCGGGCCTCCAGCGCGCGTTCCCGCAGCACGCCGTCGACGACGTGCCGCCGGCGAACGGCGTGCTGGCGCTGGATCCGGTGTGGCCCGTGCTCGACGCCCTCGCGCCCGAGGGCAAGCAGCGGCTGGTCGAAGCGCTGGCCGCCGCCGCGAGCCACGATGGTCGCATCACGGTCGCGAACGCCGAACGGCTGCGCTGCGTGTGCGCGGTGCTGCATTGCCTGCTGCCGCCGATGCTGGAACGGGCATAGCGCGACGCCTGGCGCGACGTGGCGACGTCGATCAGGCGACGCGTTGTCGCCTCAGAGTTCGCTCGGGCCTTCCGCCAGCGGCGCGATCTTCTTCAGCAGCCGGTCGATCGCGGTCTCGTACTCGCCTTCGTCGGCGAAGTCGCGGAATTCGCCCGCGTCGTAGAAGCGGCCGTAGCAGAACTTGCAGCTCTCGAAGCGGATGTGCGGCTGGTGCGGGTCCACCATGTGGATCAGCGGGTAATGACCGCAGGCCGGGCAGAGGATGACCTGCGCCGCCGGCGCGGTGGGGTCGAAGGTCGCGTCCGTCGGCGGCGGCGCGGGTTCGACCAGGTCGATGCGTTCGGCCTCTTCGCGCAGCTGCTCGTGGGCCATGATCTCGAACCACATGCCCTGGCACGCGCTGCAACGCTGCACGGTCTCCTCGGTGTCGGGCACCGGGGTCATGGGGGCATGGCACTTGGGGCACTGCATGGCGCGTCCGTCGTCGGCGGGAGGAGCCGACATTCTGCCGGACGGTCCCGGCGCCCGCGAGCGGGGCTCAGTCGCCCAGCGACTTGACGAAGCGTACCGCGCCGTCGGTGAAGCCGCAGGCGCGGTAGAAGGCGTGGGCCTCGGTGCGGTGGCCGGCGCTGGTCACTTCCAGGCGGGCGGCGCCGCCGGCGCGGGCGCGGCGTTCGGCGTCGCGCAGCAGGGCGCGGCCCACGCCGTGGCCGCGGGCGTCGTCGCTCACCACCAGCGCGGTGACGCGGCAGGTGGTGGTGCCCAGCGGCAGGTAGTACATGAAGTCCAGCGACAGCAGGCCGCAGGCGACGCCGCGCAGGCGCGCCAGCAGCAGCGCCTGGCGATCGTTGTGCAGGACGGCGGCGATGCGTTCGGCGGCGTCGTCGGGATCGCAGGGATAGCCGAGGGCGCCGAGCAGCGCCGCCACCTCGTCGGCATCGGCCGGGGTGGCGTTGCGCAGGTCGAGGTCGACCTCGACCGGGGAAGCGGACATCCCCGCGCCGCTCATCGGTCAGCGAGTGCCGTAGACGACCACGGTCTTGCCGCGGGCGTGCAGCTTGCCGTCGACCTGGAGCTTCTTCAGCACGCGGCCGGCCATCTCGCGGGAGCAGCCGACCAGTCGCGCCAGTTCCTGGCGGGAGACGCGCAACTGGGTGCCCTGCGGGTGGCTCATGGCCTCGGGTTCGCGGGTCAGGTCGTGCAGCGCGCGGATGATGCGGTCGGTGACGTCCAGGAAGGCCAGGCGGCCGGCCTTGCGGCTGGTGTCCAGCAGGCGGCGCGACAACTGGGCGCCGATGGCGTAGATCAGCTGCGCGGCGTCGCCGGCCAGCGGACCTTCCAGCAACTGGTACAGGCGCTCGTAGCCGATCTCGGCCAGTTCGCACTGGGTGCGGGTGCGCAGCACCACCTCGCGGCGGTCGCTTTCGACGAACAGGCCCATCTCGCCCACGAATTCGCCCGGGCCGAAGTAACCCAACACCAGTTCGCGACCGTCCTCTTCCTCGGTGATGATGCTGACCGAGCCCGAGATCACGTAGTACAGGGTCCCGGCCGGGTCGCCCGGACGGAAGACTTCCGTGCGCGGCGGATAGCGGCGGCGGTGGCAGTGCGAGAGGAAGCGCTCGATGGTCGCCACCGTGGGCGCGAGCGGATTGGCATTCCGTCGAAGGGGAGTCAGCGTGGCCACGGGGGGTCGGTTCATGCGAGCCTGAACGTATGAAAGGGCAAGAGTAGGCGTTTGTCACGATTCCGGCAAACGGCACCGTATCCTCCCGACAGGATACGCAGCTTGATGCTGCGCCGCCGCAATGGCTCGCCCCCGTTGCCGCAATGCCGCATAATCGCGCCCCCGTCCAACGCCCCCAGAGGAACCGATGCCGTGGTCAAGCCGCTGCCGCGCCTGAAGCTGCAAGGTTTCAACAACCTGACCAAGTCGCTGTCCTTCAACATCTACGACGTCTGCTACGCCGCCTCCGAGGAAGAGCGTCAGCGCTACATCGCGTACATCGACGAGGAGTACAACGCCGACCGCCTCACCCAGATCCTCACCGACGTGGCGGAGATCATCGGCGCGAACATCCTCAACATCGCACGCCAGGACTACGACCCGCAGGGCGCGTCGGTGACCATCCTCATCTCCGAGGAGCCGGTGATCGACAAGAAGCAGGCCGGCAAGGAGATCATCTCCGATGCCGTGGTCGCGCACATGGACAAGTCGCACATCACCGTGCACACATATCCGGAAACCCATCCGGACAACGGCATCGCCACCTTCCGCGCCGACATCGACGTGTCGACCTGCGGCGTGATCTCGCCGCTGAAGGCGCTGAACTACCTGATCGAGAGCCTCGAGTCCGACATCGTGGTGATGGACTACCGCGTGCGCGGCTTCACCCGCGACATCAAGGGCAAGAAGCACTACATCGACCACAAGATCAACTCGATCCAGGACTACCTGGCCAAGAACATCAAGTCGCGCTACGAAATGCTCGACGTGAACGTCTACCAGGAGAACCTGTTCCACACGAAGATGCACCTCAAGGACTTCGACCTCGACCAGTACCTGTTCGAGGAGAAGGCCAAGAACCTCTCGTTCAAGGAACGCATGAAGGTCGAGGCGCGCCTGCGCCGCGAGATCGAGGAGCTGTACCAGGGCCGCAACCTGGTCGAGTGATTCGTTCGTGAGATGCATGCGAAAAAGCCGGCGAAAGCCGGCTTTTTCGTGTCCGCGGCCCGTGTTGCGCCAGACGCGGTCAGAGTCGGTACGCGACCGCCTTCATCAGCTTCGACGCCGTGGCCATCAGTGTCGGGATCGGCTGCGGCAGGCGTTTCGCGCCGGCGGCCTGGGCGTGGTCGGCGTGGCGGACTTCGTCGTCCTTCATCACTTCGAGGATCGCCCGGCTGCGTGCGTCGGCGGCGGGCAACGTGCGCAGGTGCTCTTGCAGGTGCGCCTCGACCTGGCGCTCGGTCTCGACCACGAAGCCGAGGTTCCAGCCGTCGCCGCGCAGGCCGGCGGCGAGCCCGATCGCGTAGCTGCCGGCGTACCACAGCGGGTTGAACACGCTGGGGCGGCTGTCGAGCTCGCGCAGGCGGTCCGCGCACCACGCGAGGTGGTCGGTTTCCTCCTGCGCGGCCGCGTGCAGTTGCGCGCGCGTGGCCGGGTCGCGCGCGACCGCGGCCTGGCCCACGTACAGCGCCTGCGCGCAGACCTCGCCGACGTGGTTGATGCGCATGAGGCCGGCGGCGTGGCGACGTTCGGCCTCGTCCAGCACCACGTCGGCTTCGCGCTCGCCCGGATTCGGCCGCTCGGCGCGCGGCGCGCCGGCGACGGTCTCCAGTGCGTTCTGCGCGTCGGCGAGCAGGCGGTCGAGCGGGGTGAGGTGTCGGGTCGCGGTCATGCCAGACATTCTGCGAGGAATTCCAGGGGATGTCGCACCGGCACGGCGGTGCCGTTCGCGAGGTGCAGGCGGCAGCCGATGTTCGCGCTGAGCACGACCGCGGCGCCGCTGCCGGCGAGCTGGTCCAGCAGCGGCTGCCGGAAGATCGCCGCCCGCGCCGGATCGTCCAGCATCGCGGTCCCGGCCGCGCCGCAGCAGCCGAAGCCGGCGTCGAGGTCGACGATCTCCAGCCCCGGCAGCCGCGCCAGCAGTGCGCGCAGGGCGCCGTCGCTGCGGACGACGTTCCGCTGCGTGCACGGCAGATGCAGCGCGATGCGCACGGTGCGCGGTGCGAACCGCAGCCGGTCGGCGCGTTCGGCGAGGACGTCGATGGCGTCGCGGACGACGGCTTGGCCGGAGAGCGCATCGGCGAGTGCCTCGTGGCAGCCGCTGGACAGCCCCAGCACCAGCGCGTGATCCGCGAACGCGGCGCGGTTGGCGTCGGCGAGCGTTGCCGCGCGGGCGGCGTCGCCGGCGTGTGCGTGCAGGCTGCCGCAGCAGGTCTGCGCCGACGGCGTTTCGAGCGCGATGCCGGCCGCGGCGGCCAGTCGCGCCACGGCGGCGAACAGCGCCGCGTCGTAGCCCCGCGCCACGCAACCGGTGAACAGCGCCGCGGTGGCGTCGGATGCAGGCATGTCGCGTGGCGGCGGGGTGCGTGCCGCAGGCGCCGGCGGTCGCGGCAGCGGCCGCGCGGCCCGGGGCAGCAGCGGCCAGACGCGCCGGTACACGTCGAGCAGCCGCGCCAGCGTCCGCGGCCGGGCCGCCAGCGCTTCGATCGCACGCTGGCGCGCGCCCGCGGGTCGTCGCGCGCGCTGCCGGACCCGGGCGCCGGTCAGCAGTGCACCGTAGTCCACGCCCGCCGGGCAGACCGCCTCGCAGCGGCGGCAGCCGAGGCAGGCGTCGAGGTGGTCATCGATGGCCTGCGTCGGCGCCAGCTCACCGGTGTCCAGTGCCCGCGCCAGCGCGATCCGGCCCCGCGGCGACTCGGCTTCCAGCCCGGCCAGGCGGTAGGTCGGGCACGTCGGCAGGCACAGCCCGCACTGCACGCAGCGGTCGGCGAGGGCGGCCAGGGACGGGGCGGGAGGCGCCGGGACGTTCATCCGGACATCTTCCGGGAAGCCGCCCGCTCGCGCGAGGCCGGACCCTGCGGCTTGCGACGACCCGCCCGCCGGGCTATCATCCCGCCTCTTTGCGGCCCCGGCTCCGGGTCCGCGAAGCCGCTCCACAGACAACGCGAGGCGACGTTCCGCCGGCCCAGCCGCCCGGAACCAGCCCGACCAGCGCACCTCAAGGCGCGCCCCAACCAGAGTTCCTTCATGAAGACTTTCACCGCAAAGAACGAGACCGTCCAGCGCGACTGGTACCTCGTCGACGCCAGCGGCAAGACGCTCGGCCGTCTCGCAGCCGAACTGGCCTACCGCCTCCGTGGCAAGCACAAGCCCGTCTACACCCCGCATGTCGATACCGGCGACTACTTCGTCGTGATCAACGCGGAGAAGATCGCGGTCACCGGCAACAAGCTGCTGGACAAGAAGTACCACCGCTTCACCGGCTACGTCGGCAACCTGAAGACCGAGACCCTCGCCCAGGCGCTGGAGCGCCATCCGGAGCGCGTGCTCGAGATCGCCGTGAAGGGCATGCTGCCGAAGAATCCGCTCGGTCGCGCCATGTACAAGAAACTCAAGGTGTACAAGGGTTCCGAACACCCGCACGCCGCCCAGCAGCCGCAAGTCCTGGAACTCTAACCGATGGCTACTCAGCAGAATTACGGCACCGGCCGTCGCAAGTCCTCCGTCGCCCGCGTCTTCCTGCGCAAGGGCACCGGCAACATCACCGTCAACGACCGTCCGCTGGACGAGTTCTTCGGCCGCGAGACCGCGCGCATGATCGTGCGCCAGCCGCTGGAACTGACCAAGACCGTCGACAAGTTCGATGTCGTCGTCACCGCGACCGGCGGCGGCACCACCGGCCAGGCCGGCGCCATCCGCCTGGGCATCGCCCGCGCGCTGGTCGAATACGACGAAACCCTGAAGTCCGAGCTGCGCAAGGCCGGCTTCATGACCCGCGACGCCCGCGAGGTCGAGCGCAAGAAGATCGGTCTGCACAAGGCCCGTCGCGCCACCCAGTTCTCCAAGCGTTGATCCGGCTTCGTCGCATCGGGACCCGTCGGGTCCCGATCGCGACTGGCTTGCGGCCCCGATTTGGCGTTACAATCGCGGTCCGCTCGCACTACAGCCCCGTCGCCAAGCGGTAAGGCACCTGACTCTGACTCAGGCATTCGGTGGTTCGAATCCATCCGGGGCTGCCATCTTCGAGACACCCGCCGCAAGGCGGGTGTCTTTTTTTTTGGTAATTCCTAACCTTTCCGGACCAAAGTGGGCCTTAGTTCCTGTATCGAAGTCTGCTTCAACAGCCTGAAAAT
>NZ_JBQUZW010000010.1:0-200292 GCF_056313665.1 Lysobacter sp. DMC104 | reverse complement strand
CTTCTTCACGTCCAATCTCCTCTCTCTGGGGAATTGGACTCCAGATCCGGCTGCTACTCAAAAGCGGGGGGACGTCGCGACGATCAGGCGATGCTCGAAAACGCGATCGATCTGCTGCAGCTCTCCGCGCGCTCGATGCATCGCATCCTGCGCGTCGCGCGGACGATTGCCGATCTTGCGGGCAGCGCCGACATCCTCGGCCCACATGTCGCGGAAGCGATCGGGTATCGACGCGGCGATCGGGTCTCCCCCAGCCGCGCGGCCTGAACGCCGACGGCCACTCGTACCGCCATCGCCGATCTGCGGCGGATCCGTGCCGGAATCGAGAACCCGCGCTCAATCCTTCGTGCCCGCCGTTGCGGCGCCGTCCCACGGCGGGATAGGTTCGCCGACGCAGCATGCCGAACAGGATGTCACCGCCCGCGGAGCACGCTCCGCGCCATGACCGGATAGGAGAGCACCGATGACTGCATCAAGGCTTGGTTTCATGTCGACCGTCGTGGCACTGCTGGCCGCGCAGCCGCTGTCGGCCGTCCCGGCGCGCGCGGCGACGCCTGCCGGCTGCACCACCTCGATCCAGTGGGTGCAGGAAGGCAGCAACTACTACTACGGCCGCGGCAACGTGCAGTGCACGAGTGGCCGCTACACGGTCAAGCTGCAGTGCCGCAACCAGCAGACCGGTGTCGGCTACGTGGTGTACGGCGGCGCCGCGGTGAATGCACCCGCCACCGCGACGACCACGTGCTACACCGGGAACACGGTGGACGGGGTGTTCGCCGTGGAGGATCCCAGACCCGTGGGCGTGCTCAGCGGCTGCACGCCCTGGGCGGAATGGATCAGCTCGGGCAGCAATTACTACTACGGGCAGGGACGGGTGCAGTGCGACTCCGGGCGCTACAAGGTGTACATCCAGTGCCGCAACCTGCAGACCGGCCAGGGCTATGTCGTCAGCGGCGCCACCGCGGTCGATGCGCCCGCCACGGCCTCGACCACCTGCTACCTCGGCAGCCAGGCGGAGTCCGTGTTCGCGGTCGCCGATCCGAGACCGTCGGGCATCAGCGGCTGCGCCACCTGGCGGGAGTGGGTCAACCAGAGCGGCAACCATTACTTCGGGCGCGGCAGCGCCCAGTGCGCGAGCGGACGCTACAAGGCAAGGCTGAGCTGCCGGAGTCTTCAGACCGGCGCGACCTACACCACCGACAGTGCCGTCATCGATGCGCCCTACACGGCCACCACGACGTGCTACGTCGGCAACGTCGTCGATGCCGTGCAGGCGATCGCGCAGTGACGACCGGGCACCCCGGAACCGGGGCGCCTCTCTTCGCGTTGCGCAAAGCCTTCGATGGCGTGCGCCCACTGGCATGCGGTCCTTGACGTATGCTCTGCGCACTCCACCGCGGGGACAGACGATGACGCAAGCGCATGGCGGCTGCCTCTGCGGCGATGTCCGCTTCACCGTGACCTGGCCCAGCCTGTGGGTGGCGCACTGCCATTGCACGCAGTGTCGGCGCGCGCATGGCGCAGCCTACGTCACGTGGTTCGGCATGGCCGAGGACCATGCGTCGATTGAGGATCCCGTCGGCGCGCTGCGCTGGTTCGCGTCATCGCCGGGCGCCGAACGCGGGTTCTGCACGCACTGCGGCAGTTCGCTGTTCTTCCGCTCGACGCGCTGGCCGGGGGAGCTGCACATCGCGCTGGGCAACCTCGACGGCGAGGTCGATCAGGCGCCGATGGCGCATGTGTTCTGGGATACCCACGTCGCGTGGGCGGGGGTCGATCCCGGCGACGGCCTGCCGCGCAAGCCGGCGCCGGAATCGCTGTGACGCCATCGCCGGCGCGCTGCGCCGGCGATGCAATCGATCAGCGGCAGACGCCGTCGTTGCTGAGGCAGCCCTTCGGCCGGCTCAACTCCGACTGTGCGCCGTCGCGCAGCTTCTGGCGCTGGGCGGCGGTCATGCACACCGACTGCATGCGGTTGGAACCGACGGAACGGGTGTATTCGCAGACCATGCGCTCGTCCTGCGCCTTGGCGACGGTCGCGTCGATCCACTGCAGTTCATTGAACAGCTCGGTGCGCTGGTCGGCCGGCATGTCGTCGATGGTCTGACGGTCGCCGATCATCTGCAGCACGCGATCCTGGTGGGCGATCATTTCTTCGCGATCGCGCTTCTCCATGTCCTTGAAGGCGCCCTTGCCGGCGGCGACCTGCGCGCGCAGTGCGGTCTGCTGCTTGACGATGTCGCGGATCGTCAGCGTCTGCGGATCGACGGAAGCCCAGGCAACGGCACTGGCCGACATCAGGGCGAGGGAAAGAACGAGGACTCGGAATTGACGCGATTTCATCGACACGGCTCCTGAACGGGACAGGGGAAGGGATCGGCAAAGCGGAGCGTCGTCCTGCGCTCGGCACCTGGGCGGCAGGTGCCTCGTGTCGTCATGACAGCGAATGCACAGGTGTACACCGGCCGCATCGTTTTTTCCACCCCGGCATGATCATCACGCCGTTCCGGAAACCATGACCAAAGTCATGGTGGGGATTCGCGCGATTGCTTCGTTGCGCGACGCACCGCGCCGTCTGCTTCGCCCCCCTCTGATCGCGTGAAACGCCTTGAAACAAGCCGCGTCGTCGTTGCCGCGCGGACGCAGGCGAATCGCTGCCTGCCATCACCGCGCAATCGATCGCGCGGTCGTTCATCGATTCATGTTCCGACAACGCGCGGCACGTTCAGGATCGCGTCGCGGAAACGCACAGGCCCGGCGAATGGCCGGGCCTGCGTCTGCTGCCTTCTGCTTTTCGACGATCTCAGGCCGCGGCGGCCGGGCGATCCTCGAACTGCTCTTCCTCGGTCGAGCCCTTCAGCGCGACGGTCGAGGACTTCCCGCCCTGGATCGTCTGGGTGACGCTGTCGAAGTAGCCGGTGCCCACTTCGCGCTGGTGTTTGACCGCGGTGAAACCGCGATCGGCGGCCGCGAACTCGGCTTCCTGCAGTTCGACGAACGCGCTCATCTGGCGTCGCGCATAGCCGTGTGCGAGGTTGAACATCGAGTAGTTCAGCGCGTGGAAGCCGGCCAGCGTGATGAACTGGAACTTGTAGCCGTAGCTCGCGATTTCCTTCTGGAACTTCGCGATGGTCGCGTCGTCGAGGTTCTTCTTCCAGTTGAAGCTCGGCGAGCAGTTGTAGGCCAGCAGCTTGCCCGGGTACTTCGCGTGGATGGCTTCGGCGAACTTGCGCGCGAATTCGAGGTCCGGCTTGCCGGTCTCGCACCACACCAGATCGGCGTATGGCGCGTAGGCGAGGCCGCGGCTGATTGCCTGGTCGAGGCCGTTCTTCGTCTTGTAGAAGCCTTCTACCGTGCGCTCGCCGGTGCAGAACGGCTTGTCGTTGTCGTCGACGTCGCTGGTGAGCAGGTCGGCGGCTTCGGCGTCGGTGCGGGCGACGATCAGCGTCGGCACGCCCATGACGTCGGCGGCGAGGCGCGCGGCGACCAGCTTCTCGACCGCTTCGCGTGTCGGCACCAGCACCTTGCCGCCCATGTGGCCGCACTTCTTCACGCTGGCCAGCTGGTCCTCGAAATGCACGCCCGAGGCGCCGGCCTCGATCATCGCCTTCATCAGCTCGAACGCGTTGAGCACGCCGCCGAAACCGGCTTCGGCGTCGGCCACGATCGGTTGCAGGAAGTCGACATCGCCGGTGCCTTCGGCGCACTGGATCTGGTCCGCGCGCAGCAGCGTGTTGTTGATGCGCTTCACCACCTGCGGCACCGAGTTGGCGGGATACAGCGACTGGTCGGGATACATCTCGCCGGCGATGTTGGCGTCGGCCGCGACCTGCCAGCCGCTGAGGTAGATCGCCTTGAGGCCGGCCTTCACCTGCTGCATCGCCTGGTTGCCGGTCATCGCGCCCAGCGCGTTGATGAAGTCCTCGGTCTGCAGCGACTTCCACAGCTTCTCGGCGCCGAGACGCGCGATCGAATGATCGACCGGGATCGTGCCGCGCAGGCGCACCACGTCCTCGGCGCTGTAGGTGCGCTCGATGCCGGCCCAGCGCGGGTTGTTGGTCCAGTCCAGCTTCAGTTGTTCGGCGGTCGGCAGCGTGGTCTTCATGGGTGTGGTCCTGCGTGGGAGGTGAATGCGAAGGTTCTGTTCTTGTAGGAGCGCCGGAAGGCGCGACCGTCTTTCAATCAATGCGTTCGTACGCCGGCAGCGTGAGGAAATCGGCGAGCACGTCGCGGTGGGTGAGGTCGGACAGCATCTCGATCGCTTCGTCGACGCGCTCCGCGCCGACGACCGTGGCGTCGCCCTTGAGCTTCGACGGCAGGCCGATCAGCGCGCGTTCCAGCAGCGCGAAATCCACCGGTGTGCCGTCATCGAGATGCAGCGGATCGCGGCCGTCGTCGGCGAAGTGCAGCCACTGCCACAGCTGCGCGCGCGAGATCTCGGCGGTCGCGGCGTCTTCCATCATCCCGTGGATCGGCACGCAGCCGTTGCCGGCCAGCCACGCCGCGAGATAGCGCACGCAGACTTCGACATTGCCGAAGAAGCCGGCGACGGTGATCGTGCCCAGCGACGGGCGCAGCAGGGCTTCCTCGCTCGTGCGCACGTCCTCGCGCGCGACGTGCTGCTGGTGCGGGCCGGGCATGCGCGCGTCGAAGATGCGGCGCGCGGTCTCGACCAGCCCCGGATGCGCGACCCACGTACCGTCGTGACCCGCGGTCGCCTCGCGCAGCTTGTCGGCCTCGACGCGCGCGAACGCGGCGGCGTTGGCTTCCGGATCGCGCGGGTTCGGGATCTGCGCGGCCATGCCGCCCATCGCATGCGCGCCGCGCTTGTGGCAGGTCTTGATCAGCAGTTCCGAATACGCCTTCAGAAACGACTGCGTCATCGTCACCTGGCCGCGTTCGGGCAGCACGCGGTCGCGATGCCGGCGCAGCGTCTTGATGTAGCTGAAAATGTAGTCCCAGCGGCCGCAGTTCAGACCGACGATGCGACTGCGCAGCGCGTGCAGGATCTCGTCCATCTCGAACGCGGCCGGCAGCGTCTCGATCAGCACCGTCGCCTTCATCGCGCCCTGCGGCAGGTTCAGACGCACCTCGATCTCGTCGAGCACGTCGTTCCACAGCGCGGCTTCTTCCATGCACTGCAACTTCGGCAGGTAGAAGTACGGGCCGCGATCCTTCGACACCAGCGCGGCGGCGTTGTGGAACGCGAACAGCGCGAGGTCGAACAGGCCGCCACCGATGCGCTGGCCGTCGACGGTCACGTGCTTCTCGTCCAAGTGCCAGCCGCGCGGCCGCACGATCAGCACCGCGCGCTCGGCTTCGGGCTTGAGGCGATATTGCTTGCCCGGCTTGCCGTCGGCCGCGGGCGTGTCGAATTCGAGGGTACCGGCCACTGCCGCGCGCAGCGCGGTCTGGCCTTCGATCAGGTTGGCCCACGTCGGCGAGGTCGAATCCTCGAAGTCGGCCATGTAGCAGTTGGCGCCGGAGTTCAGCGCGTTGATCACCATCTTCGGGTCGACCGGGCCGGTGATCTCCACGCGGCGGTCCTGCAGCGCGGCCGGGATCGGCGCCACGCGCCAGTCGCCCTCGCGGATCGCCCGGGTGTCCTCGCGGAAGGCCGGCAGCGCGCCGGCGTCGAACGCGGCCTGCTTCGTCTGCCGGGCGGCGAGGCGCGCCTGGCGCTGCGGCTCGAAGCGGCGATGCAGGTGCGCCAGCAGCGCCAGCGCCTCCGGCGTCAGCAGGGCATCCTGTCCTTCAGCGCGACCAAGGATCGCGATCCCGGCCTGGGGTTGGAGAGGGTCGGCCTGCGGCTTGAGGACGGCGGACATCGCGGACTCCGGTACGGCGTGTGGAGCCCAACCATCCGCCCGGGTACTGTATTTGACAATACAGTTTTGGCAATGCTGATCATAAGATTTACTTATACAAAGTCTTCGACCAAAGTCGAAAACCACGCAAGTTATTGATTTTGCACTGCAACATCGACCACCCGAGCCACCGTTCGTCCGAAACAGGACCGCCCCGATGACCGACGACGCCCCGCACAGCCCTCGGTTCGCCTACAAGGCGGACCGCCTCAAGCCCCTCCGCGCCTTCTGCCAGGTGGCCCGACTCGGGTCGGTCTCGCGCGCGGCCGAGGCCCTGTACCTCAGCCAGCCGGCCATCACCCTCCAGCTGCAAGCGCTGGAGCGGGAGCTGGGCGTGAAGCTGTTCGAGCGCGTCGGCCGCCGGCTCGCGCTCACCCGCGAGGGCGACGCCTTGTACGAGCTGGCGCGGCCGCTGGTGGAAGGCATCGATCGCCTGCCCGCCGACTTCCGCGAGCAGATCAAGGGCCTGGACGCCGGCGAACTGCACGTGGCGGCCGGCAGCTCCACCATCCTCTACCTGCTGCCGAAGATCGTGGAGGCCTACCGCCGCGCCCATCCCGACGTACGCCTGACCCTGCACAACGTCACCGGTGCCGGCGGCCTCGACCTGCTGCGCAACGACGGCGTGGATCTGGCGGTCGGTTCGATGCTCGACGTGCCGGCCGACCTCGATTACGCGCCGGTCTACCGCTTCGACCCGATGCTGATCATGCCGCGCGACCATCCGCTGGCGACCAAGCCCGACCTCAAACTCGAAGACCTCTCGCCGTACGGCCTGATCCTGCCGCCGCAGCGCCTGACCACGTATCGCCTCGTCGACCTGGTGTTCCAGCAGAACCGCGTGCCCTACACCGTCGCCCTCGAAGTCGGCGGCTGGGAAGTCATCAAGCAGTACGTCGCGATGGGCCTGGGCATCAGCATCGTCACCGCCATCTGCCTCACCGACGCCGACCGCGACCGCCTCGCCGCCCGCTCCCTCGCCAAGTATTTCCCGTCACGCAGCTACGGCGTAGTCGTGCGCAAGGGCAAATACCTGTCGCAACAGGCCCGGGACTTCATCGAACTGATCCGGCCGCAGATGCTCGCTCCGCGGGGGTATGACGAGACGGGGCATTCGGAGCGGTAGGGTTGTGGCATACCTGTCGGATTTGACAGGTTCATGGGACGACCGGCCAGGGCGATATCGGTGTGAGAATGCCATCTATCTGATAGCGCATATGGCTTACGGGTTGATAGCCATTCGCAAGCCATGAAACGCGCGCGAAACACGCATTTCGGCCTTCAATTCAACCACCACCGCTCTATAGATATGCGTTTTTTGGAAAACTCACTGACGCAGAATAGCGGGATCTGCGCACACTCAAGAAAGGAAGAATCCGATGTTCAAAAAAGCAACTGCCATAGCTTTTCTGGCTCTTGGAATAGGGCTAACTGGATGTGAAAAGCAGCAAGCCGACAAAGGTATCGCCGGCCTAGAAAATGAATCTCTTCAATGCCATAAAGACACCGATTGCAAAGGTGATCGCATCTGCGAGAACGGGACCTGTGCAAATCCAGTCTCGATCGGTCCGGCCATCTCATCCCAAGACACCAAAATACTCGATACAACTGCATCACCTGAGCCGCCATCAACCGCAGTGCCGAAGTTCAAGGACTACCCAGCACCTCCCTTATATACTGGGCCAACTGCGACACTTGCAGACAAGGAGGATGAATTCAGGACCCGGCATTCTGACGCCCTCTCCCACAATAAAATTGTATTTGCTTCCGAGTATGTGATCTCCACCATTGGATGCGGTACTTCTTGTGTATTCCAAAGCTTTCTGAGCAAACGGACAGGAGAACAACTAAAAGATGGATTTGGTGGAGAAAGCGGGGAAAAGATCAAAGAAGTCAGAGCGGACAGCAACCTTGTCGTGACAGCTGGACCAAACGACGAGAATGAAGACGATCCGAGCTTTTATGCGTATTTCTATGTCCTAGAGAACGGCCGCCTCAGACGAATAGCGAAAGTACAGACTGTTCTGCCAGAGTGCGAAGGAGTCGAATTCTGCACAGTCGATACTGTGTTCTTTGACTGATGGTCGCAGGATGGATTTCAAGGCCGTAACCCGCACAAAGCGGCGTGCTTGAGCACGCCCTAAACCTCACCAGCTTCGTAGGGTGCGCCCTTGGCGCACCTTCCGCGAGCGAGGCAGGCCTCGTCGCAAGATGCAGGCTGCTTGGTGGCAGAGAGAACGGCATCGAGCATGCGATGCTCTGCAGTCATGCCATGCCACCCACCAATACTCCGCATGACCGCAACCGACCTCATCCAACGCCTCCGTGATCGTCTCACCGCCGATCCGTTCTCCCGCGACATCATGGGCAACCGCTTCCGCGCATCGCCGCCAGCCTCGCCTGCGGCGGTGGCGCGCGCCGAAGCCGCGCTGGGTTTCGCGCTGCCCGCCACGTTGCGGGCGATCTACCTCGACGTGACGAACGGTGGCTTCGGGCCGGGCTACGGCGTGATGGGGGTCGAGGGCGGTTTCACCGACGACCGGAAGATGACGGTCGTCGGCCGGTACCAGGCCTTTCTCGCACCCGATCCTTCCGATCCGGGATGGCAGTGGAAGCCCGCTTGGCTTCCGTTCTGCCACTGGGGTTGCGGCATCTATTCCATCGTCGATGCCGGAGAACGGAATGCCGTCTCTTTCATCGACCCGGGCTCGAAGGCCATCGGTACCCCGATGTCCTCCGTCGTCCTGCCCCACAAGGACACGCTGGACGAATGGCTCGACGACTGGATGAACGGCCGCGACCTGTGGGCCGAGGTGTGGGGCTGAAACAAGCCGCAACCGGCCTCGGCTTCACTTGGCGGCCGCCAGCGGCTTGCTCGCCACGATTTCCCCCCGCGCATCGTAGGTCCGCGCGGTATCGAGCACGCCGTCGCCGTCGGAATCGAACTCGCCCGACACCGGCACGCCGCCGCGGAACTGGATCCTGCGGGTGATGCGGGCGTCCTTGTCGAAGGTCTCTTCCTTCGCGATCACGCCGTCGGCATAGACCTCGCGCATATCGACGACGCCGTCGCCGTCGCGATCAACGGTCGATTCCATGGGCTCGTTGTCCTCGTAGCGCTCGTTTCTCTCGAAGCGACCGTCGAAATCGCTGTCGAACCCTGCCCGGTCCGCGAAACCGTCCGGCGCGTAGTACACGATGTGATCGATCTTGCCATCGTCGTTGCGATCGAATTCGACCCGATCGATGCGATCGCCGGCCAGGATCACGCGCTCGTCAATGTTGCCGTCGCCGTCGAAATCACGCACGGGGCCTTCCGCCGGATGGTTGTAGATCGCCCAGACGATGGCGCCGCTGCTGAATGCACCGAGCAGGAATGCAGCGACGACCGCAAAACCGGAGCCCCCGCGGCTGGCAGGCACCGGTGAAGCCGCCGCCGTCTCTTCTGTCGCATCTTCCGCATCATCCTCCGGCCGCGAACGCTCCCAGTCGAGGACGATCGCGCGTGCCGCGTCGGCCTGCGCGTCCGCGACCGCCAGCGAGACCGGCGTGTCGGCCGGCAGTTCGCCGATGCCGCCGCGCAGGAATTCGCCCTGCACGTGCGCCGGGATATCGGCCTGCGCGAGCAGATCGCGCAGCACGTAGAGATCGGCGACGTTCGTCGACTGGTACACGATGCGCATGGCGTGTCCTCCTGTTCGGCCGGATTGTATCGTCGACGGTCAACGTGCCGATGCCGGTCGTCGGCACGGAGGCGTCCTGCTGCAGCATCACGTTCGCGCACGTCGAAACCGGTGCGATAGCGCCCGGCGATCGATCGTGAAGCGATCACTGCATTTCGTCTTCGATCGCGCATCCGGCCTGCGCGCCGGCTTCGATCTCCATCACGGATTCGCACGGGAAAACACGGCATTTCCACGCTGTCTGATCACACAGGATGACGGCATCCGATGCGACGGATACGGTCGATTGGCCGCAGGGTGGACGCGTCGGGATCGGGAGACCGACGCGGCCCACCTGGAAGCGGCACCTTGAATTCCACCCCACACGAAGGAACTTCCCCATGAAGACAAGGATTGCTTCGAGCGTCGCCCTCTTCCTGCTGTTCGCGGCCGCAGCCACGATGCATGACGCCCATGCCGCATCCGGTGGCTACGGCAGCTCGACCGCGACGCCGACCATCTACAGCAAGAACTTCTGGTACAACGTCGCCTACCCCGTCGTCGGCAGCCCGCCCGCCACCGCGACGCTGACCACGGTGTACTACACGTGGGACTATCCGTATCCGCGCCCGACCGGGCTGGTCGTCTACCTCTGCAATTCCACCGCCACGCTCTGCGCCGACGTGACCAACTTCGGCTCGGGGTCGGTGAATTTCAGCGGTTACGGCGTGCCTGCCAACCAGCCGCTGCGGCTTTACACCCGCGTCAACGGCACCGGCACGATGGCGCCGCTCGCGGCGCGGCCGACCTCGGTCACCGTGAACTACGTGTTCTGAGCCGGGAAGGACCCTGGCACCTGCCCGGCGGGATCCGACGAACGGATTCCGCCGGGCTTTCGCATGCGCGGCGCCCTGTCGCGCGCGGAGATGGCAAACGGAAAGATCTGCTGCTTGCACGGCATCGCCCGCGGGTCTCATTCCACGCGACGCACGCCGCCTATCCTGTCCGCCGTTCGGGCAGACAGTGACGCCATGATCGTGATCATCGACGCCAGGCCGGCCGCAGGCCGACCTGCGACGGCACACGGAACCGCCCACGGGGCCGCGCAACGAATGACGCGGCTGCCTGCCGTTCGCTGACGACGGCACCTGCCGACGGTATCCACCGATCCCTTTCCACGCCGGCGCTTCATCCCGCCTTGCGGACGCATCGATGCGTCCGGAGAGCCGGATTCCTGCGGCCCGCGTTTGCCCGGACGACGTTCGACCCCCATCACCACAAGGAGATTCCATGAGACGACTCATCACGCGCTCGCGGTCGCTGTGTCGGCATGCGTTGACCGGCTGTCTGGCGTTCGTGGCGACGGTCGGCCCGGCATTCGCGGGGACCGCGGACCTCGATCCGACGTTCGCGCAGGCCGGACGCTCCATCATTCCCGTGTCGAGCAGCGGCGGACAGGCGTTCGCCGGCACACTGCAGCAAGACGGGAAGCTCGTGCTCGGCGGCTGGGCCGGCTATCTGACGGCCGGCAACTCGACGGTCAATCGGCAACTCGCGATGTTTCGCGCGTTCGACAACGGCGCCTACGATCCGTCGTTCGGCCCGGCCGGCACCGGCCTGACGACGTACGATTTCTTCGGCGGCAACGACGCCATCCTCGACATGGCATCCACGCCGCAGGGCACTTACGGCGTCGGTTACGGCTTCATCGGCAGCAACCGCTACCAGTT
This sequence comes from Lysobacter sp. DMC104, assembly GCF_056313665.1. Taxonomy (NCBI): domain Bacteria; kingdom Pseudomonadati; phylum Pseudomonadota; class Gammaproteobacteria; order Lysobacterales; family Lysobacteraceae; genus Lysobacter; species Lysobacter sp. DMC104. The sequence goes on along the minus strand of NZ_JBQUZW010000010.1, from coordinate 189,033 downwards.
GCTGGTGCGCTACACCGCGGCCGGTGCGCTCGATCCCGCGTTCGGCACGAACGGCGTCGTCGAACTGCTGACCGGCAACGACGACGGGCTCAACGCGCTGGCGATCCAGGCGGACGGCAAGATCGTGGTCGGCGGCAGCGCGCAGGATGCGAACGGCTTCCATGATTTCTTCATCGCGCGCTACAACACCAACGGGACGCCCGACACCACCTTCGGCACCAACGGACAGGTGCGGTATTCGGCGACCAACAACTTCGAGACGGTCGAGGATCTGGTCATCCAGCCGAACGGTCGCATCATCGTGGTCGGCGACATCCTCTACAACGGTGCCAGCGCCGCGTACGTGCAAGGGCTCACGCCCACCGGTGCGCGCGACCTGACCTTCGGCAACAACGGCATCACCCTGATCGCGCGCAGCAGCACCGAACTCTTCGGACGCCGGCTGTCGCTGACGAGTGACGGGCAGATCATCGTCGGCTCTGCTGCCGTCGAGCAGCCGGGCTTCAAGGCCGGCATCCACATCGCGCGACTGACGCTCAACGGCCTCGTCGACACGTCGTTCGGCAACGGCGGTCTGTTCGACACCTTCGGCGTGATCGGCTCCCGCACGGTGCGCGCGATCGAGGCCGCGCCCAACGGCAGCGTGCTCATCGCCGGCACGTTCCCGGCCGGATCGAACGGCGGGATGTCGGTGTCGTACCTTGCCCGCTACCTGTGGGACGGCACGCGCGACCCGGGCTTCAACGGCAGCGGCTACATGCTGGGCAGCATGGCCGCGCTCTCGCCGTCCACGGCCTCGCCCGAGTTCATCGCGTACCTGCCGGACGGCCGCTTCTACCTCGGCGGGCATTCGGGCGACGCGAACCTCGCGCCCAGCTACTTCAACGTGCTGCGGTTCCAGGGCGAACCGATGAACCTGCGTCCGGATGACGTCTATCTGGGACCGATCGGCGGCGTGCCGCTGTCGTCGACGGTGACGAGCGACGCGTTCCGGGTCGCCGGCCTGTGGCCGCGCGGCATCTACGTGCCGATCACCGTCGCGGGCGGGATGTACAGCGTCAACGGCGGGCCGCCGACCGACAAGCAGGGCGTCGTCCGCGCCGGAGATCTCATCCAGGTCGTGCATACGTCCGCCGCCCAGTACGACACCGAGAAGAACACGCGGGTCACCATCGGCGGCCTGTCGCCGGCGAACAACCGCGCGAACATCCTCGGCGATCGCATGAACGTGATCTTCACCTCGTGGACCACCTCTGCCACGGGTGGCCCGGGCCCGGGCGGTCCGATCATCAAGGGCGAGATTCCTTGATCGAACACGCGCCGCGCTCCGGCACGGCATGAGGCAACGGCGATGCAGGGCGTGCTCCGGCGCGCCCTGCATCGCGACGGAGCACATCGCACGCGAGGGATCATGCGCAGCTGCCGTATCCTCACGGGACCACGCAAGCCCGTCGCCCCTTGACCTCCGATCTCTTCGCCGCCGCCGATCGCTTCGAGCCGCTGCCGATGCCCGACGCCGACGTACGGCTGTGGCGCGGCCTACCGCTGCCGCAGGCGCCCGAGGCGCTGCTCGCCACGCTGATCGCCGAAACCCCATGGCGATCGGACACGATCACGCTCTGGGGTCGCGAGTACGTGCAGCCGCGGCTCGTGGCCTGGCATGGCGATCCGGGTCGCGCATACACCTATTCCGGCACGACGATGGCGCCGCAGCCGTGGACGTCGCTGCTGTCGTCGCTGCGCGCGTGCGTCGAGCGCGCGTGCGCCACGTCGTTCAACAGCGTGCTGCTGAACTGCTATCGCGACGGCGCCGACGGCATGGGCATGCACAGCGACGACGAACCCGAACTGGGCCCCCGGCCGGTGATCGCGTCGCTGAGCCTCGGCGAGACCCGGGTGCTGGCGTTCCGGCATCGCGACCGCCACGACGTGCCGACGGTGCGCGTGCCGCTGGCGTCGGGCGATCTGCTGCTGATGCAGGGCGAGACGCAACATCGGTGGAAGCACGGCATCGCGAAGTCGAAGCGGCCGCTGGGGCCGCGCGTGAACCTCACCTTCCGCACGATCCGCTGACGCGCGATCGTCAAACCGATGTCACGGCATCAGCGCAGGCGACGCTTCAGCGCCTCGATCAATTCCGACACCTCGGCCGGCGCGAGCTTCGCGAACCGCTCCGGCAGCAGGCTGCGGCGCGAGGATTCCTGCACCGCCAGCAGTTCCATCAGCTGGATGGTGTCGACGTGCTGCGGCGGGATGAAGTCGCCGATCGCCTGCTGCACGTGCGCGAGACCGAGAGCGGCGTCGCCGTCGTTGCGGGCGTTGTCGAGCGCGAGCAGCGCGATCGCTTCGAGGTCGGCGTTGGAATAACCATCGAGGCCGTCCAGCGCCTGGGTGAGCGCGGCGGTGTCGGCGTCCGACAGCGCGGTGCCGTTGCGCTTGAGGATCGCGCCGACGATGCGCAGCCGGTCCTCGGCGGTGTCGGCGTAGAAGAACGGGATCTTGCGGTCGAGGCGCCCGGGACGCTTGATGTCGACGTCGAGCTTGTCCGGGCGGTTGGTCATCAGGATCGTCAGCACGTGGCCGCGATTCTCGGGATCGGACATGAAGTCCTTGAGCCGCGCGATGACGCGCGACGACGTGCCGCCGTCGGTCTCGCCGCCTTCGCCGTTGCCGAAGCTGCGGTCGCCTTCGTCGATGACCAGCGCGATCGGGCTCATCGCGCGGATGATCTTCAGCACCCGCTCGAGGTTGGATTCGGTGGAGCCGACCCACTTCGAGCGGAAGTTCTTCAGCACCACGCCGGGCAGCCCGGCCTCTTTCAGGAACGCCTTGATCACGAAGGTCTTGCCCACGCCCATCGGGCCGACCGCGAGCAGGCCCATCGGCGCGAGCCGCGCGTCGCCGCTGCGGATCAGCGCGGCGATCTTCATCAGCTCGGCCTTGATCTGGTCGTAACCGCCGACCGCGTCGAGGCCGTACGCCGGATCGAGGAATTCGATGAGGTCGCCGCAGGAGCGCTGGATGATCTCCCGCTTGCGCTGGCCGATGATCGCGAGCATCGCCGCGAGCGGGTCTTCGCCGGTGGCGGGCGCGGCGTGGCCGAGGATGAGGAACGCGATCTCCTCGCGGCTCTTGCCCGCGGTGACGGCGGCGTAGGCGTCGGCACGCTTCGCGGCGTCGGGCGCATCGCCCAGCAGTTGCAGCGCCAGCGCCTTGCGCTCGGCCTCGGGCAGGCCGGCGTCGGGACGCTCGGCGACGATGCCGTCGATCTCCAGCAGGCGCAGGCCGGCGGTGTGCTTGGCGACCAGCGCCTGCCGGTCCGCGGGCATGTGCGGCGCGGACTGCGCGACCAGCTGCATGCGCGCGGCCTCGTCGGGCAACGGCACTTCGATCGCGGCGATGCGCGGATTGGTGTTGAGCGAGGGGTGCAGCTCCGCCAGCGACGCGCACAGCAGCACGACGATGTGGTTGCGCTGCAGCAGCAGCCCGCCGAGCGACCAGTCGTGGAAGATCTCCAGCAGGCCGCGCTCGTCGGTGCTGAGGAACGTGGTGTCCGCGTTCGGCACGAGGTCGCCCGCATGCGGCAGCACCAGCGCGATGCCCTCGCCCGTGCGCAGGCGCAACTCCAGCGCGGCCATGTCCGACAGCAGCGACTCGCCGTGCTCGATCGGCTTGGTGCCTTCGCCGCGGCGCTTGAGGCCGGCATGGCGCAGCGCGAGTTCGTAGCGCTGCGGCTTCGCGGCCAGCACCACATCCTGCAGGTAATCCGAGAACGGCAGCAGCCGGCCTTCGTGCGGCACGCCGTCGTGGACGTTGCCGTGCAGCAGGAACAGCCCGGCCTCGCCGGCGAGGTAGCGCCGCTTCAATTCATCGGCCCAGGCGGGGAGCGCGGCCTGCGTCGAAGTGCCGTTGAGCGTGGTCATGGTCCAGGTCCTGGTCCTGATGTTGATCTGGCGATGACGCCGGGCAGCGGGCTTCGCAACGGGAGATGCATCGCATGCTCCCTCCCCTTGAAGGGGAGGGCTTCAAAGCGGAACGCTCAGAACGCTCAGATCGTCCGGTCGCCCGCAGCCTGGCCGGCGCGTTCCTTCTTCATCGCTTCGAGCTTGGCGCGGGCGACGGCCTTGCTGCTGCCGGCCTTCAGCGCGTCGAGGCGGTTGTCGAGGTCGGACTCGCGCAATTCGTCGCCGAGCTTGGCCTTGGCGATGGTGTCCTTGATGCCGGTACGGACGTTCTCCAGCGCGCGCAGCTCGGCATCGACCGACAGGCCTTCGAGCTGGTCGTTGATGCGGGTACGCGCCTGCGCGCTCTGCATCTTGGCGAGCATGCGGTCCTTCTCGGCCTTGAGCTTGCCGATCTCGCCCTTCACATCGGTCAGCGCGTTCTTGGCGGTCTCGACGTCCTTCTGGGCGCCTTCGAGATCAGCCTGCAGCGACGCGATCTCCGCCTCGACGGCATCCTTGCGCTCGATCAGTTCGACCGCGAGGTCGTCCTGGTTCGTCGCCATCGCCTGGTCGAGCATCGCGGCCAGTTCCTTCTGCTGCGCCTGCGCCTTCTGCAGGCGATCGGCGGCGTCCTCGCGCAGGCGGATCAGGCCGGCGGTGGCGTTCTTGAGCTTGTTGTACTTCTCGATCATCGTGTTGATCGCGTTCTCGTACGCGATCTCCGGATGCTGCTGTTCCAGTCCGGTGACGAAGAGCGAGAGGAAGCCGCGCACGAGGTTGGCGAGTCGGCTGAAGAGGTTCATGCGAAGTCTCCTGTGGAAAGTGTCCGGTCAACGCGCGCCGCCGGCGGACTGCCCGGCTTTCGCCTGGGCCTGCTGCGCGGCGGACACGGCGTGACTCTTGAAGTAATGGCTGTCGAGGTCGTTCTGCGACAGCTCCATCTCGATGTCTTCTTCCAGTTGCAGCCGCGACAACGACTCGCCGAGCTTGGAACCGAGGACGCTGGAATACGGGCTGGCGACGACCATCTGGTAGATCTCCTCCACCTGGTCGGGCAGCGACACCAGTGCGGCGTCGATCGACATGCGACGCGCGACCAGTCGGTCGTGGCGCAGCTTGATCGCGGCGTAGTCGTCGCGGGCCATCTTCAGCAGGCGATGGCGCGGGTCGTCTTCCTGCACCTCGGCGAGCGACCGCTCGGCCTCGCGCAGGCGGCGATCGAGCGTGGCTTCCTCGCCGCTGCGCAGGCGCTCCTGGATCGTCACCTGCGCCAGCCACAGCGCGAGGTAGTCGACCGACGCCTTGTCGACGCGCTCGGCATCGTCGTACGACAGTTGGCTGGAGGCTTCGCCGGCGATGCGGTACAGCACTTCCGAGCGCTCGACGATGACGCGGTATTTCTGCCACATCGGCATGCCCATCACCCGCTGCATGCCGCCGTAGACCTGGAACAGTTCCTGCTGCAACTGGCTGCGACGCTGGTCGACGGCGCTGCGGCGCGACTGGCGATCGATGCGGCTGCGGAACGACGGCAGGTCGGGCACCACCAGCGCCGCCAGCACCTGCGCCGCGCCCAGCACCACCAGCGCGCCGAGCGCGCCAGCGGCCCCGGCGGGGATCGAGGCCACGGCCGCGGCCAGCCCGCCCCCGAGCACGGCGGTGAGATTGGTCTGGCTGGTCAGCCAGGCGCGCAGGTAACTGACGGGCTTGGGCGACGCATTCATCGGCAGGCGCTCAGATCGTCACCCGCATGTTGCCCTTGCCGGCAGCCTGGTGCAGGCGGCTGAGGATGCGCTGCTCCAGCGCGGCGGCCTCGGGCATGCGCAGCCAGCCGCTGTCGCGCGGCTTGGGTGCGGCGATCTCGAAATCGTCGGCGATGCGCGCCGGCTGCGTCGACAGCACGACCACACGATCGCCCAGCAGCAGCGCCTCGGTGACGTCGTGGGTGACGAACACGATCAGGCACGGATGCTCCTGGTACAGCTTCACCAGCAGCTTCTGCATCTCCTCGCGGGTCTGCGCGTCGAGCGCGCCGAACGGCTCGTCCATCAGCAGGATGCGCGGCTTGAGCATCAGCGCGCGCGCCAGCGCGATGCGCTGGTTCTGGCCGCCAGACAGCTGGCTGGGATGCAGCTTCGCCTTGTCGGCCAGGCCCACCGATTCCAGCATGTGTCGTACCAGCCCATCACGCTCGGCCGCGGGCACGCGATCGCGCCACAGCTTCAGCCGGAACGGGAAGGCGACGTTGTCGTACACCGTCAGGTCCGGGCGGTTGGCGTAGCGCTGGAACACCATCACCGCGTCGTCGTGCGCGTCGGCGCAGGGCTTGCCGTCGATGTTCACCGTGCCGCTGGTGGGCATCACCAGGTTGTGCGGGCGCACGCCGCCCATCATGTACAGCAGCGTGCTCTTGCCGCAGCCGGAAGGCCCCAGCAGCATGTTGATGCTGGGGCCGGTGAGGCGCAGGTCGAGGTCGTCGATGACCCGGTTCACGCCGCCCTCGGGGCGCGGGAATTCCTGGACGATCCGCTCCAGCGAGATGACGGCCGGTGCGGCGTCGGCGTTGCCGGTCATGCCTGGGTCTCCCACGGGTACAGGCGGCGCTTGACGGTGCGCATGACCTGGTAGGTCACCAACGCCAGCGCGATGATCACGAAGATGCCGGCGAACACCTGGTCCATCGCGCTGAAGCGGCGCGCATTCTGGATCAGCTGGCCGAGGCCGACTTTGGCGTTCACGTATTCGGCGACGGTGATGTAGGTCCACATCACCGACACGCTGACGATGATGGCGTCGGCGATGCGCGGCATCGCGATCGGCACCACCGCGTGGCGGATGCATTCCCACGGCGTGGCGCCGAGGTCGCGGGCGCCGATCCAGTAGCTCTGCGGCACCGCCTGTACGGCGTCGCGCACCATCGGCACCAGGTAGACGACAGCGCCGAGGAACAGGAACGCGACCTTCATCGTCTCGCCGATGCCCAGCCACATCACGAGGATCGGCAGCAGCGCCACCACCGGTGCCGAGCGGAACGGATCGATCAGCGGCGACAGCACGGCGTTGAGCTTCGCCGAGGCGCCCATCAGGATGCCCAGCGGCACGCCCAGCAGCACCACCAGCATGCCGGCGGCGGCCACGCGCCCGACCGACCACAGCGTGGCATCGAGCAGCAGGCTCTTGCCGTCGTGCCAGGCGAGGTAGCCGAAGGCCTTCGCCACCGCCCAAGGCGCAGGCAGCTTGTTCGGGCTGATCCAGCCGCTGGCGCTCAGGCCCGCCCACGCCAGCAGCACGACCACGACGCCGATGACGCCGAGCCGCTGCCGCTGCGTGCCGGGGAGCGACGCGTAGGGATTCCAGGCGTTGTTCATGCCGACGGGCGTCCGCGGATTACTGGCGCGCGCCGAACACGGCGATGCGGGTGGAGCGATTGGCTTCGCGGCAGGCGTCGAGGCTCAGGCCTTCGGCTTCGGGCGCGCTTTCGTTGCACAGTGGGCGCTCGGAGCCATTGCCGACGATCTTGAAGCGCTCGCGCGGGAACTCCCACTGCTGCACGAGATAATCGACCACGGCCTGCGCGCGCGACAGCGACAGGCGGTTGTTGGCCGCCGCGTTGCCGGTGCTGTCGGTGTTGCCGCTGATCTCGAAGTAGGCGCTGCCGTTGTTCTCGATGAACGGGACCATGTCGGTGTCGATGGTCTTCTCGGCGCGCTTGGTCAGCGCGGCCTGGCCGCTGTTGAAGTTCACCACGACCGGCTTCGTCACTTCCGCCGGCGCCGCCTGCACCGCCTGTTCGCGGGCCTGCGCGGTGAAGGTCTCGGTCTTCTGCGCCTCGGCCTGCGCCTGCGTGCTGGCCTTGTAGAGCGTCTCGATGAAGCGGGTGTCGAAGCTGTCGGACGGGTTGATCACCGGCGACTTCGGGTTCGCCAGCGCGCCGGCCGCGCGGTAGATCTGGTCGAAGCGCTGGTAGACGCGGGCGTAGTGGTTGGTACCGCCGGCCAGGCCGAGGATGCGCGCGTTGTCGCCCACGCCGGTCCACAGCAGGTTGTCGAACAGGCCCTTCACGAACGGCTTGCCCTCGTCCTTCGCCAGCAGGGTGAAGAACTCCTCGGTGCCGACGAGTGCGTCGACCGCGCCGTCGGGATTGGCGCGCGCGGCGTCGACGCCCTTCATCCAGCCGTTGACGAACTTCTGCACCGCGGCCGCGCCCTGCGCGTCGTCGAGCACGCGCTTGTCGCAGACGATGACGTCGAAGATCAGGTTCGACGCGGTCTTGGTCGAATACACGACGTGGCCCTTGGTCGAACGCAGCGCGAGCGACAGGTCCGGATCCCACAGCACCGCGGCGTCGACGTTGCCCGACTCCAGCGCGGCGCGCACGCCGGCCAGGCCCTCCTCGGCGTTGATGAAGACGTACTCGATGCTCTGCTTCTTGCGCGCCGACAGCGACGAGTTGTCAATCGCATCGATGGTCATGCCGTGCGACGGCGTGAACTGCAGCAGCGCGACCTTCTTGCCGGCGAGGTCCTCGACGGTGCGGATCGCCGGGTCCTTCGCGATGATCGCGTCGGCGCCGCGGGTGTTGTCGACGATCATCACGGCGCGGCCGTCGTGGCCGCTGTTGCGCAGGTTCGGCTGCTCCTGCGCCCAGAAGTCGGAGGTGCGCCACACGCACTGCGCGGCGCCGGACTCGAACACCGTCGCGATCGCCGGGATGTCGTCCTGAATCACGAACTCGACGTTCAGTCCTTCGCGGTCGAACAGCGAGCCGGACTTGGTGGTCAAGCTGTTGCCGTTGGCGACCAGCGCCGGCGCATAGCCGTGGAAGCTGACGATGCTGACCTTCAGCGGATGGCCGGACGAACCGAGCGGGCCGTCGCCCGAACCGGTGTAGGCGCCGGCGGACGCGGTCTTGCCGCCGTCCTTCGACGCGGTCGCGGCGGTGGTGTCGCCACCGCCTTCGGCCTTGTGGTTCTTGTAGAGATTCCACAGCACCGAGCCGCTGCCGACGACGACGATGGCGCCGATCAACAGTTTGGCGAACGGGGTGAGTTTGACGGCCATGGCAGGCTCCTTACGCGAGGGGGATGCGCCGCGCGCGACCGGTGACGGTCACTGCGCATGCGAAAGGGAAGAAACGGAAAACGGGGCGTCGCCGGGTCACTGCGCCGGGGCCCGGAACTGGGCGGCGAGATCGGCGATCGCGGCGATCTGGGCGTCGAGGCGCTGGGTCTCGCGCTGCAACGCCGCCTTGTTCGATTCGGATTCGGAATGCAACCGGGCGACGTCCGCGGCGGCGGCGCCGATCGCGTCCTGCACCTGCGCCTCCAGCGCGGCGATCTGCCGGCGCAGGTCGGCGACGCGGGTGTCGCGGCTGGCTTCCAGCGCGGCGATACGCTCGCCGTTGTGCTGCACCAGTGCCTCGGCGCCGCCCTGCAGGTGGCGCTGGTGGCCGCGCAGCGCGGCGACCTTGGCGTCGGCGTCAGCCAGCACCTGCTCCATCGACCAGGTCTCGTCGGCGACGTCCATCGCGGTGATCGCGGCGCGGCGGGTGGTCGGGTCCAGCGTGCGCAGGCCCTCGACCAGCTTCTGCAGGCGTTCGATCGGGAACGCCGCCTCGGCGAGGCCCTGGCGGGCGTAGATGTCGGCAAACGACAGGCCTTCCTCGATGCCGGGCAATGCGGCGGCCTGCTCGGCCGACGGAGAGGCCGCCTCGCCGTCCGCCTCTCCGGTCGGGACGGGCGGCGGCGCCTTCGCGGACGGCGCCGGCGCGCGGCTGCCGCGGGTCTCGGCCTCGGCGGCGCGACGGATGATGGCGTCGATGTCGGCGTCTTCGGCCAGCTGGGACGCGGGCGGCTCCGCCGGCTCGATCAGGCGCGCCGCTTCCAGGATGCGTTTCAGTGTCGCCATGGGATCCCCGGGGGAGTGGGCACGGACATCGGCCGAACAGGATCAAGAATAAGGGAAGCCGGACACAATTCCACTGACCGGCAGGCCGGCCTCAGGACGAGGCGTGCAGGATGCTGACGCTGCCGTCGTGATGCTGCAGCCACGTGCCGTGGGCATTGGTGCGCCAGACACGCCCGCGGAAGCGGGCGTCGCCGCCGTCGATGCGCAGGTCCGCCCGTTCGTCGCGCCCGGGCGGCTTTCCCTCGGGCCAGGCATCGCCCAGCGCGGCGTCCATGACGTCGTCGATCGCGTGCGCGACTTCGGCGCGGATGCGTTCTCCGCCATCGGCCGCCCACCAGGCGACGGGATCGACGCCCGCCGGCGCCGGTGCGCTGGCGTAGTGCACCTCGCGCACGCTCTGCCGCCGCTCGACCGGCCGCTTGCCGCGGCTGCGGAGGAACGACTCGACAGTGAACGACACCAGCACCCGGCGGCTGTCCCAGGCCAGTCCCACCATCGGGAAGTCGCGCATCTCGACGGCGAAGGCGCGCTGCCGTTCGGGCCGCGCGGGCGTCGAGGTGACTGCGCGGTAGTCCGCGTAGGCGGCGGAATGGAGACGCTCGACCGTCCAGCCGTGGCGGGCGAAGGCGGCGCGCAGTTGCGAATCGATGCGTTCGCGGACGACCGCATCGCCGCCGTAACCGTGGAGCACCGGCGCGATCTCGCCGACACGCAGGATCCGGCGCTGGTCGTTGACGACCGCGACGGGAATGCCACCGGCGAACACCACGCTCGCGTCGATCTCGCTGCGCCCCTGCGGATCGTGCCAGATCGCAGGCTTCCCATCCGCTTGCAGCGGTTCCATCCAGGTACCGGCCAGGAGGGGTTCGAATCCGTACAGACGCTTGTCGACGACGAGAACCACGGGCTCGGCAGCCGATGCCGGCAGCGATAGCGCGAATCCGGCGAGTGCACACCACAGGAACCGCCACATGGATTGGTCTCCGGAAAAAAAAGGGGCGACACGGTCTACACGCCGTGGTGCTTGCCCTGCCACGGCGCGTACCAGGCGCGGATGCGGGCGATGTCCGCGTCCATGTCGTCGCCGAGGAAAAACGGCTCGCCCACGCCGATGATCTTCTCGGGATAGTGGAAATACGCCGGCACCACCGGGACGTTCGCGGCCTTGGCGATCTTCCAGAAGCCAGGCTTCCAGCGCTCCACGCGCTTGCGGGTACCCTCGGGCATGATCCCGAGCCAGAAACGCTCCTCGCGCTGGAAGCGTTCCTGCATCTGTTCCACCAAGCCGCGGGCGTCGCCGCGGTTGACCGGGATCGCACCCAGCCGGCGCAGCAGCAGGCCGAACGGCCAACGGAACAACTGGTGCTTGGCGAACACGCCGACGTCCACGCCCAGCGCGATCTTGGCGGCGATGCCCCAGACGCCGTCCCAGTTGGACGAATGCGGCGCCCCGATCAACACCGCCTTGGGCACGTCGGGAAAGGCGCCGACCATGCGCCAGCCGCCGGCGCGCAGTGCCGTCCGCGCGCACCACCGTGCGAACCGGCTGGAGCGGGTCCGCGGCAGCGACGGCGGCACCGGGATCAGCAGCGAGGGGCCCGGCAGCGAGGCGGCCGGCCTTGCGGGATCGGCTTGCGCGGGGTCGGCGGCTTCGGGCCCGGGCGCCGCCATCAGTCCCAGTCCTTGCGGCCGCGCTCGCGCTTGACCCCGCCGCGCTGGTGCTTGGCGTCGAGCCGGCGCTGCTTGGCTGCCCGCGAGGGCTTGGTCGCGACCCGCGGGACGGGCGCACGCAGGCCGGTGGCCACGAACGCGGCCACGCGTTCGCGGGCATCCTGGCGGTTGCGCTCCTGGGTGCGGAAGCGCTGGGCGTTGATCACCAGCACGCCCTCGGCGGTCACGCGGCGGTCGCGGCGGGCCAGCAGACGCTCGCGCACGGCCTCGGGCAGGGTCGGCGAACCGGCCACGTCGAAGCGGAGTTCGACCGCGGTCGCGACCTTGTTGACGTTCTGCCCGCCCGGGCCGGAGGCGCGCACGAAGCGCTCGACCAGCTCGGCCTCGGGGATGGTGATGGCGATGTCCGGCTCGGCGGTCGTCATGCCGCGGATTGTAGCGAGCGGGCCGCGAGGCGGCAGGCGTGCACGGGCGGGCCGACAGGCGCGGCGCGATTGACCGGTCACGACGCCTGCCGGAAGATGGCCCTTCACGCCCGCGCCGGCGCGGGCCCCGTCGAAACGCATGGAGAGTCCGGTCATGTCCCGTCGCACGTCGCTGTCATTCGCCCTCCTCGCCTGCCTGGCGGCCGCACCGGCCACGGGTGCACTGGCACAGGATCGCGCCGCGGTCGGCGGCGGCAGCGATTCGGCCTTCGTCGGCGGCGATCGCGCCTTGGTCGGCGGCGGCAATGGGTACGCCCCTGCGATGCCCGGCCGCGCCGTGCCCACGCTGCCCAACACCGGCGGCGCCAGCCTCACCGGCGGCTTCGGCGGCGACATGGGCAGCGGCAATCCCTCGCCGCAGCGGGCGACGGCGGAAGTGCAGGCGTTGCTCAACCTCGTCCAGGGCCAGATGGACGGCAGCCGCACCACCGGCAACGCGATGGCCGACAGCGCCTCTGCCGCGCGCTACCGCAACGATGCCGACCAACTGGTGCAGCGCTACTGGAACCAGCTCAGCCCGGTTACCCGCGACATGTACACGGCCAACTTCGGCCGCACCAATCCCGACGCCTCCAGCGAGCGCTACCGTTCGCCCTACGGCGACAACGGCCAGCTCGAGAACGAACTGCTGGGCGGCACCCGCGACGCCGCGCAGTCGATGCAGCACCTGGAAGACCTGCTGCTGCCGATGCTGCGCGACTTGAAGCAGGGCGTCGACAACAACCTGCGCCAGCGCGGCCGCTGAGCGCGTGCGCCGTTCCGTGCGCGCCCGCCTGATCCGTCCGCTCGCGGCCGGCCTGCTGCTGTTCGCCAGCTGCCTGCAGGCATTCGCCGCGACGCCGACCGAGGCCCAGATCGATCGCCTGCTGGCGACGCTGGAAATCCCGCAACTGCTGGACCAGATGGTCGAACAGATGGCACAGGGCGCCGCCGTCGGTGGCGAGCGCGCCCTCGGCCCGAACCCCACGCCGGCGCAGCGCGCCGAGCTGCAGCGGATGCTGCAACGCCAGCAGGACATGCTCCGTTCGCTGCTGAGCTGGGACAAACTGCAGTCGGTCTATCGTCGGGTTTACGCGCAGACGTTCACCGCCGAGGAAGTCGACGCGATGATCGCCTTCTACAGCAGCGACACCGGCCGCAGCATCCGCCGCAAGCTGCCGGAAGCGATGACGCTGGCGTCGGAGCAGATGCGTCCGCAGCTGGAAGCCGCGATCGACCGGATGCGGCGCGAAGCCGAACACGCACAGGACGACGCCCCGCCCGCCACGCCCTGAGGCTGTGCGCCGGTCAGATCGGCGCGCCGTCGAACAACCCCAGCGCCTTCCCGAATTCCGCATCCGGGGACGCCGTCGCCACGATCGTGCCGCCCTCGTGCGGATGCTCGAATGCCAGCCGTTCCGCGTGCAGCAGCATGCGATGGATGCCGAGCATGCGGAACTGGCGGTTGTGGCGCCCGTCGCCGTGGCTGGTGTCGCCGATGAGATGGTGCGACAGGTGCTTGAGGTGGCGGCGGATCTGGCGGAAGCGGCCGGTCTCCGGCCACGCGCGCAGCAGCGCGTAGCGCGAGGTCGGGAAGCCCGCCGACGGCAGCGCGAGTTCGCAGGTCGCGAGGCGCTCGAATCGCGTGATCGCCGGTTTCTTCTCCGGCTTGCCCGGGCCGCCGTCCAGCGGATGGTCGACCGTGAACGCCGTCTCCGCGGGCCAGCCGCGGCAAACCGCGAGATAGGCCTTCTCGACTTCGCGCGACATCAGCGTCTTGCCCAGCGCCGACGCGGTGTCGCGGTCGAACGCCAGCAGCAGGCAGCCGCTGGTGGCGCGATCGAGGCGATGCACGAGGAACACCGGCCGGCCGAACTGCTCGCGCAGGCGATCGGCGAGGAAGTCGGTCTCGCCGCGCGCCAGCGCGCTGTCGTGCGCCATCAGGCCGGCGGGCTTGTCGACGACGGCCAGGCGGTCGTCGCGGTACAACACCGGCACGGGCGCCGGGGCAGGCGACGGGCTCGGATCGGCATCATCGTGGGGAACGCCAAACTTTTCGGACATGCCGACGGTCTGTGGAGGACTCAGACTGCATTGTCTCCGATCCATCCCCCGAGGACCGTCCATGCCCGCCTTCGCGCCACGCCGCCCGCTCCGTGCCCTGTCCCTCGCCTGCGCGCTGGCGCTGGTCGTCCCCGCCGCCTTCGCCGCCGACGGCCTGACCCCGCCGAAGGGCGTGACCGCCGGCCCCTGCGTCGAGGGCCTGTGCGAATACGGCCTCGCCAACGGCCTGCGGGTGCTGCTGTATCCCGACGCGAGCACGCCGAAGGTCACCGTCAACATCGTCTACGACGTCGGCTCGGTCGACGAGAACTACGGCGAGACCGGCATGGCCCACCTGCTTGAACACCTGATGTTCAAGGGCACGCCGAAGCACGCCGACATCCCCGGCGAGATGCAGAAGCGCGGCATCGAGAAGAACGCCTCGACGTGGCTGGACCGCACCAACTACTACGGCACCTTCCCCGCCGACACCGCCACCCTCGACTGGGTGCTGGGCATGGAAGCGGACCGCATGGTCCAATCCAACATCGCGAAGAAGGACCTCGACAGCGAGATGACCGTGGTCCGCAATGAAATGGAATCCGGCGAGAACAGTCCCGTCGGGGTGACGCTGGAGCGCATCCGCTCCACCGCCTACCTCTGGCACAACTACGGCAAGGACACCATCGGCGCGCGCTCGGACGTCGAGCACGTGCCGATCGAGCGGCTGCAGGCGTTCTACCGCACGTGGTACCGGCCGGACAACGCGACCCTCGTCGTCGCCGGCCGCTTCGACGCCGCCGCCACGCTGGCGAAGATCCAGACGCTGTTCGGCGCGATCCCGCGGCCGAAGACCGCGCTGCCGGTCAGCTACACCGCGGAGCCCACCCAGGACGGCGAACGCGAGGTCGTGGTGCGCCGCGCCGGCGACCTGCGCGTGATCGGCATCGCCTGGCACGCCGCGCCGGCCACGCATCCCGACAGCGCCGCGCTCGCGGTGCTGATGAACATCCTCGGCGACACGCCGACCGGCCGCCTGCACAAGGCGCTGGTGGAGACCAAGCTGGCCGCGAACACCTTCGCCTTCGACGAAGCCCTGCGCGAGGGCGGGCTGTTCACCGCGCTGGCGATCGTGCCCAAGGACGGCGACGTCGCGAAGGTGCAGGACACGCTGCTGCGCGAGATCGAGGCGCTGCCGCAGCGCCCGGTGACCGACGCCGAGGTCGCCGACGCCCAGCGCCGCCTCGCCAACGGTTTCGACGACACCGCCGCCGACGCCAACCGGCTGGGCATGGCGATGACCAGCAGCATCGCCGACGGCGACTGGCGCCTGTATTTCCTCCAGCGCGACCGCATCGCGAAGGTCACCGCGGCCGACGTCAACCGCGTCGCGAAGGCCTACTTCAAGCCCAGCAACCGCACGATCGGCCGGTTCGAGCCCACCGCGACGCCCGACCGCGCCGAGATCGCCACGCCGCCGTCGGCGGCCGAGGCCCTGCAGGGCTACGTCGGCCGCGTCGCCGAGGCCGCGGGCGAAACCTTCGACACCTCCGCCGCCAACATCGACAGGCGCACTGAGACCTTCACCATCGGCGACGGCCTGAAGGTGTCGCTGCTGCGCAAGGACACCCGCGGCGACAAGGTGCAGGTGAACGCAACCTTCCGCTTCGGCGATGTCGATGCCCTGCGCGCCGTGCCGCCGATGGCGGCATCGTTCGCGGGCAGCCTGCTGATGAGCGGCAGCGAGACGATGAGCCGCGAAGAGATCGCGAAGCGCTTCGAGGCGCTGAAGGCCAACGCCAGCGTCAGCGGCGGCCCGCAGTCGGCGGGGATCAGCCTCGACACCCGCCGCGAGACGCTGGCACAGGCGCTCGCGCTGGCCGCCGACGTACTCCGCCACCCCGCGTACCCGGCCTCGGAATTCGAGCAGCAGCGGCTGCAGTGGAGCACCGGGATGGAAGCGTCGCGCCAGGAGCCGGCCAGCGTCGCCAGCCAGGCGATGGGTCGGCACTTCGATTCCTGGCCGGCCGGCCACCCGTTCGCGTTCCGCTCGCTGGACCAGAGCCTCGCCGACCTGCGCGCGCTCAAGCGCGAGGACGTCGTCGCCTTCCATCGCGCGTTCTACGGCACCGCGACCGGCGAGATCGCGATCGTCGGCGATTTCGACCCGGCCGAGGTCAAGACCCAGCTGAAGGCGCTGTTCGCCGACTGGCGCAGCCCGAAGCCCTTCCGCGCCGAACTCGAGACGCACCACGACGTGACCGCCGAACGCCAGCGGATCGAGACCCCCGACAAGGCGAACGCGGTGCTGCTGGCGCGGTTGAACCTCGCCCTCAACCAGGACGACCCCGACTATCCCGCGCTGGTGATCGCCAACCGCATCCTCGGCGGCGATCCGCTGAAGGCGCGGCTGGCCGATCGCCTGCGCCAGAAGGACGGCCTGACCTACGGCGTGGGCAGCGACATCGGCTTCGGCACCGAACGCGGCGAGAACGCCGGCCTGATCGTCATCCAGGCGATCGCCGCGCCGGAGAACATGGCGCGCCTCGAAACCGGCATGCGCGAGGAACTGGCGCGGCTGGTGAAGGACGGCGTGACCGAACAGGAGCTGCGCGACGCGGTGCAGTCGCTGCGCACCGAGCGCGAACAGTGGCGCGGCGACGACGGCGTGATGGTCGGCACCCTCGCCCGCAACCTGTATCTCGGCCGCACGATGGCGTGGTGGGAAGCGGCCGACGCCAAGCTGGCGTCGCTGACGGCCGCGCAGGTCAACGACGTCCTGCGCCGCCGCATCGATCCGTCGACGCTGAGCGTCTACGAAGCCGGCGATTTCGCGAAGGCGGCGAAGAAGTAACGCATCCCGCGATCAGTTCCGTAGGGCGGGCCCTGGCCCGCCATTGCGGCCTGCCCGATCACTGCGCGCAATGATCGGCATCGTGTTCCGATCATCGGCATCGCAAATGGAATGGCCGTGATGGTGGGCCAAGAGGCCCACCCTACGTGCCTCGCGCGATCAATCGATGCTCACCGCCGCGGCCACGCCGCGACCAGCGCCCACAGGCCGCCGAGACCCGCGATCCACGCCGCGGCAGGCACGCCGAGCACGCGCGGGCCGCCCGCTTCCAGCGCGTACAGCACCGCCGCCACGATCAGCAGCCCGGTGCCGAGGATCGCGGAGACGATCCGCCGCTGCATCGCGTTCATGGTCGACGCCAGTTCTTCCAGGTCGCGCGAACGCATCGCGAGTTCGTGCTGGCCGGTGGTCTGCTGGGTCAGCCACGCGTGCAGCAGCTGCGGCATGTCCGGCGCGCGCGTCACCAGTTCGGGCAGGCGCTTGCGGAATTCGCCGGCCAGCCGCGTCGGGCTGTAGCGTTCGATCAGGATCTTCTCCAGCACCGGCTTGGCGACGGCCCAGATGTCGAGTTCGGGATCGAGCTGGCGACCGACGCCTTCGATGTTCAGCAGCGTCTTCTGCAGCAGGATCAACTGCGGCTGCAGCGTCAGCTCGTAGCGCTGCGCCATGCGGAAGAGCTTGACCAGCACCTCGGCGAGCGAGATCTCCGACAGCGGCCGGGTGAAATACGGCTCGCACACGGCGCGGGCGGCGGCCTCCAGCTCGTCGATGCGGTACTTCGCGGGCATCCAGCCGGCCTGCACGTGCAGTTCGGCGATGCGCCGGTAGTCGCGGTTGAAGATCGCCATGAAGTTCTCGGCGAGGTAGTACTGGTCCTCGCTGGAGAGCTGGCCGACGATACCGAAGTCGATCGCGATGAAGCGCGGATTGGCCTTGCGCGCAGGGTCGACGTCGACCCAGATGTTGCCGGCGTGCGCGTCGGCGTGGAAGAAGTTGTCGCGGAACACCTGCGTGTAGAAGACGCGCACGCCCTTCGCCGCCAGTGCCTTGCGGTCGATGCCGGCGGCGTCGAGCGCGGCGATGTCGTCGCTGGGGATGCCGTACACGCGCTCGAGCGTCAGCACGCGCTCGGCGGTGTGGCTCCAGATCACGTCCGGCACGTACAGGTCCGGCGAATCCTTCCAGAACCGGCGGATCACCGACGCGTTCGCGCCTTCGCGCTGGAGGTCGAGTTCGGCGGCGAGCGTGGTCTCGATCTCGCGCACCACCTCGCGCGGCCGGATCTTGTCGGCGCGCGGGTGCGCACGCTCGATCAGCACGGCCACGCTGGACAGCAGCGCGATATCGCCGTCGATCTGCTTCTCGATGTCCGGGCGCAACACCTTCACCACGACTTCGCGACCGCCGGGCAGGCGCGCGGCATGCACCTGCGCGATCGACGCGGACGCGAGCGGCACGGTGTCGAAATGCTCGAAGGCCTCGCGGATGTCCTGGCCCAGCGACGATTCGACGATGCGCCGCGCGGTCTCGCCGTCGAACGGCGCGACGCGATCCTGCAGCAGCGCAAGTTCCACCGCGATGTCCGGCGGCATCAGGTCGCGGCGGGTGGAGAGAATCTGTCCGAACTTGACGAAGATCGGGCCCAGCTCCTGCAGCGCGAGGCGCAGGCGCGCGCCGCGCGACATCGCCGCGACCTCGGCCGACGCACGCGGCACGAACGGGCGCGCGAGCTTGAGCCAGCGCTCGGCCGGGGTGTCGTCGAGCAGGTCGTCGAGGCGATAGCGGATCAGCACCCGGCCGATGCGCGCGGCGCGCAGGACGGCGCTCATGACGCCATCCGCTTCTGCAGCCGCGACACGCGGGCGGCGAGCCGCGCCGCGTCGTCGCGCAGCGCGTCGACGTCGTCGAGGAAAGCGTCGAGCTCCGCGCGCGGCACCACGTCGCGGGATTCCTCGGTCACGTATTCGGCCGCGGCGCCGGCGAAACGCTTGCCGCCGTCGCGCGCACCGCGCAGCGCGGCGGCGACGCCGTTCGCGATCTGCACGCCGAGCACGTCGCCGAAGACGTCGGCGAAGGGTTTCTGCCAGTCGGGATCGAAACGTTCGGCGAGGCGCTGCAGGCGGCGCGCGAGTTCGGCATCGCCCTCGATGCGCATGCGGCCGACCGGCAGCGCGTCGGCGTCGTCGCCGGCGGTGCCGAGCAGCCGCGGCAGCACGTTGCGCAGGCCGAACGACAGCGCGCCGCCCAGCGTGGTGCGCACCGCGAGGTCGGGCGCGGCCGCGGGATCGGCCGGACCGACGCGCAGCCGGTCGCCGTCGACGGTCAGCCGCAGCGCCAGCGGCGGCGCATCGGAGCCGTCGCGGCCGGCCAGCGCCAGCACCACGTTGCGGCCGTCGAGCGGCGGCAGCGCCTCGCGGGTGTCGGGATCGAGGGCGACGGCGCGGTTGAGCGCCGATTCCAGCGCGCGGCCGGCCAGCGGCTTCCAGTCGAGGGGGGAGGCGGTCATGCCCGGCATTCTAGCCGGGGGCACCGCCGGCACGGTCGCCGGGCGTTCCGCATGAGCGCCAGGGCGCGGCCCGTGCGCATCGTGAACGAGGACCGCGACGCCACGCGCGCCTTCGGCGCATCCCTCTCCCGCCGCGCGCGGCGCGGCGACCTCTCCCGCGGGCGGGGGAGAGGTGAACAGCCTGCGGCAGCAGCAGCAGCAGCAGCGGCGAGGATGAAACGACGCCGACTGCGCGCTCGCTTCGCCGCATTCACGTCGCGCGTCGAGCCCTCTCCCCTCGCGGGAGAAGGGTTGGGGAGCGGGGGCGAGGCGCGTCAGCGCGACGCCGCGGCCAGCCGCGCCAGGCCTTCGGCGATCGTCACCTTCGGCACGTAGCCGAAGTCGCGCGTCGCGGGGGCCATCGAGTACCAGTGCGTCGTGCTCAGCTGTTCGGCGAGGAAGCGCGTCATCGGCGGCTCGCCCTTGAGCGGCAGCACGGTCCACAGACCTTCGCAGACCGCACCGATGGCGTAGGCGGCGCCGAACGGCAGCGACTTGTCGACCTCCGGCGCGCCGACCGCGCGCAGCAGCGCGTTGACGATCTCGCGCACCGGCTTCGGCTCGCCGTTGCTGATGAAGTAGGCCTTGCCGGCGCAGGCCGCGCCCGGCGCGAGGTGGTCGAAGGCGTCGAAATGGGCCTGCGCGGCGTTGTCGATGTAGGTGGTGTCGATGCGGTTGTGGCCGCCACCGACGAAACGCAGCCGGCCGGCGCGGGCGCGATCGGCGAGCCGCGGCACCAGTTGCTGGTCGCCCGGACCCCAGATCAGCCGCGGCCGCAGCGCGACGGTCGCGAGGTTCACGTCGTTCGCTGCGAGCACGGCCTTCTCGGCGATGGTCTTGGTGGTCGCGTACGGCGCCTTGAAGCCTTCGCCGTAGGGCACGGTGTCGGCGGTGCCGCCTTCGACCGGATGCGTCGCGCGATGGGTCACGCTGGGCGTGGAGGTGTAGACCAACCGGCCGATGCCGTGCGCGCGGCAGGCGGCGAGCACGTTGTCGGTGCCGACGACGTTCGCCTGGTGGTAGCTGTCGTAGCTGCCCCACGCACCAGCCTTGGCCGCGTTGTGGAAGATCGCGTCGACGCCGGCGCAGGCGGCGACGACCGCGTCGCGATCGGCCAGGTCGCCGCGGATCTGGCGCACGCCCAGCGGATCGAGATCGGGGTAATGGCCACGGTTGTAGCTCGCGACCTCGTGCCCACGTTCGACCAGCCCGCGGCACAGCGCATGCCCGAGGAAACCGCCGCCGCCCGTGACCAGGATCTTCATGCCATGACCTTCATGCCGTGCCCGTGTTGCCGTGTCCGATGCCGGCGCACATGGTAACGCGGGGCCCTACCCGCGCTGCCAGCGTTGCGAAGCGCTTGTGTCCTTACTCCCTCCCTTTCGCCGGAGGCGAAGGGGAGGGTTGGGGAGGGGTGAAATCGCGCGTCAGCTCGCGATGAATGTCATCGACAACAAGCGTCGTCCTCAGCAGCACCTCTCGATTGGCATAGCGAAGTACGCGATACCCCGCCAGCACAAGCTTTGCGGTACGCACCTCGTCGTATTCGATGGCAGTCGCATGCTGATCGCCGTCCACTTCGATCACCAGTCTCGCCTGCGGACAGAGGAAATCGACGATGAAGCCCGCCAGAGGCACCTGCCGCCGGAAGCGGAATCCCTCGATCTCCCTGCGGCGAAGCGCCTGCCACAAGCGGCGCTCGGCGTCGGTCGCCTTGTTGCGCAGGCGGCGGGCACGTTGTCGCAGTGTCGTCATGGCATCTCCTGTCGTTCGCCCCCTCCCCAACCCTCCCCTTCGCCTTCGGCGAAAGGGAGGGAGAAAAGCAACGGCTCCCGCAAAGCGTCTACTGTCCGAAACGGATGCGGTGCCGGTGTACGCCACGCCAGAAGGTCGGAAATCTGCCTTGTTGCGGCTCGGAAAAGCTCCGTGGAGGCAGAGCGGGGGCGTATGCTGCGCCGCAGACCCTCTCGAGGAGCCCGCCATGCGCCGTTCGTCCCTGTCCGTCCTCATCGCCTGCCTGGTCTTCGCCACCGCGGCCGGCGCCCAGTCACTGGAACAGCAGCTCAAGGATCGCCTGCTCGGCGGCAGCTCGGGCAGCAGCACCGCAGGGCTCAGCGAGAAGGACGCCGCCGGCGGCATCCGCGAGGCGCTGGCGCAGGGCGTGGATCGCGCGGTGCGCCAGCTCGGCACCACCGACGGCTTCTTCCGCGACGAGGCGGTGAAGATCCTCGTGCCGCAGCGGCTGCGCAAGCTCGCCGACCTCGCGCGCCAGCTCGGCGCCGGCAAGAAGGTCGATGCCTTCGAGCTGTCGATGAACCGCGCCGCCGAGAAAGCCGTGCCGCTGGCGGCGGGCATCATCGCCGACTCGGTGCGCAAGATGACGCTGCAGGACGCGATCGGCCTGGTCCGCGGCGGCGACACCTCGGCCACCGATTTCTTCCGTCGCACCAGCGAGGAGAAGCTCTACGCCGCGTTCCTGCCGATCGTGCAGAAGCAGACCGCGTCGGTGGGCGTGACCCAGAAGTACAAGGACTTCTCGAAGAAGGCCGTTGGCAACGCGCTGGCCGGCGCGCTGCTCGGCGACCAGGGCATGAACGGCGCCGACCTCGACGATTACGTCACCCGCAAGACCATCGACGGCCTGTTCCACGTCATCGCCGAGCAGGAACGCCAGATCCGCCACAACCCCGGTTCGCGCACCACCGAACTGCTGCGGCGCGTGTTCAGGTGACATGACGGCACGCGCGTTGCGCACGACGCGACACCTGCGTTGAAGCAAGCGCGATACGCCGGCGCAGGGTGCGCCGCGTCCGGCCGGATTGGCGGACAACATCCGCTCCCATCGCACACGACGAGACCGCGTGCCGTTACGATCGGCGACTGCGCGCCTTCCGCTGCGCGCAGCGCCGGCCGCCCCCTTCCCCGCGACCACGCTCGCGGCACGCGGCGGCCACCGGCTTCCAGACCATCACAAGGAGAATTCGCAATGGTACGCAGCAAGCTCCACCTCGCGCTCATCGCCGCGCTCGTCGCCGCCCCACTGGCGCATGCCGCCCCGGCCGAGATGAAGGAAGCCCCCGTCGCCGCCGCACCGTCGGCCAAGGCGCTCGGCGGTGCCGAATTCGCGATCGCCACGCGCGGCCCCACGCTGGTCTCGCTGTCCGCGCCGTCGGTGATCGAGGCGCGCTCGCTCAAGAGCCGTCGCCAGGATCAGGTCAAGCATGGCCAGCCGTTCGAGATCGGCCTCGCCCGCGACGTGCCGAACCCGCGCATCGCCCTGCACAAGCTGGGCTGGCAGCGCCTGTCCGACGGCCGCCTCGCGACCTCGTTCGAAGTCGCGTCCGGCAACGCGGTCGCGATGCGCACCGCGCTGTCGCTGAAGGCGCTCGGCCGCGTCGACGCGTCCGGCGTGACCTTCCGCTTCGGCGGCAACGACGGCCGCGTGTTCGAGATGAACGGTCGCGAGTTCACCGGCAGCGACGGCGGCTGGTCGCCGGTCACGATGGGCGCCAAGAGCACGGTCGAAGTGGTGCTGGCGCGCGGCCTGCGTCCGCAGAACTTCGCGCTGTCGATGCCGCAGGTGTCGCACCTCGACATGAGCCCGATCACCAGCGAGGCCGCGATCGCCTCGGTCGCGAAGATCGGCGAAAGCGGCAGCTGCGAGAACGACATCGTCTGCCGCGTGAGCCCGACCGCGGGCTTCCTCAACGCCGAGAAGGCCGTGGCGCGCATGCTGTTCACCAAGGGCGGTGCGTCGTACCTGTGCACCGGCACGCTGCTGAACAACACCAACGCGACCAAACGCCACCTGTTCTGGAGCGCCGCGCACTGCATCAGCTCGCAGAAGGTGGCCAACACGCTGCAGACCTACTGGTTCTACAAGGCGACGACCTGCGGCGGCACCACCCAGGCCCCGGGCGCGGTCACGCTGACCGGCGGCGCGACCCTGCTGTTCGCCAACACCACGCGCGACACGCTGCTGCTGGAACTCAAGACCGCGCCACCGGCCGGTGCCTTCTACGCGGGCTGGACCAGCACCGCGATCGGCGCCACCGGCACCGCGATCGAAGGCATCCACCACCCCGCCGGCGACGCGAAGATGTATTCGCTCGGCAGCGTGACCGGCCTGAGCACCACCATCGACCGCAAGTCGCCGCTGTACCAGGTGGTGTGGAACTCGGGCGTGACCGAAGGCGGCTCGTCGGGCTCGGCGTTGTTCAAGGTCGCCGCCGATGGCACCTACCAGCTCACCGGCGGCCTCTACGGCGGCTACTCGTACTGCTCCGCGCCCAGCGACCCGGACTACTACTCGCGCTTCGCCGACGTGTATTCCAGCATCGCGACGTACTTCGGCCCGTAAGCCGACACACACGTTCCACCACGACACGACGGGCCCGGCGCATGCCGGGCCCGTTTTTCGTGAGGTCTCAGCGCATGCGTTCCGTCGCCCACGCCGCCAGCTTCTCGCGCCCGATCTTGGCGTTGTGGCGGATGTCGACCGGGAACGGCTTCGGGTGGTGCAGGAACGTCGTCACTTTCGCGGTGTGGACGAAGCCTTCGCCGAGGTGGCGGAGTTCGTCTTCGATGCGCGGCCATTCGGAGGCGGCGACGCCGACGCGCAACTCGACGCACAGCACCGGCCGCTGCGATCCGAACACACCGAGGCCGACCAGCGCGGTGCGGCGCACGTCGGGATGGGCGTTGAACACGGGCTCGACCTGCTCGGTGCACAGCGTGTCGTCGGCGGTGACCACGCGCTGCGTCTTGCGGCCGCAGAACCACAGCCGCCCTTCCGCATCGAAATAGCCGAGGTCGCCCATGCGGTGGACGATGCGCTCACGCCCGTCGGGCAGCGTCTCGCGGATCTTCGCCAGCCGCGTCTGCGCTTCTCGGCCGAAATATTCGTCGGTGGCGGTGGGACCGGCGACGGTGATCTCGCCGACCAGTCCGCCCTGCACCACGAGATCGTCCGACCAGCGTTCGATCGCCGCATCGTCGACGCGAATCAGGCGCACCTCGTTCGGCGGCACCGCGCGGCCGACGCAGGTGCCGGCGCCCTGCTCGGTGCGCTCGCGCAGCGTCAGCAGTTCGCGGCCTTCGATGATCGCGACCGGCAGGCATTCGGTGGCGCCGTAGGGCGTCCAGAAATTCGCATCCGGCGGCAGCAGCGAGCGGATCTTCGCGACCACGTCGGCCGGCACCGGCGCGCCAGCCGACATCACCGTCTTCACGCCCGCCAGCGGCTGGCCGTGGTCGGCCAGCACGCGCATCAGCGCCGGCGAGCCGAACAACTGGTCCACGCCGAAGCGCGCGATCGCCGCGTGCAGCTTGCGCGGATCGGCCTGCGCCGGCCGCGTCGGGTCCATGTCGGGGATGATCGAGGTGGTGCCGAGCGCCGGATCGAACAGCGCGAACGGCGGGAACGTCGGCAGGTTGGTACCGCCCGGCGCGATCCCGAACGCCTGCCCCAGCAGCGCGATCTGGCCGACGAAGTGGCGGTGGCGGTAGACCACGCCCTTCGGAATCCCGGTCGAGCCGCTGGTGAACAGGATCGCGGCGACATCGTCGGGCGCGGTGTCGGCCAGCTGCGGCCCGGCGCCCGCACCGGCGCGTTCGAGCTCGGCCAGCGTCACGTCGGCGAGGACTGCACGCGCGCCTGTGGTCACGCGCACCTTCGCGCCGCGCGCCCAGCGCAGCAGCACGCGCGCGACCTGCGCCAGCGGGATGCCGATGAACGCCTCCGGCTTCGCTTCGTCCAGGCACTGCCGCAGCGCGCGGCGGTCGATGCCGGGATCGACCAGCACCGGCACCGCGCCGGCCTTGAACAGCGCGAACATCAGCAGGAAGAACTCGGGCGTGGGCCGCACCATCACCACCGTGCGGGTGCTGCGGACGATGCCGCGGGTCGCGAGCCCGGCGGCGATGGCATCGCTGCGGCGGTCGAGGTCGGCGTAGGTCAGGGCGATGTCGTAGGCGCCGTCGCGGCCGGGGCAGCGCATCGCCACCTGGTCGGGCCGGGCCGCGGCCAGCGGCGGCAGGCAGGCGGCGATGTTGCAGGGCGTGGCGGGGGCGTCGGCGGTCGTCATGCCGGCATTGTCCCCCGCGGGCGACCCCGGTTGCCAATCGTTGCGGCTGGGGCAGAATGCGGCCGCTCCCGTCCCTCGGCCATACCGCCGCGATCCCGCATGCCGCATCCCTGCCTGTCCTGCGGCGCCTGCTGCGCCGCCTACCGCGTCAGCCTGCACTGGTCGGAGGCCGAACCGTCGCTGGGCGGCGCGGTGCCGGTCGCGCTGACCGAGGTGCTGGACGGCCACCGGCTGTGCATGCGCGGCACCTGGGCCGAGCGCCCGCATTGCATCGCGCTCGCCGGCACGGTCGGCGACGCGGTGCACTGCACGATCTACGACGCCCGCCCGTCCCCGTGCCGCGAGCTGCGGATGTCGTGGGAAGACGGTGGCCCGAATCCGCAGTGCGACCGGGCCCGCGCCGTGTACGGGCTGCCGCCGCTGACGCAGGACGCGGTCGCGGCGGCGCTCGCCGCCGATTGAGGAGCCTCAGCGCACCGGGCGCAGGCGTGCGAGCGGCCCGGGCAACCGCGGGCCGCGGCCGTCGTCGACGAGCCCCGCGGCGACCAGCCGCCGGAACGGCGCGAACGTCGCCGCAGCCTGCAGCGCGATGCGGCGCAGGCGTTTCGCCGGCGCGCGTTCGTCGGTGTAGAGACCGGTCAGCCACTGCGTCGCGAGGTACAGCGGCCGCGTCGCCCGGCGATGGGCGCGTTCGTAGTCGGCCAGCAGCGCCGGCGTCCAGTACGGCCGGCCGGCGGCGCGCGCGCCGCGGATCGCCTTCGCCAGCGTGTCCTGGCCGAGCAGGCCGAAGTTGAAGCCGTGCGCGGTCACCGGATGCATGCCGACCGCGGCATCGCCGATCGCGACGAAGCGTTCGGCCGCGAATTTGCGCGGATACACGCCGACCAGCGGGTACGCACAGCACGGGCCGGTGAACGTCATCGCGCCCAGCCGGCCGCGGAATCGGCGGGTCATGTCGGCGCCGAAGGCCTCGGGAGCCTGCGCCTGCACCGCGGCGGCCTCGGCGTGCGGCAGGGTCAGCACCACCGACGACGCGTGGCGGTCGCGCAGCGGCAGCAGCGCCAGCGTCTGGCCGTAGTCGAACCATTCCCACGCGGTCTGTTCGTGGTCGCGCTCGTGGCGCACGCGGCAGACCAGCATGGTCCGGCCGAAGTCGCGCATGTCGGCGCCGATGCCCATCGCCCGGCGCGTCTCGGAGAAGCGGCTGTCGGCGGCGACGATCAGGTCGCAGCGCAGCGTGGTGCCGTCGTCCAGCCGCACCTCGGCACCGTCGGCATCGGTGCGCACGCCGGTGACGTTGCGGCCGTCGAACAAGGTCACGTCGGGGTTGCCCATCGCTTCGGCGAAGACGGTGCGCCGGATCGCATGGTTCGGCACCAGCCAGCCGAGCTGGTCGCGGCCGCTGTCCTCGTGGCGGAAACGCAGGCCGTCGACGTCGTCGCCGTCCAGCACCAGCGCGTCGCGCAGCACCGACGGTTCGTCCTCGGTCAGCCGGGCCCACAGGCCGAGATCGGCCATCAGTCGCTGCGAGCGGTGGGTCAGCGCGATCTCGCGGCCGTCCTCGGCGGGTTCGGCCAGCGCCGCGCGCGACTGGCGCTCGACCAGCGCGATGCGCAGGCCGCTGCCGGCCAGCGAGCGGGCGAAGCAGAGCCCGGCCGGCCCGGCACCGACCACGACGAGGTCGAACGCGGTCTCGGACGGACGCAGGGAAGTGCCGGTTGCCTCGGCCATGACGCGCCCTCGCGGCGATTGCGGAGGCGGCAGGTTAGGCGTCGAGACCGGGCGCGGCGTTGATCCGGGTCAAGCGGGGCGGACGGCCGCCCCCGTCCCGGTAGAGCGTGGGCGTTGCCGCCTCAGAGCGGATGCGCGTCCAGGAATCGCCGCATCGCCGGCACCAGCACCTCGTGCTTGTCTTCCAGCACGTAGTGGCCGGCGTCCTCGAACGCCTGCGACTCGGCATTCGGCAACGCACGCTGGAAGCCTTCCAGGAAATGGTGGTCGAACACGAAGTCGCGCAGGCCCCAGCCGATGAAGGTCGGGCGATCGGCGAAGGCCGGCAGGCGCTTGCCCGCGGCCTCGACCAGCGACCACGCCGCATCCTTCGGCCCCAGCGGAATGTCCTGCACGAAGCGCAGGGTCGAGATGCGGTTCGCCCACGAGTCGTACGGGGCCAGGTACGCCTTGCGCACGTCGGCCGGCATTTTCTTCACCACGCCGTCGCTGGCGGCACCGGCGGCGAACGCGTTGAAACCGCGGATCAGCAGCGCGCCCAGCTTCATGTCGCGGCCGAGCGTGAGCTGCCACGGCATCGGCTTGGCCGGCGGCAGCGGGAACGCGGCGGTGTTGGTGATCAGCAGCCGGCGCACCTGCGCCTCGTGCGACAGCGCCCAGCCGAAACCGATCATCCCGCCCCAGTCGTGCACGGCCAGCGTCACCGGCCCGTCGACGTTCAGATGCTTGAGCAGCGCGGTCAGATCGTCGACGCGCGACTGCAGCGTGTAGCGGTAGCGATCGTCGCCGGGCTTGTCCGACAGGCCCATGCCGACGTGGTCCGGCACGATGCAGCGGTAGCGATCCTTCAGCCCCAGCACCAGATGCCGCCAGTAGAAACTCCACGACGGGTTGCCGTGCAGCATCACGACGATCTCGCCGTCACGCGGGCCCTCGTCGAGGTAGGACATCGCGATGCCCGGACGGACCTCGAAACGCTGCGGGGTGAAGGGGTAGTCGGGGTAACGGGAAGCGGTCATCGGCGGCATCGGCGCGGGAAAGCGTTCCACCGCGCGCGGCGGCCAGGGAACAGGGCCGCCAAGGATAAGCCCTGCCCCCGGGTTTGGCACCGCGGCGGACCGGCCGCCGCGGGAGCCGTCAGGGTCCCGGCTTGCCCAGCAGGCGGTTCGAGAACTCGTCCAGCGCCTGCTTCAGCTGCTCCTCGCGCAGGGCCACTGCCAGCGCCGGCCCCTCGGTGGGCATCGCCCGGGCCCGCTTGCCCGCGGCCGGCGGGGGCGCCGCCGGCAGGGACGTCAGGCGCTCGGCCAACAGCGCCAGCACCTGCTGCAACTGCACCTGCTGCTCGGCATGGCGCTCGAACCAGTCCGCGCCGGGCGACGCCATCGCCGACGGGGCGATCGGCGATGGAACCGGCGGAACAGCGGCCGGCGCCGCCAACCGCTCGGACAGCCGTTCGAGCGCGGCGAGCAACTGCGGCCAGGGCGCCTCCGCGTCCGGCCGGGGCTCGGCGGCCGGCGTCTCCGCCGCGGACGCCGGCGTGGCCAGCCCGCGCACGCTCTCGACCAGATCGTGCAACTGCGCCACGACGCGCGGCCCGACCTCGGCCTCGCCCGCGCCGGTGGCGCGGTCGCGCTGGAAGTCGCGCTTGATCTGCGCCCAGCGCGCGGCCTGCGTGGCGTCGAGCGTGCCGCGCAGTTCGCCGAGCCGCAGCAGGTTCTCCTCCGCGCCACCGGTGAGCAGTTGTGCCTCGCCGCGGTAGTGGTCGGCGATCAGCTGCTGAACCTCCGCTTCGTTCATCGCCGGCGAAAGCTTCTCCGCGAGCTTGTTCATGTTGCGGTAGCTGCCCTGCAGCTTGAACGGCGGCTCGGTGCGGTAGCGATCGGCCTGCGCCGCGCTGGCGATGTACTGCCGGTTCACCGCGTACACGGTATCGCGCACGCGGACCAGCCGCTGCAGCGTCGCCACGATCTCGTCGATCTCCGCAGGGCCGTAGGCGTGCGACAGCGTGGCGGACGAGAACGGCCGGCCCTCGGCCTTGTCGACCAGCTTGTGCAGGTCGCCCGGATCGCGCTGGGCCAGCGGCGCCAGCACCGGATTGGAGGTCAACGCGTTCTCGAGATAGCTCAGCAGGAACGCCTGCTCGCGCCCGCCCAGCACGTCGCCGAGGTTGTAGACGTCGGCGCGGTTGGCCAGCATGTCGGGCACGCGGAAGACCTCGCCCGATTCGGTGTAGGGATTGCCGGCCATCACCACGCAGAACTTGCGCCCGCGCAGGTCGTACGTGCGGGTGCGCCCGCGCCACACGCCCTCGATGCGCCGCGTGCCGTCGCACAGCGAGATGAACTTCTGCAGGAATTCCGCATGCGTGTGCTGGATGTCGTCGACGTACAGCATCACGTTGTCGCCCATCTCCAGCGTGAGGTTGAGCTTCTCCAGTTCCTGCCGCGCGGTGGCGTCCGGCGCCTGCGCCGGATCCAGCGAGCGCACGCCGTGGCCCAGCGCCGGGCCGTTGATCTTCATGAAGATCAGGCCCAGCTGGTGCGCGACGTATTCCATCAGCGTGGTCTTGCCGTAGCCCGGCGGCGAAATCAGCATCAGCAGGCCCATCAGGTCGCTGCGCTTGGCTTCGCCCACAGTGCCCATCTGCTTGGCGAGGTTGTCGCCGACCAGCGGCAGGTAGACCTCGTCGATCAACCGGTTGCGCACGAACGACGTGAGCGGCTTCGCCTGGAATTCCGACAGTCGCAGCGCCTCGCGTTCGCGCGCGACCAGCGCCTGTCGCAGGGCCTGGCAACGACGGAAGCGCGGGACGAACTCGTCGCGATGCCGGCGCAGGCGTTCGGCGAAGTCATCCACGCCGAGCACCACCGCACCGTCGACGATGCGCGCGTGTTCGGACAGCAGCCCGTCCACGCGCATCTGCAATTCGGTCTCGCGCACCTGCGCCAATGCCTCGTCGCCCAGCAGCAGCAACGCGGCCGCCTCCGGCGCGTACGTCGCGAGCGCAGCATGCGCCGGATCGGCAGCCAGCCCTGTGCACCACTGCATCGCCAGGCGCCAGCGCGCACCGAGCGTGTCGCCGGACACCGCGAGTGCCGACAGCAGGTCGTCCCACAGGCGTTCGCCTTCCAGTCGCTGGCGCAGCGCCTCGCGCAGCTCGCGCGCGTAGCGGCTGAACACGAACGGCTGTCGCGGCGCCGCCAGGATGTCGACGAGATAGGCCGCGGCGCGCGCATGCAGCGTCGCATCGAAGGCCAGCGTCTCGGCATCGGCCAGCGTGCGCAGCGTGTCGGCGATCTCCGCGCGCAACGCTTCCAGGCCCGCACGATGCGCGAACACGCGATCAATGCCCTGCGCGCTGCGCGCGCGGTCGGGCCAGCGCGCAGCCTCGAGCCGGCTACGCAGCGCTGCCCACGCGACGCTGGCCCATGCGCGCGCGTCGGGCCCGTGCGCGAGCGCACCGGCGGCATCGCGCAGCGGCAGCAGCGCGGACAGCAGGCGCGCGGCATCGTGATCGTGGATGCCCTTCTCGTAGCCGTCGCGATAACGCTGCGCAGCAAACTCGCGCACGGTCTTCGCCAGCGTGTCGGGCTGGGGGCGTTCGCTGCGCAAGCGTTCGAGGCTCAGCCCGTCGTGTCCCTGCTCGGCCGCAGACAGCAGGTCGCCGGCCAGGTATTCGGCGCGCGCCAGCAGCGGCGATTCGGATTCCAGCGTCGCGCTCCACACATCGCGCAGCACATCGAGTTCCACGTCCTGCACCGGCGCGAAATAGCCGGTGCCGGTGAGATGCAGCGCGAGGCCATCGCCGCGCGGCAACAGGGTGAGGTCCAGCGCCTGCGTGTTGACGCTGAAGCGATGGCGCGGGCCGAGGCGGACGACATTGCCGCCGGCCTCGAACAGATCGCTGCGGTCGCGCAGCGTCCGCATCGACTGGTCGCGCGCGCGCTTGAGCCGCGACTCGATGTCGTCGGCCTTCACGCTGTCCTTCAGCTCGCGCAGCCGCGCGGCGAGATCACGCAGCTTGACCACCAGCGGATCGCCGGCGAAGAACGCGTTCAGCGCATCCGCGTCGCCGAGCCGTTCGGTGCGACGCGGCAGCCCGTCGAGGATGCGCGCCGCGGCGTCGGCAAGCGATTGCGCGCGACGCTGGCGCTCGTCGACCAGCGTCTGCTTGTGCGCCTCGAAGGTCTCGATCAGCTCCTCGCGCTTGGTCGCGATGTCGGCCAGGAACGTGTCGTGCTCGCCGAAGCGGCCTTCGATTTCCTCCAGTTGCAGCAGCAGCCGCGACAACGCCTGGTCGCAGGCGTCGGGATCGCGTGCGCCCGACAGTGCACCGGCGATGCCCTGCCCGAACAGCGCAAACTGCGCACCGAACTGCGCCACCGCCTCGCCTTCGCCGAGCGTCTTGCGCCGCTGCTCGGCACGGGCCCGTGCCTGGTTGAGCTTCGCGTACAGCGCGGACAGTGTTTCGACCACGCGCGTGCGCTGCGCGGCATCGTCCACCGGCAACGTCGCCATCAGCTCGGACAACATGTCGAGGTCGGCGGACAGCGTGCGCATCGCTTCCAGCGGCGCGCGCAGCGCGGCGACGCCCGTCGCCTGCCGGGCTTCGGTGTCGAGCGCGCGGATGCGATCCTCGCAGGGCTGCAGCACGCGCGCATCGGCGAGATAGGCGCCGGCCGCGGCCGACGTGCGCGTTTGCGCCTCCAGCATCGCGGCTTCGTGCGCCGCAATGGCGTCGACATCGGCGTAGCGCGCCTCGCGCAGCGTCATCCAGCGGCCACGCTGGGACGACAGCGCGTTCAACACATCGACGCAGTCCTGCACGCGCTCCCAGCGATCGGGATGCAGTCGGTCGAACAACTCGCGTTGGCGCGCCTCGGCCTCCGCCATCGCCTCGGCCGCACTGCGGCGCAGGCTTTCGACCTTCTCGTATTCGTCGAGCACCGACTCGCTGCTGGCGACGATTTCCCGCAGCAGCGGTGCGAGGCCGTCGCAATGCGCGTCCTCGATCCAGTGGTGCCGGTCGAACAGCCGGCGCGCGCTCTGGGTCAGGCGCTGGTAATGCGCCGCCGAAAGCGCGACGGCAGCGATCTCGCGGGCGAGGTCCAGCAGGTCGGACAGCCCTCGGACGAGTTCGGCATTGCCGACCTTGCCGAAGAAGCCCTCGCCGCGCGGCTGGCGCAGCGCGTGCGCCTCGGACGCGAACGGCGTGCGCCAGACCTGCATCGGATGCACGCGCGTCGGCGTGTCGTCGGCGCTGAAGATCACCATGCGGCCGTCGTCGAGGCGCGCGCAGCCGTGGCCGATCACCGGCGGCTGCATGCCGCGCTCGATGGTGTTGTAGACGAACAGCGCGATGCGACCGTCTTCCGGCGCATAGAACAGGTACAGCACGTCCTCGCCATTCGGCGCGCGCACCGCGCGATGGAAGCCCATGCCCTGCACGTCCTGGTCGAACGTGCGCATTTCGCCGTTCTGCAGCAGGTAGCCGCCGGGGAACACGATGCCGTGGTCCTCCGGCAACTGCACGCAGGCCTGCCCGATCGCATCGATCCGATGCACGCGCCGCGATGCCGGGCTGTACGCCAGATGCCGCCAGACGGTCTCTCGATACGGCAGCACGCGCAGCAGCACCAGCGCGCCGACCTTCGCGTATTCGATGCGCGCATCGTCCAGCGACTGCGTGCGATCCTCGACCGGCTCGCTGTAGATGCCGAGGCCGGAGTCGGTGTTGTTCTCGATCTTGACCGTGAGATCTCCGTTGACCGTCTCCACGAACACCGTGTCGAGGATGTTCATGTGCGGATGCTTGCCGGCCACCGCCTGTTCGCGGCCGGCGCGCTGCCACTCGAAATCCCGGGCCGGCGGCGGCGCGATGTCGCGCTCGCCGCGGTTGTCGACATAGCGCACGGCGCCATCCGCGGCCACGCTCCAGCGCAGCACGCGCACGTCATCGATGCGTTCGCCGATCTGGAACGACGCCAGCAGCAGCCCGTCCCGCGTCGACAGCTGCAGGAGCCGCGCGTGCTGGTAGTAGGCGAAGAGTTCGCCGAAATCCTTGACGAAGGCGGGCTCGGCCAGGAAGGTGCCGGCCGGATCCACCGGCACCACGTCGTAGCCTTCCGGGCCTTCGACCAGCCGGTACAACGAGAACACGTCCTCGACCCGGGTGGTCTTCTTCAGCCCCATGAACACGTTGTAGCCGAACAGCAGCGCATCGCCGACCTCGACGATGTCACGCGGGATACAGTTGTGCTCGGTGGCGATCCGCACGCGGCCGATCGCTTCCATCCGACTGCTGCCGAAGACCTGCAGCCGCTCCGCATTCAGCGCCTCGACGCGCGCGCGCAGCGTGGCGCCCTGCGCATCCAGACGGCGCCTCAGCACCTCGTAGGCGCCGCCTTCGGCGACGGCCGTTTCAACCTGCGATGGCGACTCGACCTGCACTGATCCTGCCTCCGGATTCTTCGATTCCCAGGGGTTCGCCACACGTTCGCCAAGCGTCGGCGTGGCGCATCGACCCCATGATCGACCCCATATCCGCCGGCGATGCCGGCATGCGATGCAACGACTATGTCTCGACCATCGACGACAACACGCCCAGCAGCACCATGCCCGCAATGCCCGCCACACCGAGCAGCACCGGCACGCGATTCATGCTGTACCGGGAAATGCCGTAGAACACGGCATAAGGCCAGAACATCCAGGCGATGAAGCCGTGGAGCCAGCCTTCCCGGTCGAACGCGATCATCGCCAGCCACGCATACCCCACGATCATCATGGCCGCGGCCAAAAGCACGCCGCACAACAGGGCATACGCGGCCCAGTCACCGGGCGCGCCCCCCTGCGTCATGGCCCCCCGACCATCCGCCGCACCAATCAGTTCGTACGCGATCCATGCGAAGGTGGAGGCGAGCGCAAGGCCGAACAGCCGCAGCGGCCCTCTGCCCTGCTCGCGCGTCCTGATCGCATGACGCACGGCATACGGAAAGCAGGACGCGGAGAAGAGACCTGCCGCCAATCCCTCATCCCTGAACACTTTCGTCATCATCCATATCATGACGATGATCCACAGCGAGGTCGTGGTCATCCAGCCAAGAACGCTCATCGTGTCCCCTCCTTCATGGTGGCGCAGGCACCGCATGTCGCGCGAACCGGAAAGGGCATCGCGCGACCCCGTGTCGAACCGTTTCCCGCATCAGAGCTTGAGCGTCTTCCGCTTGTGCACGAAGTAGCCCGCCAGACGCCAGTCGCCATCGACCTGCATCATCACCACCTGTTCGGTGCACGTGGCTTCGAAGCACGCCAGCTGGTTGACGAAGGTCGCATAGCGGCCTTCCGGCCAACCCCCGGCAGCGGAATGGAACCGGCCATGCGCGACCATGCGTTGGTAGCCGGGCGGGACGAGCTTGCGGATCATGGCGCCCTGCTTGACGAACGCCTCCCGGCCCATGGCCTTCTTCAGCGCCGGTGCGCTCTTGTCCCAGGCTTCGCCGAAGCGGTTGACGTCGACATCGTCCAGTACGCGCATCTCCGCCATGAAAGCCTCGTCCTTCTCCCGGTCGGTGAGTTCGATCGGGTCAGCCAGGCTGCCGGTGGACACGTTGAACCGGCAACCGGCCACACCCAACGCCAGCAGCGCGACCAGCGCGATGCCACCCCACGTGCCCGCACACTTCCGTCCGTCCATCGTCTTCCCTCCACATCGCTTCGTGCGGACCGCGGCATTCGCGGATGCCGCGGTCCGGCCGGGATCAGGCGTCTTCCGCCTGCATGGCGTCGGCCACGACCGGCGCAGGCTTGCCCGCACCCGGCTGCAGCGACAGCAGTTTCTGGATGAGTTCCTGCACGATCGGACTCTTCGACGCCACGCCTTCCACCGCCTTGCCGACCGACAGCGCCTTCGCGAACGAGTCGAAGAACGCGCCCTCGCCGCCGACGATGTCGATGTTGGCCTTGGCCAGCGCGGTCGACAGCACTTCGGCCTGCTCGCGGGCAATGTCCTTGTTCGCGGCGATGCCGGCCATCGCCTGCTCGAAGGTTTTCTCCAGCTGCATGCGGAACTCCTCGTGCGCGCGCGCCTGGTCGCTGAGCGAGCCCAGCGCCGCAAACTTCTCGTTGAGGCCTTCGGCCTCCGAACGGTACTTCTCGCGCATGACCTCGGCCTGCGAGAAGCCGACGCGCTTGATCACGTCCGCTTCGACCGTGCCCTTTTCCTGCGCGCCCTTCGCTTCGGCGCCCAGCGTCTCGGCGACGACGCGGGCCTTGGCGAGGCCTTCCTTTTCGAGCGCCGCGGCCGACACCTCGCGCACGCGCGCATCGGCCAGGCCCGGCGCGGCGCGCTCGGCTTCGATGCCCTCGGCGAGGCGCTTCTTCGCTTCGGCCTGCTTCGCCGCGGCCTCCAGCTCGGCCTGCGCGATCGTCGTCATTTCCACCGCCTTGTGGCGCGACGCCGTCTCGTCGGCTTCGGCCTGCTTGACCTGGCGCACCAGTTCTTCCTCGGCACGCGCCTGCGCGGCCATGATCTTCACCTGCTTCTGGCGATCGGCCTCGGACACCTGGCGCACTTCCTTGATGCGCTCCTCTTCCTGGGCCACGGTCTTCTCGACCGCGACTCGCTCGCGCACGACGTTGGCGATGTCCTTGCGCTCGACTTCCAGCGCCTTTTCCTTTTCGATGCGCTGCAGTTCGACCTCACGCTCGCGCGCGACGATCTCCAGCTCGCGGGCGCGATTGACCTTCTCCACCTCGATGGCGACGGCACGCTGGCGGTTCTGGCCGGCCACCTCGACCTCGCGCTGGCGGTTCTGCTCGCGGATGTCGAGCTGTTCCTGCACCGCGATGCGGGCCTGTTCGGCCTTCAGGCGCTCTTCTTCCTGCACCTTGTGGGTCTCGGCTTCCTCGCGGGCGCGGATGGTCGCGATCTCGCGCTGCTGGCGCGCCTCGGCATCGGCCTGCTGGCGTTCGAGCGCCAGCATCGCCTCGCGCGTCTCGACGTTCTTCTTGCTGATCGCCAGCTCCTCGTTGCGCGCCAGCTCGTTGGTGATGACGTTCTGCGCGGCGGTCAGCTCGGTGATCTTGCGGATGCCCTCGGCGTCCATGATGTTGCTGGGATCGAGCGCCGACTTCGGCGTCTGCTCCAGGTAATCGATCGCCACGTCCTCCAGCACGTAGCCGTTGAGGTCGTTGCCGATCACCTCGACGATGCGGTCGCGGAATTCCTGGCGGTTCTCGAACAGCTTCACGAATTCGATCTGCTTGCCGACCGTCTTCAGCGCCTCGGAGAACTTGGCGTTGAACAGCTCGTTCACCGCGGCCTTGTCCGACGCGCGATCGACGCCGATCGCCTTGGCGACCTTCAGCACGTCCTGCGGCGTTTCGTTGACGCGCAGGTAGAACGCCACGGTGATGTCGGCACGCATGTTGTCACGGCAGATCAGGCCGTCCTTGCCGCGGCGATCGACCTCCAGGGTGATGAGGGAGATCTTCATGAACTCCTTCTTGTAGATCACCGGGTAGACCAGCGCGCCGGTGAAATGCACCTTCGGCGTCGCCGACAGGTCGTTGACGATCAGTGCGGTGCCCTGCGGCACCTTGACGTAGAACGCCTTGAACAGGCCGACGATGCCGAGCAGCATCAGGACGATGGCGCCCGCGACGGTCAGGATCGGAAGGATGGTTGCGCTGAACATCGGTGTCACTCCATTCGGAATGTGTTGCGGTCTCTGAAACGGATCAGGCGCAGGCCGTCGCGACGCCCGTCGCGACCGGGCAGGGCCTACAGTCGCTCGAACGCCTCGGCGGACATCACCCGGTAGGCGTTGTGGTCTTCCAGGTACTCGATCAGCACGACGCGATCGCCGCGGACGAACTGTCCGGGCACGTCGGCGCGCACCTGCAGAATCAGGCCGGCGCCGCCGTCGTCGACCTCGGCGGTGCCGCTCTCGCGGGTGATCTCGGGGCTGCGCACGATGGCGTGGCGACCCAGCAGCGGACGCTGCGAGACCGGTTCGTAGCGATGCAGCAGGCGGCGCACCGGCGTCAGCACCAGCCGGCCGACCGGGATCGACACCAGCAGCCCGCCGATCGCGGTCGCGGTGCGCGCGACGCCGGCGATCAACCCGGTCGGCAGCGCGCGCAGCACGAACAGGTCGGTGAAGTAGCAGAACAGCCAACCGACGATGGCGATGATCGTGAACACCACCATCACCGGCACGCCGTGCAGGCCGAACTTCATCAGGAAGCCGCCCGCATCGCCGCCATGGCCGTGCGCATGGTGGTGTCCGCCGACATCGAGGCCGAGGTCGTGCCCGCCGAAACCGTCCGGCAGCAGGCCGTCGATCGTGTCGATGTGCAGGATGCCCAGCGCCGACAGCAGCCAGTGCACCGTGACCACCAGCAGCAGCACGGTGTACACGACGGTCGGAAACGACGTGACGATGTCCAGGAACGATGCCATCGAATTTTCCCCTCGGTCCGGCGGCGATGCGCCGGTCCCGTGTCCGGTCAGTCGGCCTGCCGCTTCAATCGCGACAGCACCGAATCGGTACGATCTTCTTCCGCGATGATCCCGGCGCGACGCAGCCGCGCCTCCAGCGCATCCTCTTCACCGTCCAGCGCCGCGTCCGCGTCGATCCGCGCATCGCGCTCGCCCTGGCGACGCCGGATGCGTTCCAGCGAATCCAACGCCGTGCGTACGCGCTCGTCGGATTCGCGCCGCCGGCTGGCGACGGCGGCCTGCGCGCGCTGCACGCTTTCGGTGGCGCGCACGGTGTCGACCTGTTGCTTGAGCCGCTGGATCGTGGCCTCGAAGCGCGCCGCGGTCGCGCGCAGCTGGGCCACGCCGTCGGCGAAGTCCTTCACCCGCGCGGCTTCGCCGTCGCGTTCGATCTCCAGCAGCGCGATCTTCGCGGCCACCTCGCGTGCCAGCGCGTCCTCGCCCGCCTTCAGCGCCTTCAGCGCGTAGCCCTCGTATTCGGCCAGCTTTGCGTTCGCCGCCTCCAGCCGGTCCGACGCGACCTTGCCGCGCGCCAGCGTCTCGGCCAGCGTCGCGCGCACCCGGTGCAGCTCGCTGGCGTGGTCGCGGATCTCCTGGTCGAGGATGCGCAGCGCCTGGCTGTCGGCGATCGCTTCGCCCAGTTCGTTCACGCCGCCGCGCACCGCGGCGACCAGGCGCTGCCACAGCGCCGGTGCGACCTCGGGCGTCGGTTCGGGCGCGGGCGCGGCGCCCTTGCGCGAACGTCCCTTCGTGCTCATGCGGCCACCCGCAGGTCGCGCAGATGCGGCGCGTAGGCCTCGGTCGCGCGGATGGTGTTGTCGGCGAGCGTGTCGACCTCGAACAGCACGTCGGCCAGCGACGAGCTCGAGCTGAGCGCGCCGAACATGATGTAGACGTCCTCGCCGTCGATCACCTCGATGCCGAGCGTCGACAGCGGAAACAGCTTGTGGGTGCGCAGCACTTCCTCGTTGAAGGCGGCGACGTCGGCGACCTGTTCGACCGGCCACAGCAGCGCCTGGACCACGATCTGCCGGCCCACCACCGCCATGAACAGCGGCAGATCGCCGTAATCGTGCATCACGAGGTACAGACCGGGCTCCGCGCCTTCGATCAGTTCGATCGAGAACGCGCCGTCGCGGACGCGCTCGCACGCGGCCAGCGCATCGTGCAGCGCCAGGGCCGACCACACCGGGGTTTCGCGCATCACCTCTTCTCCCTCCATCGCGTCCGGCGGGACGAGCCCGCCGGAACGACGCATCTGCCGCTCGATCGCCACCAGGGCGTCGGCGTACTCCGGCAACACCCACAGCTCCTTCTTCACCAGCCCCTGCTCGCGCAGGCGGTCGCGGTGGCGACGTTGGTAGAAGGCGGAGCTGCGGCGTTCCATGGGCGGCAGACTAGAGATCACATGTGAGTCCGTCAACATATCACATGTGTGATTCCGACGAGCGGCGACCGCCCTCGCCGGCACACGGCTTCCGGCCCGGCACGCGGGCAACAAAAAACCCCGGCCGGAGCCGGGGTTTCGGGGGTTTGCCTGAAGCGGTCGCTTACCAGACCACTTCCGCCATCGAGCAGTTCAGGCCGGAGCCGATGCCCAGCAGGGCGATGCGGTCGCCCTTCTTCAGACGGCCCATCTCGCGCAGCTTGCTCAGCACGATCGGCACGGAAGCCGGGCCGATGTTGCCGTGTTCGCCGAAGATGGTCATGACCTTCTTGGGGTCGATGCCGAAGGCGTCGACGAAGGCCTTGGTGTGGACCTTGCTGACCTGGTGGATGACGAACTCGTCCAGCTCGTCCACGGCCCAGCCCAGCGCCTGGCGGGCGGCGATGAAGGTCTTCTGCGCCAGCTTCAGGCCTTCGGTCAGCAGCATCTTGGTATCGGTGACCATGCGGTCGAGGTTGCCGCGGCAGAGGGTGTTCCACTGCGTGGCGGCGCGGGTGACGCCGCCGCGGTAGCGCGGTGCGCCTGGGGCCAGTTCGGCGCGGGCCAGGACCATGGCGGCGGCGCCGCAGCCGAGGGTCAGCGTGGCCATCTCGTTGCGGAACTCTTCCTCGGTGGCGTCCGGACGGGACATGCGCTCGAGGGTCTTCTCGTAGGCAAGATTGGCGGTCTCGCCGTCGACGATCAGCGCGTAGTCGATCTCGCCGCGCTCGATCATCCGGCTGGCGATGTCCATGCCGTTGAGGAAGGCGAGGCAGGCGTTGGCGACGTCGAAGTTCTGGCAGGTGTCGGGCAGGCCGAGGTTGCCGCTGACGATGCTGGCCGTGGACGGCTCGAGGTAGTCGCGGCTGACCGAGGTGTTGACCAGCAGGCCGATCCGGGAGGGGTCGACGCCCGCGTCGGCAAGCGCCTTCACGCCGGCCAGGGTGGCGGCGTCGGAGGCCTGGACCTCGTCGTCCC
The DNA here is from genome assembly GCF_056313665.1 of Lysobacter sp. DMC104. NCBI lineage: Bacteria > Pseudomonadati > Pseudomonadota > Gammaproteobacteria > Lysobacterales > Lysobacteraceae > Lysobacter > Lysobacter sp. DMC104. Next base: position 148,883 of record NZ_JBQUZW010000010.1, on the reverse strand, counting down.
ACAGGCGGCGCGCGTGGATGCCGGCAACGTCCTCCAGGACATTGGTCTTGATGCCCAGACGATCCAGGGTGGGCCGCAGGCGGGCGTTGATCTCGGCGGTGGTCAACTGACGCGGGGCGTCGATGTGAGCCAGACCGGCGATGGCGACGTGTTGAAACAGCATGGAGGGTGGCCGTCAGCAGGCAGGAACCGCATAGGGTAGCGCCTTCCCCCCGGCTGCGCATGGGAAAACCGGGCCGGTGGTCGCATTTCCGGCGTTCTCCAGCCCCGGAATCCGCCCCCGGGCCGACAACCGGGCGCCGCGCGGGCGTCGACGCATGGCGATCGGCCCATGCCCGGGACGCCGACGGCCGGCAGACTGGCGCCTCCCCCGGCAGACAGGAGTGGCAAACGATGGCGCGTTTGATCGTGGATGCGGTGTCCCAGGAGTCCAAATCGGTGCACGAGGACGGTTACGTCCTGCTGCTGTTCGTATCGGTGTCCCGGGCGGACACGGGCGCCGCGGTCAACGGGCTGGGCCGGGAACACTTCCGGGTCTGCTCGCCGCTGGGCGCGGTGTTCGAGATGAACATCCTCGGCGCCGAGGAGTTGGACTGGGAGCCGGCCGACACCGAGGCCGCCGGCTGCTACAGCCTGCGCGTGGCCCGGAAGTGGGCGCACAGCGGCGAGCTCAGCGAGTGGAACCGGCTGGAATCGGCCTGCTTCGGCGTGCAGGTGCGGGTGCCGGGCGCCGACGGCACGGTCGACCAGGGCCAGACCGCGGTGCGGATCGACAGTTGCGGCGCCCGCGGCTGAGCCGCGGTCAGCGCGGATCGCGGACCCAGGCCCACGCCGCACAACGACGCACGCCGGCATCGGGGTGCGCCTCGAAGCGTTCGCGCCAGCGCCGCTGCCGCGCCGGATCGGCCTCGACCTTCGACAGCACCCAGGCCAAGCGCTCCAGCCGGTGGGGCTCACCGCGTCGCCATTCGGCGTCGATGACCGGCTCCCAGAACGCGGGCAGCAGCCGGGCGAGCACGTCGCGGAGCGCTGCGGCTTCGCCGCTGCCGAGGTACTCCGCCAGCGCCCAGTCCGCCTCGGCATCCGGCAGGCAGGCGCCCAGTGCCTTGAACACAGCGGCACGCGCCTGGCGGTTCCAACTGTTCCAGTCGTCGCGCCCGGCATGGGCGGCGAGCAGCACCTTCAGTCGTTCGACCGAGGCCACGTCGCCCCAGTCGCCGAGCGTGGCGATGGCCGTGGTGCGCAGCCCCCACCATTTGTCGGCGAGCGCGGCCTCGACTTCAGCGCGGGCGTCGGGATCGGGCCTGTGCGTGCCCAGCGCATGCAGGCGGTCGCGACGCTCGCCCAGCAGGTTCGCGCCCGGATGCGCACGCTGCGTGCGTCGCGCACGCCGGCAAGGCAGGCAGCGCACCGCGGTGCTGTCGATCGGGCCCAGCCGCTCTTCGTACCACCACTTCTGCTGCCTGGCGGTCCACACCTGCTCCAGACCGCAGTCGCGACAGGTGAAGACCTTGTCGACGTAGAACGCCGGCAGCGCGGCGTACGTGTTGTTGTGGCGGACGAGCAACGCACGATCGGCGTCCTCGACGCCGGCGCCGGACCACGCCACGCCGTGCGGCGGGACGCGCAGGCGTTCTTCCAGCCGTTTCGCGCGTTCGAGCCGCTTCTGTCGCAGTTCCTCGCGGCGCTGGCGGCCGCTCTTCACTGCCTGCAGCGCCAGGCGATGAAACGCTGCTCGCCGGAGGCCGGCGGAGCGACCGGCTGCACGGTGTCGGCGCCGATGCCCGGCGCTTCGTTGCGGGCCAGCGTTTCCAGTTCGTCGCGCACTTTCAGCGGATTGCGCTTGTAGTACAGGAGGTTGTCCTTCACCGACACCTCGACCTCGCCACGCTTCTCGCAGCCGACCGGCGCGTCGGCGACCACGCGCACACGATCGGCGCCCGGCGCCATGTGCACCCAAGTGCAACCCGCGAGCATGCCCAGTGCCACGACGCACGCGATTCGGCGCGGGACCATCGACGAACTCCCTGAAAACACGATGCCCACCATGATGGCGGGCATCGTTCGCGGCTCGCAACCGATCGAGGTCGTGCAAGGACCTCGCGATTCACCCTCGGCGGCCGCATGCGCGGCGCCGAGGTCTGCGAGGCATCACGTCACTTGCGGGCGGGCTTCCCGTCGGCATCGACGATGGTCACTTCGCCCAGCTTCAGCGCGCGCACGCCTTTCTCGATCTGCTTGAGGTCGCCGACCACGACCCAGGTCAGGGCCTCCGGGTCGATGGTCGCGGCGGCGGCCTTCACCTGGTCGATGGTCAGGCCCTCGATCTCCGCCTTGCGCTGGAACACGTAGTCGTCCGGACGGCCGTAGCGGACGATGCCGCCCAGCGTGCCCAGCACCGCGTTCGCGGTTTCGTACGAGCCCGGCAGACTGCGGATCTCGGTGGACTGGATCTTGCCCACTTCCTCCGCCGTCGGCGGCGCCTTGCCGGTGGCGAAGGTGGTGATCTCGCGCTGCATTTCCTTCAGCGACTCGATGGTCTTGTCGATCTGCACCGGCGCGAACGCGGTCCACGGACGCTGGCCCAGCGCGTTGGACGCGAAGCTGTACGAACCGTAGGCCCAGTGCTTGTCCTCGCGGAGGTTCATGTTGAGGCGCGAGGAGAACTCGCCGCCCAGCACCGAGTTGGCGATGTCGAACTTCACCGCGCCGGCGTCCTTCGTCGACGGCACCAACTGGCCGACGTAGACGTTGGCCTGGATCGCGCCCGGCTGGTCGATCAGGAACACGCGCGGCTTCTTCGGCAGCGCGACCGTCGGGATCGCCGGGTTGCTGCGGGCTTCGCCCTCGCCCTTCCAGTCGCCGAAGTGCTTCTCCAGCAGCGGCACGATCTCCTTCAGCGTGGTGTCGCCGACGATCACCAGCGTGGCGTTCTCCGGACGCACCCAGGCGCGGTGGTAGGCCAGCAGGTCATCGCGGCCGAGCGCGGCGATCGAGGCCTCGTTGCCGGTGCCGCTAAAGGGGATGGCATACGGATGGCCGGCGCCGTACAGCAGCGGCGGCAGCACGCGCATCGCGGCGCCGTTGGGGCGCGCCTTCTCCTGCTGGATGCCGGCGATCCAGCTCGCCTTCACGCGGTCGATCTCGTTCGCGTCGAAGCGCGGGCGGCGCAGCATGTCGGCGAACAGCGCGATCGACGGGTCGAGGTTCTGCTTCAGCGCCGACAGGCCGGCGCTGCCGCCATCGAGGCTGGCACCGGCGCTGAGGTTGGCGCCCAGCGCCTCGGCGCGGTTGCCGAAGCCGATGGCGTCGTAGTCGCCGGCGCCTTCGTCCAGCATGCCCATGGTGAAGCCCGAGGTGCCGAGCTTGGCGCCGGTGTCGGCGACGTAGCCGCCGCCGAACAGGTAGCTCATCTGCACCACCGGCAGGCCGTGGCGCTCGGCCAGGATCACCTGCGTGCCGTTGGACAGCGTGGCGCGTTCCAGCGACGGGAATTTCAGTTCGGGGAAGGTGTCGGGCACCTTCACGCCTGCCTTGCGGTCGACGCCGGTGGCGGTGGTGCGGAACTTGCGGTCCACCGGCGGCAACACCAGCGGGGTCGGCGTGACCGCCGGCGCTTCGGCCAGCGGCGTGCGCTCGCCGGGCACCACCACCAGCGTGTGGCTGCCGCGGCCGGCGCCGAGCCACGTCTTGCCGGCGGTGGCGATCTGGGCGACGGTCGCGGTGTCGAGGGTGCGCAGCGACTCGCGGAAGCAGCCCGGGTTGCCGGTGTAGACGGCGCACTCGGCCAGCACGTCGGCCTTGCCGCCGAAGCCGCCGATGCGCTCCACGCCGCGGATGAAATCGGCCTTCAGCACGGTGCGCGCCTGGTCGAGCTCGGCCTGGGTCGGGCCGTCGCGCAGCAGTGCCTTCACTTCCTCGTCGATCGCGGCCTCGACCTTCGCCGGGTCCACGCCCTGCTTGATGGTGGCGTTGATCAGGAAGCCGGAGCTGAGCTGCGAGGGCATCATCGACGCGCTGACGTTGTCGACCAGCTTGTCCTTGTGCAGCAGGCGCTGGTCGAGGCGCGAAGAACGGCTGCCGCCCAGCACCTGCGCCAGCAGCTGCAGGCGGTCGGCATCGACCGAGCCGGCCTGGGCGACGTTCCACACGCGGTAGACGCGCGCCTGCGGGACCTTGTCGGCGATCTGCGCGCGGCTGTCGGACGCCATCGGCGCGACGTTGACCTTCGGCTGGGCCATGGTCGGCGTGGCCGGGATGTCGCCGAAGTACTTCGCGACCTTCTGCTTGGCGGTGGCCAGGTCGATGTCGCCGGCCAGCACCAGCACGGCGTTGTTCGGGCCGTACCAGGTGCGGAACCAGTTCTTCACGTCCTCCAGCGAGGCCGCGTTGAGGTCGGCCATCGAGCCGATCGTGTTGTGGTGGTACGGATGGCCTTCGGGATAGGTCGCCTGGCCGATCAGCGTCCACACCTGGCCGTAGGGCTGGTTCTCGCCCTGGCGCTTCTCGTTCTGGACCACGCCGCGCTGCTCGTCCAGGGTCTTCTGGTCGATCGCGCCCAGCAGGTGGCCCATGCGGTCGGATTCCATCCACAAGGCCATGTCCAGCGCGGTGGTCGGCACGTTCTCGAAGTAGTTGGTGCGGTCCTCGTTGGTGGTGCCGTTCTGGTCGGTGGCGCCGGACAGCTCGAAGGGTTCGAAGAACTCGCCCGGATGGTTCTCCGAGCCGTTGAACATCAGGTGCTCGAACAGGTGCGCGAAGCCGGTGCGGCCCTTGGGCTCGTCCTTGCTGCCGACGTGGTACCAGACGTTCACCGCCACGATCGGCGCCTTGCGGTCGGTGTGCACGATCACGCGCAGGCCGTTGGGCAGGGTGAATTGCTGGTACGGGATGTCGACGCCGGCCTCGCGGGCGGGCTTGGCGGCGGCAGCCGGCAGCGGGGCGAACGCCAGGCCGGTACCGACGGCGAGGGCGAGCGAGGCGGCCAGCGCGGCGAAGCGCAGGGCGGAAGGACGGCGGGCGTCGGACATGCAGGACTCCAGGGACAGGCGGGCGCCACGGGGGCGCATGAGCGGATGGACGGACGGGCGCGGCGAGGCCGCGGTTCGACACCGTCCAGCAGGCGTTGCATGCTAGCGGCCGGCCCGGGGGACAGGCACTAGGCCACAAGTCCCGGGACCGGACCGCAGGAGGTCCCCATGTCCAGAGATGCCACGCTCCGACCTGCCACGCCCCGCCACTGCCTCGTCACCGGCGCCAACCGCGGCCTCGGCCTGGAATTCGTCCGCCAGCTGCTGGCCCGCGGCGATCGCGTGGTCGCCGCCTGCCGCCACCCCGGCAAGGCCACCGCCCTCAACCCCCTGGCCGGCGAGCATCCGGGCCACCTGCACGTGCTGCCGCTGGACGTGGCCTCGGCCAGATCGCGCGAGGCCTTCGCCCACGAGCTGCCGCTGGTCTGCGAACGCATCGACCTGCTGGTGAACAACGCCGGCGTGCTGCACTCGGGCGAACGCTTCGGCCAGCTGACCGAGGCGAACTTCGACGACAGCGTCCGCACCAACGCCACCGGCCCGCTGCTCCTGACCCAGGCGCTGGCGCCGCTGCTGGCCGACGGCGCGCGGGTGGCGAACCTGTCGTCCACGTTGGGCTCGATCGCGAACACCGCCCGCTTCGGCACGCCCAGCTACGCCATGGGCAAGGCCGCGCAGAACATGGCGACCCGGCTGCTGGCGCATGCGCTGGCGCCACGCGGGATCGTGGTCGTGGCGCTGCACCCGGGCTGGGTGCAGACCGACATGGGCGGCAGCGGCGCGCAGATCACCGCGACCGAATCCGTGGCCGGCCTGCTGCGGGTGATCGACGGTCTGGCCGCGGACGACAGCGGCAGCTACCGCGACTGGCAGGGCGGCAGCCTGCCCTGGTGAGCCACGGGCGCATGAACGCCGCCGCGGCGTGACCTTCGACACGCGGCGCGGGCCGCCGCCGCTGCTGTGATCGCCCGACCACCCGACCCGCCCACGAGGTTCCCCATGCGATCGCGCCTGTCGCCGTTGCTCCCGTCCGCCCTCGCCCTCGTCCTCGCCGGCTGCGCCACCACGGCCGAATACCGCGACACCAACGCCGCCGTCGACGCCGACCCGCTCTGCACCAGCCAGCCCGATTCGCCGCACACGCCCGTCGCCAGCCGATGCGAGCGCGAATCCGGCGTGCAGTTCAAGCGGCGCGAGCCCGAGCCCCTGGACCTCAAGCGCGAAGGCCGCGACACGCCGCCGCGCTAGGGCCTGGACTGCGCAACGCGCACGAATCGCGTCTACGGGCCCTCGCCGCGCATCCGCGCGCGCCGGGCGACCGTATCCCCGGACATGCGCCTCCCTTCCCGCCCCGCCCTTTCGCTGCTGGTGCTGCTCGGCCTCGCGGCGCCCGCCCACGCCACCCTGCTCGAGACCGTGGGCGACGCCCGCGCCCCCGGCGACAACCGCCTGCTCTACCGCGAGCAGCACCTGATCCGCCGCGACGGCGACCGGCCGCTGGAGCGGCTGGTGATCTACCGCTGCGCCGACGGCACCGCGTTCGCCCGCAAGCGCGTCGACTACCGCGCATCCACCCTCGCACCCGACTTCGAACTGGTCGACGCACGCGGTTACCGCGAAGGCCTCCGCCGCGAGCATGGGCAGACGCGGGTCTGGCACGACGACGGCGCGGCCCGGCCGCTCGCCGCCGCCGACGCGACGCTGGTGGCCGACGCCGGCTTCGACGAATTCATCCGCCAGCGCTGGGCGGCGCTCGCGCCGGGCCGCACGCAGTCACTGGCGTTCGCGATCCCCGCCTTCGGCCGCAGCCTGTCCTTCAAGGTCCACAGCGCGGGCGACCGCACGCCGACGCTGCGCCGGTTCGAGCTGAAGGCCGGCGGCGTGCTGGGCCTGGTCGCGCCCGCCATCGCGGTGGACTACGACGTGCGCGACCGCAGCCTGCGCCGTTTCACCGGGCCGACCAACATCCGCGACGGCAAGGGCCGGCAGATCGAGGCCCGCATCGAGTTCGACGGCGGGCCGCGCCCCGTCGACGACGAAGCGCAGTGGCGACGGCTGGCGACGCTGCCGCTCGGCATCTGCACGCCGGGGCGCTGAGCGCGTGCCGTCGCCGCCGTGACCGCCGCGCGCCGCCCCGGCACAATGCGCGGATGTTCGACGTCCTGCTCTACCAGCCCGAGATCCCGCCGAACACCGGCAACGTCATCCGCCTGTGCGCCAACACCGGCGCGCGGCTGCACCTGATCCGTCCGCTCGGCTTCACGCTGGAAGACGCGCAGCTGCGGCGGGCCGGGCTGGATTACCACGAGTACGCCACGCTGCGCGTCCACGACAGCCTCGACGCCGCGCTCGACGCGCTGCGGCCGCCGCGGTTGTTTGCACTGAGCACGCGCAGCACGGTGCGCTACGACACCGTGGCGTTCGCGCCGGACGACGCCTTCCTGTTCGGCCCGGAGACCCGCGGCCTGCCGGACGACGTGCTGGACGCGATTCCGGAGACGCAGCGCCTGCGCCTGCCGATGCGGCCGAACAACCGCAGCCTCAATCTCTCCAACGCGGTCGCGGTGGTGGTGTTCGAGGCCTGGCGCCAGCAAGGCTTCGCGTGATCCATCCCGGCGGGCGCGGCACCCATCACAGTTCCGCCCCGGCATCACGCAGGTCGCCGCGACGCGATTGAAGCCGCCCCGGGCGTGCGCGTAGGCTCGACGCAGACACGGCATCGCGAAGGGGGACGCATGCTGGCGAAGGAGCTGTTCGCGACACTGCTGGGGCTGCCCGCCGGGTGGCAGATCCGGGACATCGAGGTGTCCCCGACCCAGCCCCGCATCGACATCCACGTGGAGCGCGCGCCGTCGGCGCTGGACAAGCTGCTGCGGCGACGCCAGGACACCGTCGAACACCGCTGGCAGACCCAGCCGGTCGCCGGCCGCAGTTGCTTCCTCCACCTGCACGTCCCGGGCGGCGAAGCGCTGCCGAACGAGCCCTGGACGGGCGACAGCGGCCGGCCCTTCACGCGGGAATTCGCGCAACGCCTGCGCGTGGTCGGCACCGCGCTGCGCACCGGCGACGAGCGCACGGTGTACGAACAGACCCTGCGCGTGAGCGTGACCGACCTGCGCCGCCAGGACATCTTCGGCGGCGGGGCCGCCGCCGCGCCGAGCATGCCGACGCCGCCTCCGCACGGCGCGCCACCGCCGCCGGCACCGCGCCCGGCCTCGCCTCCGGCCCACGCCGCGTCGGCACCGGCACCGGCACCGGCCGCAGTGGCGCCTGTCGCGCCGGCGGCCGTGCTGCCCGCCGCCGCCATGGCATCGGCCGACGACGCACCGCTGCCCGATGGCGCACATCCGCTGTGGCGCAGGCTGGCGCTGGGGGAAGTCGGCATCGACATCCGCTCGCTGCCGCTGAAGCTGCTGCTGACCCGGATCCGCATGCAGGTGAAACAGGACCCGCGGATGCTCGCCGACGCCAGCGCGGAGCTGCACCGCTTCTTCATCGACCGCGCCCGCATCCTCGGGCACGAAGTGGCCCAGATCGGCCGACTCAAGGAACGCAACACATGAGCCATGCCTACGGCCAACTGCTCGGCATCGAGGAAGCCGGCGCACTGATCCTCGCCGGCGGCGACCGCTGCTTCGCGATCTGCGGCGACGAGGCGATGCTCGCCCGCCTGCCGCGCGGCCGCTGGGTCGGCGGCACCATCCCGTACTTCATGGCCGAGGACCTCGGTGGCACGGTCAGCCGCCGCCACGTGCTGGTGGCCGAACTGCCGACCTTCGGCCGCGCCGCGTCGATCCGCAGCTACGATCGCGACGCGCTGGCGCGCATCCCGCGCGACGCGCCGGCGAACGGCTATTCCTTCCTGATCCTGCCCGCCTTCTCCGACGCGCACCTGGAATTCGCCAAGAGCGCGCCGTACTACCCCGACCTGTTCCTCAAGCCGCTGTTCGGCTGGGTCGCCGGCATCCACCTGGACGACCTGGGCACGGTGGCGCCGAAAGTGTTCGCCGGCGACACCGGCACGGCCTTCACCGACCGCGCGGTGGTCCTGCACGTCGAACTGCCGCCGGACAAGGTCGCGGTGGTCGACATCCTCAACATCTTCGAGCCGGCGGACGGCACGGTGATCGCGTTCCCGTCGACCGGCTTCTCCGCGCAGGACTGCACCATCGACGGCCATCCGGAGAACTTCGCGCGCTGGTGCGAGCGCATGCAGATCGATTCACGCCTGCCGCTGGTCGCCGATTACTGCGGCGCCAACGTCAACGTGTGCATCCGCGAAGTGGACGCGGCAAAGGGCGAGGTGAGTTTCTATGCGCCGGTGTTCGACGGCGTGCAGTACCGCTTCGCGAAACCGGTGCCGGACTATCCGGCCGCGTTCGCCGCGGCCATGGCCTCGCTGCCGGCCTCGGCGCCGTTCGCGTGCAACTGCATCCTGAATTTCCTGTACGGCGGACTCGAAGGCCATCTCGCCGGCATGCCCGGGCCGGTGACGTTCGGCGAGGTCGCGTACCAGTTGCTCAACCAGACGATGGTGTACTTCGACATCCAGAACGTCTGAGCGCGGCGCCTGCGCGCGATGCCTGTGCGCAGGCGGTCCTCCGCAGCCGCGGGGCGCCGTCCGTGGCGCCGCCGCGTTGCGTGTCCCGCAGCGGCGGGACGTGGGAACGCGACATCCTGTCGCGGAGGCGGTACGCGCTTCGTCCGCCGGGGCGTGGGGGCACGCGCTTCTGCGGCGCGCTTCATCGTGGTGCGGGAAGCGGACGCGCAGGGCGCGCGTCCGCCGGGGGAGGAAGAAGGAGAGGTGCGACCGGTCAGTGCTTGCCCGGCTTCGCGGACGCGCCACGACCGTTGATGGCCACGTAGGCCTTGTATTCCTCGCCGGTCAGCGCACCGTCGGCGTTCGCATCGGCCTTGTCGAACACGGCGCCGAGCGACGGCACGGCATCGGCCTCGGACTTGCTCAGGCTGCCGTCCTTGTCCGCGTCCAGGTCCGACCAGCGGGTCGATTTCGGCGTGGCGGCGGCGGTCGCGGACGGGGCGGCGGTCGCGCCCTGGTCCTGCGTGGACTGCGCCTGTGCCTGCGGGTCCTGCGTCTGCGCGGCATCGGCGTTCTGGGCGAAGGCCGGCGTCGCGAAGGCGGCGGCCAGTGCGATCAGGAAGGGGGCGCGGATGTCGATTCGCTGCTTCATCGGGATGTCTCCGGGGGAAAGGGAAGCCAATCGACCGGCGGGGTGTGGGAGGGCGCCGGTCGAGGTCGAGACTGCGCATCCCGCGATGAACCGTTTCCGTCATGCACGCGCCGCACGCAACGCGGCGTTAACCACATCGCGCGCGGAATCGGATAGCCGCGACATCACGCGCACGCAGCCATGCGGCTTCGCGCCGCACAAACTGAATGCCGCAGGCGTTCATCGGACTGAATCGAACACAACCTTCACGAATGCGCCGCGCATGCCGCGTGCATGCGTCATGCGCGCGCCGGATGCGAAGACGGGCGCGAGGTGCGCGGCGTCACGCCTGCGCGAGCAGGTCCGCGAGTTCGCCAGCCATCGTCGGGCGCACCACGCGCGCGATCTCGACGCCGTCGCGCAGCAGCAGCACGCTGGGCCACAGCTTGATGCGATAGCTGCGGCCGAGCGGACGGCCCGGGCCGTCCTCGATCTTCAGGTGGCGCACGTCGTCGCGCGCGGCCAGCGCTTCGCGCAGCAGCGGCTGCGCCGCGATGCAATGCGGGCACCAGGCCGTGCCGAATTCGAGCACGGTCAGCCCCGGCAGCGCGTCGACGTCGGCGCGCGCGGGTTCGGAAACGGCATGTTCGGCGGTGTAGGACATGGCGGTGCTCCGTGCCGTGCGCTCACATGTGCTGGGCGGGCGTGTGCTGCGGCTGCACGGGCGCCTGCGTCGCCGCCTGCTGGGCCGCCTCCTGCCGTTGCCGGCCCAGGAACTCGGCGGTGACTTCCAGCGGCTGGTTCTTGTACGCGTCGATCGGCATGGCGATCTTGCCAGTGTCCGCGTCCAGCGGTCCCTGCACGCCGAAGAGGGTCTTGCCGTCGACGCTGGGCACCACGTGGTCGATGCCGATGCCCTTCTCGCGGGCATAGACCACCGCCACCATCGCCAGGTTTTCCTGCTGCGCCGGCGACAACGGTCCGGTCTTCGTCGGATCGAGCCCCTCCACGCCGACCTTCACCTTCGCGAACAGCTCCGCATCCTCGGTGTGCAGGTCGCGGAGCGCTGCTTCGCGGGGCGTCACGGTCTCCTTGGTGCGCTTGCTCGCCGACTGGCGGTTGTCGTCATCGTCGTCCAGCGCGAAGTTCGGGGTGTAGACACTGTTGCGGTCGCGCTTCAGCGGATTGGCCGACGCATCGTCGTCCTGCACGGGCGCATGGCCGCCCATCACGATGTCGTCCTCGTAGACCACGGGTTCGTGGTCATCGACCACGGTGGCGTTCGGCTCGGGCGTGGCGTACTCCACGTCGTCCAGCTCGGGATCGTACAACTGCCCGTCCACGCCCAGTTCCCATTCGTGCGCACTGTTGGCGCTGCGCGACACCAGGCGCAGGTTTTCCGGGTTGTTGTAGAGATCCATCACGTCCGCCTTCGAAATCGCCGGCGGCGGCTCGTCTCCGCTGACCTGCGCCAGTTCGCGGGCTTCGCGGTTCGTGTCGAGCACCTTCTGCAGCGCGACCGCGAACGGGACTTCATGGTCGATGTCGAGGCCGCCGCGGGTGACCAGCTGGCCGGTGGCGCTGCAGCGGAACAACTGGACCTCGTGGTCCCTGGAACGATCGTCCGGATGGTCCGGGTCGGGCACCTTCACTTCGCCCGCGTACGCTTCCTTCAGCGCGTGGTCCAGCCACTTCGTCTTGATCGGATCATCGAACCCCAGCGTCTTGCGGGTCGTGCCCGGTGCCCACTCCGCGTCGACCGTCTTGGCGGTGCGCTTCACACCGTCGACCTCGGGATCGTAGGCGGGATAATCCTTGCTCGCGTCGAAATGCACCTTCTTGTCGACCCAGTCGCGCCACTCCTTCGAGTCGACGCCGTGGGTGTCGAGGATCGCGTCCGCGGCATTGCGCGCGCGGTTGTACGTCGCCGGCACCGTGCGCAGGTTGTCCGCGTCGTTGTAGGCGAGCATGGCGTCCTCGCGGCTCCAGACCTCCTTGTCCTCCAGGTGCTGTCGCCACGGGGTGATGTGGTCCACGTCCAGCGCCTCGGGCGAATTCCACGTCCGCGTGCGTTCGTCGAAGAACAGCAGCAGCTCCTTGTCGTCCAGCTTGACCACGGCGCTGCGGGCGTTGGTCTCCGTCCACTCGTTGCGCATGTACTCGGCGGTGGAGTCGTAGAAGGACAGCGTGTCGCGCTTGCTCTGCGGATCCCATTCCTTGTCGAAGTCCTTCCCGTGTGCGGTCGGCAGCTCCTCTTCGGTGTAGGCGATCCTGACCGTGTGGCCGTGCAGCAATTCCTTTTCCATGAGGGGCATCGTCGTTCTCCCTGATCCGTGTCCTGTGGATGCGCCACGAGGCGTGGCGGTCCGCGTCAGCGCCGCACTTTACATCCGCGCAGTCCGCGGGCGCATGTGTCTTCACGCACGGGCGCGGTGCGCGATCGGGACGGCGACGACGCAGGTGCGGTGACCGGCGCGATCGGTGCGATCGGACGCGGCGACCGCGGCGCGGCACCCGGCAGCAGGAACGGGCCGATCAGGCTGTCGATGTCGACTTCCTCCAGCGCGCCGATGTCGACCGTGAAGTAGCCCTGCGGCAACCGCGCGCGCTGGTCGCCGATCGCCAGCTTCGCGCGCAGCGGCGGATCGTAGCTGACGCGCGGCAGCGACCACGGCATCGGGAACGCCGCGGCCGTCGCCGGCAGGTTGACGCCGGCGTTGCGCAACGGGCTGTTCGCGGTCGGCCGCAGATTGCGCGCGGCGATGTCGCGGAAGCCCGGATCGGTGCCGGTCACGGTGCCGGTCCACTCCGGCGGCACCGACGTCGCCGTCGCCTGCACCCAGTTGCGGCTGCCGGCCACGTTGCGCGTACCGCTCCACGGCGTGGTCACGAACGGCGCGCAGAACGGCGCGTCCGGCGTGAGGTTCTCGCGCACGATCGCCGGCGCGGCGCCGCCGGTCTGGAAGATCGCGTTGTCGTGCATCTCCAGGCTGCCGAGTCCGAGCTGCACGTACACCGCGTTGGCGCTGCCGGCGCGATCGAACAGGATCGTGTTGCCGACCATGCGCACGCGGCCGTCGCTGGCACCGTTGAGGTCGCCGCCGGCGCGGATCGCGTTCGACCACGACGAGGTGTGCACGATCACGTTGTTCAGCAGCTCGCTGTCCTCGCGGCGCAGGGCGCGCGTCCAGCCGGCCTGCTGCGTCTCGCAGTCGGGGCCGATGAGTTCGATCTCCTGGTAGAACGCGCCCTCGAACCAGTTCGAGTGGATGAAGCTGCGCTCGTGCCGCACCTTCAGCAGGTTGCCGCCATTGCCGTCGTGCACGTAGTTCCAGCGCATCGTGAAGGTCGCGCCCGGATGTGCGACTTCGTCCGACTGCATGTAGATCGTGTGCTTGGTGGTGCCCGCGCCGCTGTCGTACAGCTCGCTGTATTCCAGCGTGAACGAGCCGGAATTCTGGTCGGCACCGAGGATGCCCTGTCCGGGACAGGCATGGATCACCGCGTCGCGCACGACGATGTCGTCGGCCTCGCTGAACACGCAGGTGCTGCTGCCGCCGCGCACCTCGAAGCCCTCGAACACCACGTGGTCCGCGCGCTCGAACTTGAAGGTGTGGATGCCGCCGGCCAGCACCGGCCGGGTCGCGCCGGCGACGCGCTTCCAGCGCACGATCACCGGATTGCCGGGCGTGCCGCCGTCGTCCTCGCCCATCTTGGCGCTGTTGTAGGTCGCATTGCCGTCGACCTCGACGATGTCGCCGGGCGCGATGTCGTTGGCGTCGAACAGCGTCGACAGCTGGGTGTAGTCGCGGCCGTTCGGGCCGACGGTCCAGGTGCGCGCCTCGGCGACGGGCGCGGCAAGGGCGGCGGACAGCAGGCAGGCGGCCAGCGCGGACCTGCGCGGAAAGGCGTGGGGGGACATCGCGTGCTCCGGAAGGGATCGGATGCGGACGCCCCCTCGCCCGCCGCCGGCATCGTACCGCCGGCGACCTCGGCGGTCGATGCGGCAACCGCGCGGTTATCCTGCCGTCCCGCCCACAAGGAACGTCCATGCGCACCCACGTCCTCGTCCGTCCCGCCGCCCGCGGCGGCAAGTTCCTCGGCCCCGACGCCGCCGACAGCCGCGGCATCAGCGCCTGGGTCGCGATCAGCGACCTGTCGGACGGCCGCGTGCTGGCCGAAGCGGAGATCGACACCGCTGGCCGCGACGCCGGCCCGGCCGACATCATGGCGCCGGTCAGCCGCGCGAAGCCTTACGCCACCGACGCCCAGACCATCGGCGCGACGCTGGCCGTCGACATCGACCGCCCGACCGTGGTGCGCATCACCGTGCGCGGCCCGCTCAGCCACCTCGACCAGGCGCGCGAGGCGCAGGCCGACGTCCTGCTGCTGCCGGGCGTCGACATCGGCACCGACAAGGCGCCGCAGGGCGTGGTGATCGAGATCCCCGGGCTGTGCCTGAGCGGCGCCACGCTGACGATCGCCGACGGCCGCATCGCCTGCCAGGCGATGGTGACGATGATGTGCGGCTGCCCGATCGAGGCTTCGCCGACATGGTTCTGGCCCAGCGACGCGTTCACGGTGCAGCTGGTGGTGCACACCCGCTCCGGCAAGTCGCAGCCCTACACGCTCGACTTCGACACCACGCCCGGCGTGAAGAGCAGCTTCATCGGCAACTGGACCGACGCCACGCCGCCGGACGACCCGATCACCGAGGTCTGGCTGCTGGCGTGGCAGCCGTCGATGGGCAACCAGGGCCGGCTGCGCCTGCGCTGACGCTTGCCGGTACGTCACGGGGCCGCGCGCAGCGCGCCGGCCTCGGGCATGATGCGGCCTTTCGCCGACCGGAACCCGCGATGTCCCCCGATTCCCGCCACCCTCGCGACGTTCGCCCCGACTGGGCCGGACGCGTGCGCGACGTGCCCGATTTCCCGAAGCCGGGCATCGTCTTCAAGGACATCACGCCGATGCTGGGCGACGCCGGCGACTTCGCCGCGGCAATCGACGCGATGGCCGCGCCGTGGCGCGACGCCGGCATCGAGGCCGTGCTCGCGATCGAAGCGCGCGGTTTCATCCTCGGCGCGCCGCTGGCGCGCGCGCTGGGCGCCGGGTTCGTGCCGGCGCGCAAGCCGGGCAAGCTGCCCGGCCGCACGCTGCGCCAGGCCTACGCGCTGGAATACGGCGAAGACGCGCTGGAACTGCACGCCGACGCGCTGCGTCCCGGTGCGCGCGTGCTGCTGGCGGACGATGTGCTGGCGACCGGCGGCACGCTCGCCGCGGCGCGTGCGCTGGCGATGCAGGCGGGCGCGCACGTCGTCGGCGCGACGGTGCTGATCGAACTCGCGGCCCTGGGCGGCCGCGCGCGCTGGAAGGATGCGGCGCCGATCGAGGCGGCGTGGCGGCTCTGAGGGGCTTTGCGATCCTTGGGGGAGCGTGATCGCGGGTTGGTGATCGAATGTATCGTTCCGGAGCGGGGCGACCTTCCGATGTCATCCCGAACCGCAGGTGAGGGATCTGCTTGTCTTTCTGGCGTTTCACCCGAGGAACAACAGATCCCTTACCTGCGGTTCGGGATGACAACAAGAATGGCCGGGCTGCATCGATCAACGCAGGGCGATGCGGCACGCATCGCACGCGAGCCCGATCTCAATCCGCCTTCCCCGGCGCCAGCAATTCGAACTGCAAGGCTTCGCCGGCCTGCGCCGACGGTGCAATCCAGACGTCGAACACACCCGGTTCCACGGTCGGGCGGTTGTCGATGTCGCGGAAACCGAGGTCGTCGCGCGTCAGCGTGAAGCGCACTTCGCGGCGTTCGCCCGGCGCCAGTGCGATCTTCTCGAAACCTTTCAGTTCGCGGATCGGGCGCACGCGGCTGGCGACGCGGTCGCGCACGTAGAGCTGCACGACTTCCTCCGCCGCGCGGTCGCCGACGTTGGCAATGGTGGCGATGGCGACGACCGCGCCGTCCCACGACATCAGCGAGCGGTCCAGCCGCACGTCGCGGTACTCGAATCGGGTGTAGGTCAGGCCGTGGCCGAACGGATACAGCGCGGTGTGCGTGGCTTCGCGCCAGCGCGTGCGGAAGGCTTCCAGGCCGCCCGGTTCGTACGGACGGCCGGTGGCGGTGTGGTTGTAGAAATACGGCTGCTGGCCGGCATCGTGCGGGAAACTCACCGGCAGGCGGCCCGACGGGCTTTCGTCGCCGAACAGCAGGTCGGCCATCGCATGGCCGGTCTGCGTGCCGAGGAACCACGTCACCAGGATCGCATCCGCGGCACGCACCTCCGGGCCCAGCGCCAGTGCGCGACCGGTGCGCAGCAGCACCACGACCGGCTTGCCGCAGGCGACGATCGCTTCGACCAGTTGCTGCTGCACGCGCGGCAGCACGATCTGCGTGCGCGACTGCGCTTCGCCGGAGTAGCGCGCGGGTTCGCCGACGGCGAGCACCACCACGTCGCTGGCGTGGGCCGCTGCGCATGCGGCGTCGACGCCACCGGGGATCGCGTCTTCGATGCCGCAGCCCTCGATCACCGCAAGCGCGGCGGGATCGGCGAGCGCGGCGCGCAGGCCGGTGGCGAGGTCGATCTCGCGCGTGCCGTCGCCGAAGATGTTCCAGCAGCCGGCGAGGTTCTCGCGATCGTTCGCGAACGGACCGACCAGCGCGATCTTCTGCCCGGCGCGACGCAGCGGCAACACGTCGCCGTCGTGCTTGAGCATCACCACCGAGCGCCGCGCGACGGTGCGCGCCAGCGCGTCGTGGTCGGCGATGTGGTCGGCGGGCGCCGCTTCCCTCGCCGGATCGAGCGAGCGGTACGGGTGGTCGAACAACCCCATCCGCGCCTTCACTTCCAGCACGCGGCGCACCGCGGTGTCGAGCGTCGCCATGCTCAAGGAGCCGTCGGCGACGAGATCCGCAACGTGGTCGAGGAAGGCGCCGCTCTGCATGCTCATGTCGAGCCCGGCATCGAGGCTGAGCTTGGCGGCGTGGCGCGTGTCCTCGGCGAAGCCGTGGGCGATCAGCTCGAAGTCGGAGGTGTAGTCCGAGACGACGAAGCCCTCGAAGCCCCACTGCTCGCGCAGCAGCGTGGTCAGCAGTGCGCGATTGGCGGTCGCCGGCACGCCGTTGATGTCGTTGAACGAACTCATGATCGACAGCGCGCCGGCGTCGATCGCCGCCTTGAACGGCGGCAGGTGGACTTCGTGCAGCGTCTGCGGCGAGACGTCGACCGCGTTGTAGTCCAGGCCCGCGGCCACCGCGCCGTAGGCGGCGAAATGCTTGGGCGTCGCCAGCAGCGAATCGTCGGCGGTCAGGTCCTCGCCCTGGAAGCCGCGGACGCGGGCCTGCGCGAACCTGCAGGCGAGGAAGGTGTCCTCGCCGGTGGTCTCGGCGACCCGGCCCCAGCGCTGGTCGCGGGCGATGTCGACCACCGGCGCGAAGGTCCAGTGCAGGCCCTCGCGGGTGGCCTCGATCGCGGCCGCGCGCGCGGTGCGCTCGGCCAGCGCGGGCTCGAAGCTGGCGGCCTCGCCCAGCGGGATCGGGAACACCGTGCGCATGCCGTGGATGACGTCCGCGCCGAACAGCAGCGGGATGCCCATCCGGCTCTCCTCCACCGCCATCCGCTGCAGCGCCGCGCCGTCGACCGCGCCGACGCCGTTGAACAGCGCACCCACGCGGCCGGCGCGGATCAGGTCGCGCACCGCGTCCGGGCCCCACTGGAAGGAATCGGGATTGACCTCGAAGGCGTAGGGGCGCACCGAATCGGCCAGGATCGTCAGCTGGCCGATCTTCTCCTCCACGGTCATGCCGTCGATGAGCGCGGGAATGTCGACGAACTTGGCCATCCGGGGATGGTGCCTTTGCACGGGGTATGCCGGCGGCCATGGTATGTAACCGTTTACATGAGTGTCAACACGCGGGCGGCGCCAACGCGGTCGCTCCCCCTCCGGGTCCGGGATCGGACAAGAAGGCCACGGCGACACGAAGTCCGACGCCCGGAGCGACTCGCTTGCAGAGGTCTGGCTGGCACTCAGATCGATCCGGCGATGCCAGCTTCTGTCCGGCCAGCGCCACCCTCGCTTGAAGCCGGCTTCGAATGCCGTGCCGCATCCGATTTACACGGCCTGTCGCGCTCGGGGGAAGGGCCCCGCCCTCTCGCGAGGACAGACCCTCGGCCCATCCATGTCGCATGCTATTTTTCGGCGCTCCGGAAATGCCGCCATCGACTCGCTCCATTCGACATGACCACGCGCCACCTTCTTTGCCTCGCGCTCGCCATCGGCCTGTCCTGCGTCGCTACTGCGTTCGCCGATGAGCCCGTCGCCCGCTATTCGGCCGCACGCGCGACGGAAGCACGCGCATTGCCCATCCACATCGGCATCGTCTCGCAGCGCATTCGTCCGCAGATGGCCTTCCAGTACACGAGCTACGACGGTCGAAGCATGCCTCCCCCGAATTACCAGGGACTCTCGGTCATGCAGGGCACCGCCGCGAATGCGCTCGGCGGGGCACTCGCCGAAGCCATCACCAACAAATCCATGCGCGAACTTGCAGAAGACGAGGCGCGAATCCGCTTCGGCCATGTCACCCGCAATCACTGCGACCTCGCCTACGGAGACAGACTCGCGGCGTCGCTGACCGAGTCATTCCACGATGCGTGGCCGGACGCCAGAGTCGAAGTGCATTTCCTCGAGCCGGGACAATCGATCGAAGGCATCGTCGGCAAGCAGGTGCCCCGCTACGAAATCCTCGCCGGCATCACCCTGCTGCCGGATGGATCGACACTTGCGGGCAGCATCGACGCCCGCGCCTTCAGGGCCGATCCCGGCAGCGGGCAGCCATCGAAGACCCCGGACTGGGAAGACAGCATGGTCGCAATCGGCGATCTTCCGCCGTCATTGCCCGCCAAGACCCCGCAGGACACCGAGCAGATGCTCGCCGATGAAGCCGCACGCTTCGAAGCGCTGGATGTAGGGCAGACGATCCGCAGGCTCAACGCGGAAGGGGCGACCTCCGCCAACAAGCTCGACCGGCAACGGGTCGGGAAACTGACTGCACAGCATCAGCGCGCCATCAAGGAAGCCAAGCGACCGAAGTGGACGCCGCTCGCCCAATCCCTCCGTCGGTCGGCCATGCTGTCGGCTTCGGACTGTGCAGGCATGCAGTCCGCGCTCGAACAAGTGTTGGCCGGTACCCGCACCCTGATGGACGATCTGCTGCGCGGCAGACTGCCCGCTTCGTCCGGAACCGAAGTCTCGCCGGGCCCAGAGGAACAATCGCCCGGGGAACGGAGAACCTCGAAGGCGCATGCCAGAACCATCGCCCGCCTTCCGGACGGCACGATCCTCCTGCACCGTCCCGGCGACCTTCCATCGCTGGCGCATCGACATTCGATCCTGCTCGACCCGTGACAGACGCCGGTTCCACACGGCGATGCCTCCTCCACCGTTGGAAAGGCACACGCTTTCCGCTCACCCCGAGCATCGCACCAGACCTTCCGCCATGATCGACCACGACCCACTCCACCGCGATGGCTACGCCCTGCTGCGCGGGGCGATCCCCGACGACTGGCTGCCGTCGCTGCGCGAGACCTTCGATGCCGGCGTGCAACCGTCGGAACGGTGGGCGGTGCCGCGCGGGCCGGGCTGGCGACATTCGCTGCTGGATCTCGACCCGCAGGTGCAGGCCGTGTGCCGCCTGCCGGCGATGCTGGCCGTGGCCGGCGCGCTGATCGGCGAACGCTTCTTCCTCGCGCAAGTGGAAGGCCGCGAGCCGCTGGAAGGCGGCGGCCACCAGGGCCTGCATCGCGACCTGTCGGCGAACCGGCCCGGCGACACGGTCAACGCCCTCGCCTTCCTCGACGACTACGGGCCTTACAACGGCGCGACGCGGCTGATCCCCGGCAGCCATCGCCCCGCGCCTGACGCGCCGCCGGTCCACACACTCGACGAAACCGGCGTGATCCAGCTCAGCGGCCACGCCGGCGACATCCTCGTGTTCGACGCCGACCTGGTGCACGCCGCGACGCTCAACCCCACCGGCGCGCGCCGACGCAGCCTGCTGATCGGCTATTTCGCCGAACCCCGCCACGCCGCGCACCTCGCCACCGCGCACCTGCGCAGCGTGCGCATGGACACGAGCGCATGGTTCGAGCCGCCGGGCGTCGATGCACACGAAGCGGCGATCGCCGCCCCGCGCGCGTGAGGCGCACCCCGCCTCAGGGTTTGTACTGCGAGCCGAGGCCGACAACGATCGACGTGCAGCTGCCCGCGGCGTTCCATACGAACCACAGGTACGACTCGCTGCTCAGGCTGCGCGCCGCCGCGATCAGGCCCGGATCGGTCGTCAGGCAGGTGCGGTACACCCCCGCGGCATTGGTGGCGTAGCACAGCGCGTTGTCCGCGCGGATCGTGCAGCCCAGCTTCTGCACGGTATCGGCGGAACGGCGCGTCGCCACCAGCGTGCCGAACGCCTGCTTGTTGACGTCGTCGATGACGACCTGGAAGTTGCCGTCGTTGCCCGCCTGCGCCGCTGCCGCCCACAGCGACAAAACGGCCGCCAGCACGCTCCCCATGTTCCTGCGCCTCATCCCTCACCTCGCTGTCCAATGATCGTCGCGGGTCGGCGCAGTCGACATCGCATGCCTGCACGCGCCCGTCCTCTCGGCGCGATGCGCCAGCGAGTTCAACGGCGTTCCGCGGGTGTTCCGGACGTCGGGGGTGGCGTGATCGGGAAACGTGATCGGAAAACGGAGGGGCGACGATGCCCCCGGAACGACGACGGCCGCCCAAGGGCGGCCGTCGTGGCAATGCAGGCAGTGCGAAGGACGATCAGCCGTCGGTCGGTTTCTCTTCCTGCGCTTCCGCTTCGGGTGCCTCGATCGTGTCCTCGGTGCTTTCGGCGGCGGCACCGTCGGCAGGCGCAGGCGTCTTCGGCATGATGCCCGCCAGGGTCGGGTCGTCCGGCTTGAGCAGCTTCAGCGGCTTGTCCTTGCTCGTGGCCGGCTGCTGCCAGATCGTGGAGGTGTCGAGGATGTTCACGCCCGCGAACACGATGGTGGTACCGAGCTTCGGCAGGAACAGCATCCGGCCGTCCTCTTCGGACAACTTGTAGCCCACGACCTGCAGCGGCTTGTTGACGTGCACGAAGAAGCCGTGGACGTTCGTGAGCGACGCCTCTTCACGCGGATACGGCGTCGCGATGTCCTTCAGCATGGTCTGGATGGCGAGGTCGAGCAGCCTGCTCACCTGCGCCCGCAACGGTGCGCCGTCGTTCTCGGTCCAGCTGCCCGCCCCGACCAGCGGCATGCGCGCACCGGTGGACGCGATGTAGCGGGTCGTCCACAGCTTCGACTTGCCGTCCTTGCCCATCAGCTTCACGCGGAGCGTGACGTACGGCAGCACTTCCTGCTGGCTGGCGAAGCTCATCACGACGGCACCCGTCACTTCGAACTTGCGGTCGGGCGTCGCGTCGGCCGTGAACTTTCCGGCGTAGGCCGGATCCGCCATCGCCGCCATCAGCTTGGCCTTGGCTTCTTCGTCGATCGAGAAGGTCAGCGCCTGCTCTGCCGACGCCATCGCGTCCTTGCCGTGGCTCGCATTGACGCCGTTCTGCACGGCCACGCCGATCAGGCCGAACAGCAGCATCGGCGCGGCGCCGCCCTTCTGGTGGCCGGAGATGATCACGTCGCTGTTCGGCACGCGATAGGTGCCGAGCGGCAGGTCGGTCCACTTGGAGACCTGGTCGGTCGAGAACTCGACCTGCGTCGGACCATCGAAGCTCGGCGCCACCAGCGTCGCCTTGGGCGTGCCGGCCAGCGCGTGCAACGGAAGGCTCGCGAATGCGAGCAGGCAGGAAAGGCGAACGAACGCCTTGCGGATTTTCATTGGTTTGTCCCCTGTGGGAAGAAATGTCCCGCAGGCATTTTCTACGTTTCGGGCAGACATGAAAACCGCAGGAATGTCCTGTCTCCGGGCGGATCGGCGTAGCACCGCCACTGGCCCGACCCACCGGCATCACGACGCTGGTGGCGATCGCGAACGCATGCCCCACTGCACACCGGAAAGAAGCCGGCCGCCTTGCGGCGGCCGGCTTCGTCCTGCATTGCACGCGGGTGCGGGATCACGCGACGATCCTGTTCGCGCGTCCGGGGCGGAGGCCCCGGGCCCCGCGCCGCGAAGGCGCATCACTTGAAGTGATAGGCGCCACCGACGCTGAGGCTTTCGATCTTGTAGCCGACGCCCAGGTCGTCCTGGCCCTTCAGCAGGCGGGCCCATTCGACGTTGAGGCTCCACTTGTCGCCCAGCGGCACATCCATGCCGATGCCGAAGCTGGGCTTCGAATCCGAATCCGACGCGCTCAGGCCGAGCGCCTTGACGCGGAAGGTTTCCTGGCCGTGCGTGTAGCCCACCAGCACGTAGGGAGACACGCGGCCGACCGGAAGGATCCCCTTCATGTAGGCGCCATAGAGATGATCCAGTTCGAGATCGACGGGCAGGCCGCCGAAATTCGCGCTGTCGCTGCTCACGCCCGTGGCGTAACGCGCTTCGACCGCGAAATGCTCGTTCACTGTGATGCCGGCCCTGATGCCGGCAGCGACCGGGTAGATCCCGGGAGCCTCATCGCCCTTGTCGGTGACGCGAATGACACTGGCACCCACGTAGTAGTTTTCGATCGCCATTGCGGAAGGCGAAGCGATCGCCATGCCACTCGCGATGAGCAGAAGCCCGATGTTTTTGAGCATACAAATTCCCTTTGAGGTTTCAAGAAAATGCGGAACGGTTTTTCACTCGATATGAGCAAAAAGGCTGGAAACTGATTTTTGCCCCATTTAGTCATCCGCAAGCCGGGATGACGCAGATTGATCTTATGTCAAAGCACAAAGATGGCGCAACGCCTTTGCCGCGCAGATGCCCGGGCCACGACCCGGAAGCCACGCGCCGCGGCAGTCACGAAGGTGTCACGCTTGATCGACGCGACCATGCGCAGTCAACGTTTTTTCACCTTGTCACCGGACACGCGGCCGAAGGCATCGCGCGGCAATTGCACTGCGCAGCGCTCATCACGGATGCGTCCGGCACCGCACGCCTGAAAGCAGACAATCGCATTGCCGCGGCCACTGCTGTCTTGCGCCGGGAGTCGGCGAGTGTGGCATCGAATGGCGATGTTCGCTGCGCCCACCACCGCATTGCAACGCCATCGCATGAGCCCGGCCGGCGCGCTACGCACTTGTCCAATTCATGGGCAAACGTCCATCGCGGACGTAGCGGTGAAACGAGGAATGCGGCCAGTCGGCGACACGGCCAACCAGGCCATGCTTCACGGGATTGAAGTGGATGTAGTCGATGCAGCGACGCAGATTCCGCTCGTCGCGCACGACGTGTTCCCAGTAGCGACGTTGCCAGATGCCGCGTTCGCCCTTGGCGATCCGCCGGCACGATCGCCACTCGCCGCCGGGTTGCGCGCGTGCGAAGAGTGTCTTGATGTGGCGCCATCGCGTCGCGATGTCGGCATCGCCCTCGGGCAATACCCAGACGCAATGCAGGTGATCCGGGAGGATGAGCCAGGCCGGGAGGCCGAACGGACGCTGCGCATGCGCCTGTCTGAAAGCGTCACGCAGGTCGTCGATATTCTCGACCAATAGACGGCGATGACGTTCGAGCAGGTTGACCGTGAAGAAATAGGTGCCCCCGGGCACCCAGCAGCGACGATAGTGAGGCATGCATCCAGCGTGCCCCGGACGCCTGCGCGCGAATATCGGGACATCCCGCATCATCGCATCGGAATTCCCCGACGCCCCGTCCGCGACGCACGTCGCGCGCCACCCATGCACCACGCCAACGGCGTCCGGGCGCCCCGCAGTCGCCCCGAAAACGGCGGGTCAAGACCCGCCCTACCCCGCCGTAGGGCGGGTCTTGACCCGCCTTACGGGTTTGACCCGCCTTACGAGTTTGCGAATTACGCGTTTACGGACCCCGATCACCACATACGCGACGAATGAAAATCCTCAATAAGGCCGAGTTCTTCCAATCGAATTGCCATCGTGGTCGGCGAGACCCTGAAAACCTTGGAAAGCGGCTCAAAACACCGCCCCATATACATGGCCGACTGAGCTACAGCATAGGAAACATCCCTTGTGCTACGAATTCTGTGTCTCGCCGAACCAAAATTCATGCCGAAGATTGAATCCTCATTTAGCCTGAATATTTCACTTCCAAATCTTTTCTCGAACTCATTAAGCACGAGCTTTGGCGACATCAAGAAAGCTGACGTGAACCTGTCAGCATCAACCTCAACTTTATTCTTACGAGGCAACGGCCCAGACAAAGCACGATCCCGATGCAATCCGGTCATGTTTGGATGAAGCTCCGCATGCGCCAACTCATGCCCCGTCGTAAAGCGAATTTCCTTGTAGTCAAGTGCGGAAGAGATTTTCACTATCTTCCGCTCATTATCTATTAGACCCGCAACCCGAACACGGCGCCCATCCTCATGCATTTCCCCCAAATCATTTTCTGTAATTACTTGAAAGCCAAGCATGTGAAGCGCAACGCCCGGCTCTAAAAGGTCCATGAAATCTTGGGGTGGCTGCCCACAAAAAAGGTCGTATTGATTATTCCAGATGGACAGGCGCAGCTGATGCGCCCGCTCTTCGATTGTCGAAGCCTTGCGAAGCTCAACTACACGCTGATTAATGTTTGAGTTCATGATGTACTCACCCACACTTCGAATACCCACAATTCAGACAAGTCGCACACCCATCCATGATCACGATGGCCTTCGTGCTGCACTTGTGGCACATCGTCGCCGAAGGCGGGAACGACACGCCTTCACCGGTGACTTCGATCTCTTCGTGGTGGACGGCCGGGGCGGCGCCGGTCACGTCAGGCTTTTTTTTTGAGCGGTTCTCTTCGTAGGCGCGGCGCTTCTCGGCGATCAGGGCGCGCTGGTGGTCGCTCATCTCGGGGTCGTGCATCAGGCCGATGGTCTTGAGGTGATCCTCGACGATCATGCCCAGTTCGGCGACCAGCGACGGCATGTACACGCCGCCGGCCTTGAAGTAGCCGCCCTTGGGGTCGAACACGGCCTTCATTTCCTCGACAAGGAAGGTCACGTCGCCGCCCTTGCGGAACACCGCGGACATGATCCGGGTGAGGGCGACGATCCACTGGAAGTGCTCCATCGACTTCGAGTTGATGAAGATCTCGAAGGGGCGGCGCTGTTCGTGTTCGCTGCCGGCGTTGAGCACGATGTCGTTGATGGTCACGTACATGGCGTGTTCGACCAGCGGCGACTTGATCTTGTAGGTGCTGCCGATCAGCACGTCCGGGCGCTCGATCCGCTCGTGCATCTGGATGACGTCGGCCACGGGCAGTTCGGATTCGACGGTCGCGCGCGCGACGGACGCGCCTGCGGCGGCCTCCTTCGCCTTGTCCTCGGGCTTGACGACGGCGTAACCCTTGATTTTCTTGTCGATCTTGACGGCCATGGTGCGTGTGTCCGGATGCAGTGTGCGTGTGACATGGATGCCCTCCCCGGCCCTCCCTCTCGCGGCGCGAAAGGGAGGGCGGGAGGCGCGTTGGCTTACTTCTTCGCCGCCTTGCGGGCGGCTTTCTTCGGGGCGGCTTTCTTCGCGGCTTTCTTCGGAGCGGCCTTCTTCGCCGCCTTCTTCACGGTCTTCTTCGCCGCGGCCTTGCGGGCAGGCGCCTTCTTCACGGCAGCCTTCTTCACGGCAGCCTTCTTCGACGGCGTCTTCTTCACGGCCGCCTTCTTCGCGACTGCTTTCTTCGCCGCCGCTTTCTTGACGACCTTCTTGACGGCTTTCTTCACCGCGGCCTGTTTGGCGGCGGCTTTCTTCGCAATCTTCTTGGCCGCCTTCTTCACGGCCTTCTTCTCGCCGGCGACCTTGGCCTTGACCGTCTTCACGGCCTTGGCGGCCTTGGCCTTGGCGTCGTCGACCATCTTGCCGGCCTGCTTGCGGGCCTTGGCGACGCGCTTCTTCGCCTTGCCGACGGCCTCGGTGACGGCCTGGCCGGCGGGCGTGTTCGCGACGGCCTCACCCATTTCCTTCGCCTTGTCCGCCACCGCTTCGGCGGCGTCGGAAATGGCTTCCGTGATCACATTGCCATTGCTCATGGTGGTTCCTCGTCAGGGGACTACGGGCGGGTCGCCCGTGGATGCAATGTAGCGCGATCCGGGAAGGCTGGCGCAGGCGTGCGGGCGGGTCGGCGACGAGCGGAACGCGCGGCGATTCGCTCCCGCGTCACCCCTCCCCCTGCACGCGAGGAGAGGGAGGGAAACGACGCGGTCAGAACTTGCCGTAGTAGCCTTCTTTCAGCGCGTCGAAGAGGTTGGCGGCAGTGTGCATCTCGCCGTCGTATTCGATCTCTTCGTTGCCCTTGACCTCGACCAGGCTGCCGTCTTCCAGCTCGAAGCGGTACAGCGTGTTCTCGAGGTCGGCTTCCTTCACCAGCACGCCCTGGAAAGCGGCCGGGTTGAAGCGGAAGGTGGTGCAGCCCTTCAGGCCCTGCTGGTAGGCGTAGCGATAGATGTCCTTGAAGTCCTCGTACGGGTAGTCGGTCGGGACGTTCGCGGTCTTGGAGATGGAGCTGTCGACCCACTTCTGCGCGGCGGCCTGCACGTCGACGTGTTCCTTCGGCGAGATGTCGTCAGCCGAGATGAAGTAGTCGGGCAGCTTCGCATCCGGATCGTCGCTGAAGGGCATCGCCTTCGGGTTGACCAGTTCGCGGTAGGCCAGCAGTTCGAAGCTGTAGACGTCGACCTTTTCCTTCGACTTCTTGCCTTCGCGGATCACGTTGCGGCTGTAGTGGTGCGCGAACGAGGGTTCGATGCCGTTGGAGGCGTTGTTGGCCAGCGACAGCGAGATGGTGCCGGTGGGCGCGATCGAGCTGTGGTGGGTGAAGCGGGCGCCGGTCTCGGCCAGCTGGTCGACCAGCTCGGGCGCGACCGAGGCCACGCGCTGCATGTAGCGGCTGTATTTCGCGTGCAGCACCTTGCCGGGGATCTCCTGGCCGACCTTCCAGCCGTCGCGCGCCATTTCCGGGCGCTTGCGCAGCATTTCGGCGGTGACCGCGAAGCGCTCTTCCATGATCGGTGCCGGGCCCTTCTCGTGGGCCAGCTGCAGCGCGACTTCCCAGCCGGCCACGGCCATGTCGCGGGCGATCTGCTCGGTGAATTCGAGCGACTTCGCGCTGCCGTACTTCATGCCGAGCATGGTGATGGTGCTGCCCAGGCCGAGGAAGCCCATGCCGTGGCGGCGCTTGCGCAGGATTTCCTGCTGTTGCTGCTGCAGCGGCAGGCCGTTCACCTCGACCACGTTGTCGAGCATGCGGGTGAAGACGCGGACGACTTCCTTGTATTCCTCCCAGTCGAACGAGGCCTCGTCGGTGAACGGCTTGCGCACGAACTTGGTGAGGTTGACCGAGCCCAGCAGGCAGG
Organism: Lysobacter sp. DMC104; assembly: GCF_056313665.1. Classification (NCBI taxonomy): domain Bacteria; kingdom Pseudomonadati; phylum Pseudomonadota; class Gammaproteobacteria; order Lysobacterales; family Lysobacteraceae; genus Lysobacter; species Lysobacter sp. DMC104. The sequence goes on along the minus strand of NZ_JBQUZW010000010.1, from coordinate 121,227 downwards.
CGCCGTAGGGCGGCAGCGGCTGCTCGCCGCAGGGATTGGTGGCGCGGATGGTCTCGCACCACCAGTTGTTGTTCATCTCGTTGACCTTGTCGATCAGGATGAACCCGGGCTCGGCGTAGTCGTACGTCGAGACCATGATCATGTCCCACAGGTGACGGGCGCGGATGTGGCCGTAGATCTTGCAGGCCACCATGCCGTCGTCGCGGGTGATGTAGTTGCGGGTGGTCGGCCAGTCGCGCCACACGACCTGCTCGGGGTTGCCGATGTCGAGGTCGCCGACTTCCTTGGCGTTGATCGGGAACACCAGCGGCCAGTCGGCGTCGGTCTCGACCGCCTGCATGAAGCCGTCGGTGATCAGCAGCGACAGGTTGAACTGGCGCAGGCGGCCGTCCTCGCGCTTGGCGCGGATGAAGTCCTTCACGTCCGGGTGGGAGACGTCGAACGTGCCCATCTGCGCGCCGCGGCGGCCGCCAGCGGAGGAGACGGTGAAACACATCTTGTCGTAGATGTCCATGAAGGACATCGGGCCGGAGGTGTAGGCGCCGGCGCCGGCCACGAACGCGCCGCGCGGACGCAGCGTGGAGAACTCGTAGCCGATGCCGCAGCCGGCCTTCAGCGTGAGACCGGCCTCGTGGACCTTCTCCAGGATGCCGTCCATCGAATCGTGGATGGTGCCGGAGACGGTGCAGTTGATGGTGCTGGTGGCCGGCTTGTGTTCCAGCGCGCCCGCGTTCGAGGTGATGCGGCCGGCCGGGATCGCGCCGCGGCGCAGCGCCCAGACGAAACGCTCGTACCAGTACTTCTGCTTCTCGGCGGTCGGCTCGGCGTCGGCCAGGGCACGGGCAACGCGCTGGTAGGTGCCGTCGATGTCGGCATCGACGTCCGTGCCCTGCTTGGTCTTGAGCCGGTACTTCTTGTCCCAGATGTCCCAGGACGCCGGCTGCATCGGAATCTCGGCGGCAGCCTCCGCCTTCGCCACGGCCTCAAGACGCACGGTACTCATTCCACTCCCATCCTCGTCGTTCTCGGGTCGCGGGACATGCCGCGGCCTCGTTGTCATCGGGGTGCCGACGGCGGAGCCCCTGCTCTACGCCTTCAGCGGATTCTGTGATGCGGTACCAGTCCGACCGCGTGTGACGCTCCTGTACGCCCGACAGCACGAAAGACGCCCTGAATCGACGGACTTCCGCTTGCGAACGCCTGCCGCCCGTCGTGTCTTCCGTGGAACCACATGTCCCGTGAAACACCATTGGTTGGGTCAGCCGCCACGTTCACCCCAAGATGTAGTGGCGACGCGGGGTGCCAAGCTACGCGCCCCGTTCCCCCAAGTCAACGGCTTGACGCGCCTTTTCGAGCCCGTTCCACCCGGTCTTCGGACGACCGGCGGGAACCCGGCACGCGTGTGGCCGGTCACGGTTTCAGGCCGCGTTTAAGCCGCGCCGCGAAAGCTGTGCCGCGCGCGCGCCACGGGCTTGATTCCGCGGCGCGCGGCCGCGATCTTGCCCTCCACCCCGCCCCCCTCCGCCTGCCCACGGTCCCGCCTCCATGCCCGCCGAACGCCCTGCCTCCCGCCCCCGGAAAGCCCCGCTCCTGCTCGCCCTGACCGCGGCCGCCACGTTCGGCGGGTTCGCCGCCACCTGGGTGCGCGAAACGCTGGAAACGCCGGCGATCGCCGCATCGGCCACACCGGCGGTCGGGGCGTCCGCGCCGCTGCCGATGGCCGTCGATGGCCAGCCGCTGCCGTCGCTGGCGCCGATGCTGAAGAAGGTCACGCCGGCCGTGGTCAGCGTGCACACCAAGCAGCGGGTGCGGGTGAACACCCCATTCGGCGACGACCCGATGTTCCGCCGCATCTTCGGCATCCCCGAGGAGCGCATCTCCGAATCGCTGGGCTCGGGCGTGATCGTCGACGCCCAGCGCGGGCTGATCCTCACCAACCACCACGTGATCGAGGGCGCGGACGACGTCTCGGTCACGCTCAACGACGGGCGCACGCTGAAGGCCGAGTTCGTCGGCTCCGACCCCGATACCGACGTGGCACTGATGCGCATCCAGGCCAGGGACCTGACCGCGATCCCGCTGGCCGACAGCGGCCGGCTGCAGGTCGGCGATTTCGTGGTCGCGGTGGGCAACCCGTTCGGCGTGGGCCAGACCGTGACCTGGGGCATCGTCTCGGCCACCCAGCGCAGCGGCCTGCCGGGCATGGGCTTCCAGAACTTCATCCAGACCGACGCGTCGATCAACCCGGGCAACTCCGGCGGCGCGCTGGTCGATCTGCATGGCGGGCTGGTCGGCATCAACACCGCCAGCTTCAACCCGCGCGGCAGCATGGCCGGCAACATCGGCCTGGGCTTCGCGATCCCCAGCGACCTCGCGCACCGGGTGATGGAGCAGTTGCTGACCGGCGGCGTGCGCCGCGGCGCGCTGGGCATCGACACCCAGGACGTGGACGCGCGGATCGCGCAGGGCCTGGGCCTGAGCGAGGCCCGCGGCGCCGTGGTCACCCGCGTGTACCCGGGCTCGGCCGCCGCCACCGCCGGCCTGCGCGAGGGCGACGTGATCCTCGCCGCCAACGGCCAGCGCATCGACAACAGCGACGGCCTGCGCAACTTCCAGGGCCTGCAGCCGGTGGACAGCAAGGTGTCGCTGGACGTGCGCCGCAACGGCAAGCCGGTGCAGGTGCAGGCGACGCTGCGCGAGCAGCCGCGCGCGATCCCCGGCGCCAACCTCGATCCGCGCCTGGCCGGCGCCACGTTCGCCGAACTGCCCGAATCGCTGCGCCGCGACGGCGCCACCGGCGTGCTGGTCGACACCGTGGCCGACGGCAGCCGCGCCGCGCGCAACGGCCTGCGCAAGGGCGACGTGATCCAGGGCGCGACCATCGGCGAGTTCGGCGACCTCGCCGGCTTCCGCGCCGGGTTCGCCGAACCGCCGCAGGACCTGGTGCTGATGGTCTGGCGCGGCGGCGCGCAGGGCCGGCTGCTCATGCGATGAGCCCGTTGCGCCGTGCAGCGCGCACGGCGCGCGCTGCCGGCCCCGCGACCGGTTGGCCTGCGGATTCGCCCGCGCCGTAAGCTGTCCGCATGTCCTCGCCCGATCCCGCCGCGCCGACCCCCGCCCCGTCCGTGCCGCCGTCCGCGGACACGGGCGGCACCGCGCCGCTGCCGCCGCGCCCCCGTGCGTCCCGCGCCACGCTGGTGCTGGCGACGCTGGCGGTCGGCTTCACCCTGTGGGCGACGCAGGACCTGCTGCTGCCGATCCTGCTGGCGGCGTTCTTCGCGCTGATCGGCAATCCCATCCTGCGCGGGCTGCGCCGGCTGTACGTGCCGCGCTTCCTCGGCGCCGCCGGCGTGCTGGCCGGCGGGATCGCCGCGGCGGTCCTGCTCGGCAGCCTGCTGGCCGATCCCGCCGGCGACCTGTTCCGCCAGCTGCCGCGCGAGATGCGCCAGCTCGCGCCCAAGCTGCGCGAATTCGCAAAACCGGTGCAGGAGGCGAAGAAGGGCGCGGAGAACATCGCCCGCGTCGCCGGCGGCGAGGACGCCGGGGCGGTCAAGGTGGTCCGCACCGAGGTCAACGACCCGTACCGCGCACTCACCGCCACGCCGCGCATGCTCGCCTCGGTGCTGGCGGTGGTGCTGCTGACCTTCTTCTTCATGGTCTACGGCGGCAGCCTGCAGAAGAAGGTGCTCGGACTGCTGCCCGGCACGCAGCAGAAGCGGCTGACGGTGGAGATCCTCGAATCGATCGAACGCGAGCTTTCGCGCTACGTGCTGACGATCAGCGTCATCAATGCATTGCTGGGCCTGGTGTTCGCCGGCGTGCTGCTCGGCCTCGGCCTGCCGCTGCCGGAAGCGCTGATGTGGGGCACGCTGGCCGGCGTGCTGAACTACGCGCCCTACGTCGGCCCGCTGATCGGCGTGGCGGCGTCGCTGCTGATGGGCTTCGTGCATTTCGACGATCCGCTGCACGCGCTGGCGCCGGCCGGCGTCTACCTGCTGCTGCACGCGATCGAGAGCCAACTGGTCACGCCGATCGTGCTCGGCCGGCGCATGGCGCTGTCGCCGCTGGTGCTGATCCTCGGGCTGATGGTCTTCGGCTGGCTGTGGGGCTTCATCGGCCTGCTGCTGGCAGTGCCGCTGCTGGCCTGCACCAAGCTGGTGCTGGAGCGGGTGGACGGCATGGAGGCCTGGGCGCGGCTGCTGGAATGACCGGCGCCTGCTGGCCGCCGGCGTCTCCGCGCCATGACGGATGTCCCGGGGCGCCCGGCCACCCGCGCGCTACACTGCCGCCGTGAATTTCCGCATCCGCGCCATCACCCTCGACCTGGACGACACGCTGTGGCCGTTCGCGCCGATCGGCGCACGGATCGAGCGCGTGCTCGACGACTGGCTGCGCGTGCACAGCCCGCGCACCGCCGAACGCTTTCCGATCCCGGTCATGCGCGCCCTGCGCGAACGCATCTTCACCGAGCGCACCGACCTCGCCCACGACATGAGCGCGCTGCGCCGCCTGTGCCTGCACACGGCGTTCGTCGAGAGCGGCGAAGACCCGGCGCTGACCGACGCCGCCTACGACGTGTTCTACGCCGAGCGCAACCGCGTCGAGTGCTATCCCGACGCCGTCGACGCGCTCGCCCGACTCGCCGCGCGCGTACCACTGGCGGCGCTGAGCAACGGCAACGCCGATCTCGTCGCGATCGGCCTCGACCACCATTTCGCCTTCCAGCTCGGCTCGCGCGAACACGGCGCGGCGAAGCCGGAGGCGAGCATCTTCCTCGCCGCCTGCGATCGCCTGGGCTGCGCGCCGGACGAGGTGCTGCATGTCGGCGACCACGTCGAGGCGGACGTGCTCGGCGCCGCGCGCGCCGGCCTGCGCACCGCGTGGGTGCATCGCGACGATGCCCGCGACCGCCATCCGCGCTGGCCGCACGACGACATCGCACCGGATTTCGTCGTCCCCGACCTGGCCGCACTCGCCGATCTGATCGAACGCTTGCCGCCGCACGCCGGCGCCATGCCTGTCGCGTCTTCACACGGAATCGCCCCATGACCGCACTGCCCGGACTCGCCCCCGCCGACACCACCGCGCTGCCCCTGCACGCGACCACCGCCGCCAGCTTCGCCGACTGGTGCGCCACGCAATCCCCGGCGCAGCAGGCGTGGCTGCAGGCGCAGGGGTTCACCGGCGCCGCCGGCACGCTCGCGCTGCTGCCCGGCGACGGCGGCCTCGCCGGCGCGGTGCTGGGCGTCGCGGACCTGCACGATCCGTTCGCGTGGTCGCATGCGCCGTTCGCGCTGCCCGCGGGCGACTGGCGCATGGCCGACGCGCTCGACGCCGAGGCGCGCGACGCGCTGCACCTGGGCTGGGCGCTGGGCAGCTACCGCTTCACGCGCTACCGCGACGCGGCCCGCACGCCGGCGCGGCTGGCAGCCGAGGTCGACGCCGACATCGCCGCGCAGATCGCCGCCTGCGTGCGCGTGCGCGATCTCGTCAACACGCCGACCGAGCACCTGGGCCCGGACGAACTCGAAGCCGTCGTGCGCGAGATCGCGCAGGCGCAGGGCGCCGACCTCGACGTGCTCGCCGGCGACGACCTGCTGGCGCACAACTTCCCGGCGATCCACGCCGTCGGCCGCGCCTCGCATCGCGCACCGCGATTGATCGTGCTGCACTGGGGCGCGCAGGACGCGCCGCATCTCGTGCTCGTGGGCAAGGGCGTGTGCTTCGACACCGGCGGCCTCGACATCAAGGCCGCCGCCGGCATGCGCAACATGAAGAAGGACATGGGCGGCGCCGCGCACGCGATCGCGCTGGCCGAACTGATCATGACGCGGAAACTGCCGGTGCGGCTGACGCTGCTGGTGCCCGCGGTGGAGAACGCGATCGGCCCGAACGCGTATCGCCCGGGCGAAGTCATCGCCACGCGCAAGGGCCTCAGCATCGAGATCGACAACACCGACGCCGAAGGCCGCGTGGTGCTCTGCGATGCACTGACCTACGCCGCCGAACAGAGGCCGCAGCTCGTGCTCGATTTCGCCACGCTCACCGGCGCCGCGCGCATCGCGCTCGGCCCGGATCTGCCGGCACTGTTCGCCAACGACGACCGCGTCGCCGACGACTGGCTCGCCGCCGGCCTGCGCACGCGCGACCCGCTGTGGCGCATGCCGCTGCACAAGCCGTACCTGCGCTATCTGAGCAGCGGCATCGCCGATCTCGCCAACGGCAGCAGCAGCGCGATGGGCGGCTGCATCACCGCCGCGCTGTACCTCGACAAGTTCGTGCCCGCCGACCAGCCGTGGGCGCACCTCGACGTCTACAGCTGGAACGACAGCGATCGCCCCGGCCGCCCCGCCGGCGGCGAAGCGCAGGCCCTGCGCGCCTGCTACGCGATGCTGAAGGCGCGTCATGGCTGAGCCACGCCGCCACCGTTTCGCCACTGCCACGCTCGCCTGCGCGCTGCTCGCGCTGGCCGCCTGCGCACGCACGCCGGAACCCGCGCCTGCGGACACGACGCCCGCACCGGTCGCGGCGACGACACCGGCAGCGCCCGCAACCGCCACACCCGCACCGGAACCCGTCGCACAGCACGTCGTGCTGGTGATGGGCGATTCGCTGTCCGCCGGCTACGGCCTCGCCGCGCCGGAAGGCTGGGTGTCGCTCACCGCGCAGAAGATCGCGCAGGAGAAACCCGGCTGGGGCATCGTCAACGCCAGCATCAGCGGCGAGACCACCGCCGGTGGTGCCGCACGCATCGCGGACGAACTCGCACGCAACACGCCCGAGGTCGTCGTGATCGAACTCGGCGCGAACGACGGCCTGCGCGGACTGCCGCTCACCGAAACGCGCACGCACCTCGCCGCGATGATCGACGCCGCACAGGCGACGAAGGCCAAGGTGCTGCTGGTCGGCATGCGCTTGCCGCCGAACTACGGCCCCGACTACACGCAGGGCTTCGAAACGCTGTTCGCCGATCTCGCGAAGCAGAAGAAGACCGCGTTCCTGCCGTTCCTGCTCGAACCGGTCGCCGCCGACGAGACCGCGTTCCAGGCCGATCGCCTGCATCCCGACGCGGGCGCACAGCCAAAGCTGCGCGATCACGTGTGGACCACGCTCTCACCGCTGCTGCAGTGAGCGTGCGCCGTTCGTCGGCGTGACGGACGGATGTGAAAAAAATGTTTGCAAAGCAAAAACGACGGGTGTAACGTGCGCGCCCATCGCAGTACGACTGCGTCGAAAATCCCTTGTTTCGAGCCATTCCGATGACGTCCGCCTTCCGCCTCCATCGCCGTGACGAAGCTTCGCGCCAGCAGCGCGACGGGTTCGCATGCGCGTCGAATGGCATGAAGCCGCGACTGCCGCAGAGCGCCATCCACCACCACGACTGATCCCGTCACGGAGATCGGTCGCCCCGATCTCCGAGGACCGCGAACGCCCTCGGAACCTGTTCCGGGGGCGTTTTTCGTTTCAGCGTCCGCAAAAGAGAGTGCCTGCACACGCGCGCGATGTTTCGCGGCGCGGACGGTTTCGCCCACGCGTTTTTCGTCCACACGTTTCCAGCCAAAGCATTTCCGCAGCATCACAGCGCGAACGCACGGACATCGAGGTCCGCGCGCGGGTCGTCGCTGTCGCGGAAGTCCGCCACGAGGCGCGCAAGCGCTGCACCGCGATGCTCGGTGCGGGCAGCGGCGGGAAACGCATGGACATACGGATTGCCGGTCGACGAGACCGGCAATGCGGTGCATCGATTGAACGGTCTCCAGCGGCGCGGGTTCGCATCCCGCCCGGTGCGCGCGGCACTGCCGTGGCGCATGCCGGAATCGGAAGGCGATGCATCGGCAAGACGACATTGGCTCAACGGGAGAGCGGCGGCGTGAGCCGCAGGTTGCCGGTTCGATTCCGGCATGTCGTTCCTTTGGATAGCTCAATGGTTGAGTACTGGATCGTGATTCCAGCGTTGCGGGTTCGACTCCCGCTCCAAACCATGACCTGACACGTCATGCCACACCGGGACGCAAGTCCCGCACGGAAACGTCCCGCGCGGCGTTTCGCGACACGGCGCAGGACAGCGCGACGTGCCGCGGGCATCGCAGCGACGAACTCGCCGGGCCCCTGCCCGCGACGCAACGCCACCGCAGCCATTCCCGATGCCGGCAATCCATCGCCCGCACCGGAGGACGATGCGATCGCGTCGCGAAGCGCGCATCGGCTTCGCAGCCTCGGCGTCGGGGCGTTTCCACTTTCTCCGCGAGTCCCTCGCACACCTGCCGCGCGGATCGATGCAGCGCGACGGGATCACATCGACCGCATCGAACCACCGGAACCCGAAACAGGAGAAACCCCGATGTTCTGGAAAAAGAGGGTCGTGATCGGCGACGGCGAGCGCGGTCTGGTCCACCGGGACCGCAGGCTCGAACGCGTGCTCGATCCCGGCGTGTACACGTTCCGCGACCCGCTCGGCCGACGGTCGATCACGGTGCACGACGTCGCGAAGCCGGAATATGCCGGCCACGACGTCGACACCCTGGTCGACGCGCTGGGCGACAGGCTCGGCGAGCACTTCGTGCTCGGCGACATCGGCACCGACGAGGTCGGTCTGGTGTCGAAGAACGGCAGGCTGGAAGACGTGCTGCTCCCCGGCACGCGCAAGCTTTACTGGCGCGGACCGGTGCGCGTCGCGATCGAACGCATCGCGCTCGAGGATGGGCTGGACGTCCGCACCGACATCGCCCGCCGCCTGCGCCAGCTCGGCGCGCTCGGCAGGATCGCCGCGGTCGCCGACGTGCCGACCGAGTCCGTCGGCCTAGTCTTCGTCGACGGCCGCTTCGTGCGCATGCTCGATCCCGGCAGCCACGCCTTCTGGAATATCCGGAAGAACGTGACGATCGAGATCGTCGACCTGCGCATGCAGGCCATCGAGGTCTCCGGCCAGGAGTTGCTGACCCGCGACAAGGTCTCGCTCCGCGTGAACCTCGCGGCGAGCGTGCGCGTGACCGACCCGGTCGCCTCGCGCACGCGGGTCGCGAAGTTCAGCGACCAGGTCTATCGCGAACTGCAGTACGGCCTGCGCCGCGCGGTCTCCGCGCGGACGCTGGACGAACTGCTCGGCGACAAGGCGTCGCTCGACGCGGACATCCTCGCCGACGTGCGCGGCAGGGTCGACGCGTTCGGCGTGGAGGTGATCGGCGTCGGCATCAAGGACGTGATCCTGCCCGGCGAGATGCGCGAGATCCTCAACGCGGTGGTGCAGGCGGAGAAGGCGGCGCAGGCCAACGTCATCCGCCGGCGCGAGGAGGCGAACGCCACGCGCTCGCTGCTCAACACCGCGAAGCTGATCGACGAGAGCCCGGTGCTGATGCGCCTCAAGGAACTGGAGGCGCTGGAGAAGATCACGGAAAAGATCGACAAGCTGACCGTGTTCGGCGGCCTGGACGGCGTGCTGAAGCAGTTGGTGAACATCAAGCCGTGACACCTGCGGCCGGAAGGAACCGGCCGCAGCCCTGGAACAGAAGAGAAGCATCATGCGTGACGACATGTACAAGGTGATCGTGGAGCGTCCCCGGGGTGGCGGCGGCTTTCGTGACAAGCACCCCGCACCCCACGACCTCGAAACGTCTCCGCGGCAGGAAGGCCTGAAACGGCGGCACCGGGGCGGCACCAAATGGCTCAACGAGCACCTGCGTCCGCTGGAACGTTATCTGGCGTCGCAGGTCGGACGACCGTGGGACAAGGTCTATTCCGAGATCTGCGCAGGCATCGATCGCCGCAACACCGTGCAACAGCACATCCACGAACACCTCGACGATTTCGTTGCACGCAAGGTGGTGGACGTCGATGGCACCCTTTGCTGCAACGGCCGCTGGCACGGGCTGCATCCGATCGGCGAATCATACGGTCCGCGGTTCTATGTCGACCCGCGTACCGGCCTGTTGCGCCTCAACGAACGGAGGATGCAGTCGCGCAGGAAGGATCACGAGCGCCGTCGGCAGGCTGCGGGGCTGCGCAGGGGTGGCGCGCGCGAGGGCATGCGCGTGATCGATGCGCAATGGCAGCTGCACAGGATCGATGGCGTCTGGTATCGGGTGGAAGTCGCGTACATCCCGGAGGCCGACACCGATGACATTCCGATCGATGCGCTGCGCAGGCTGCCCGTGGACCAGTGTCCGCGTGACATCCCGCGCAAAGGCATGCCGGACAACGCCTCGCTTTTCGGCAACGCGGGATTGTATGCCGTCCGCAAGCGCCAGCTCGGCACCCGCGAACTGCGACACTTCCGCCTGCACAACGACGACACCTGACCTGGAGTCCGCGCGTCCATCAGGGACACACACGGAGCAACGACATGAACACTTCGAACTTCGAATTCCTGCATGCCGAAGGCACGCCGACCCCGATCAAGGGCTGGGTGCGCGGCGTGCCGCTGGACGATGGCGCGCATCGCCAGCTGCAGAACATCGCGCGGGTGCCCTACGTCGGGCCGTGGGTCGCGGTGATGCCCGACGTGCATCTCGGGAAGGGCGCGACCGTCGGCTCGGTGATCCCGACCCGCGGCGCGATCATCCCCGCCGCGGTCGGCGTCGACATCGGCTGCGGCATGGCCGCCGTGCGCACCACGCTGCGGGCGAGCGACCTGCCGGACTCGCTGGCGCACCTGCGCGCATCGATCGAGCGTGGTGTGCCCGTCGGCAACGGCAACGGCGGCGAGCACCGGCGATTGCCGGACAGCATCGAAACCCGGATCGGGCAATCCGGACTATGGCCGCGACTGGAGGCGATCAAGGCGAAGCACCGGCGCATCCGCGTCGACAAGTTCGACCGGCAGCTCGGCACGCTCGGCGGCGGCAACCACTTCATCGAACTCTGTCTCGACGAAGCGGGCGCGGTCTGGGTGATGCTGCACTCGGGTTCGCGCGGGACCGGCAACCTGATCGGCACCTACTTCATCGAGCGCGCACGCGAGCGGCTGGCGACGCGCACGCTCGGCTTCCACCTGCCCGATCGCGACCTGGCCTTCTTCCTCGAAGGCGAGCCGCTGTTCGACGACTACGTGGAGGCGGTGTCGTGGGCGCAGGACTACGCGCGCTTGAATCGTGAAGCGATGATGGCGCGCGTGCTCGACGAGCTGCGGCGCAAGCTGCCGCGATTCCAGCTGGAGAAGCTGGCGGTCAACTGCCACCACAACTACGTGCAGCGCGAGGAGCACCATGGCGAATCGCTGCTGATCACCCGCAAGGGCGCGGTCAGCGCTCGCGAAGGCGAGCTGGGCATCATCCCGGGCAGCATGGGCGCGAAGAGCTACATCGTGCGCGGCAAGGGCAACCCGGACAGCTTCTGCAGTTGCAGCCACGGCGCCGGCCGCACGATGAGCCGTTCGGAAGCGAAGCAGACCATCACGCTGAAACAGCACCGCGAGGCCACCGCGCACGTCGAATGTCGCAAGGATGCCGGCGTGATCGACGAATCACCGGCCGCCTACAAGGACATCGACGCAGTGATGGCGGCGCAGGCGGACCTCGTCGAGGTCGTGCACACGCTGCGGCAGGTGCTCTGCGTGAAGGGGTGAGGGATCGCGAGCATGCGCGGCACTGCCGCGCAGCGATCCCGAACGCCCGCACAAGGATGTGCGGGCCGGGCGTTCCGAAGCCCGCGCCGTGTCGCCACGGATGGCACGGCAATCCCAATAGAAGCGACAACCGCGCGGCACTGCCGCGCAGCGATCCCGAACGCCCGCACAGGGATGTGCGGGCCGGGCGCCCCGAAGCCTGTGCCGTGCCGCCATGGATGGCAACGCGGCACCAACCAGCGTGGAAGACCGTGCGGCACTGCTACACAGCGATCTTGAACGCCCGCACAAGGATGTGCAGGCACCCACCCCCCCGATCAGCCCTCGCCTTCCTGCTGCTGCAGCGCCCACATCTGCGCGTACTGGCCACCGCGGGCCAACAATTCGGCATGCCGGCCGCGTTCGACGATGCGCCCCTGGTCCATCACCAGGATCTCGTCGGCATTCATCACCGTCGACAGGCGGTGCGCGATGACGATCGTCGTGCGGCCCTGCGCGATGCGGTCGAGCTCCGCCTGGATCGCCTTCTCCGACTTCGAATCAAGCGCGGAAGTCGCTTCGTCGAAGATCAGGACCGCGGGATTCTTCAGCAGCGCGCGCGCGATCGCGACCCGTTGCTTTTCGCCACCGGAAAGCTTGAGCCCGCGCTCGCCCACTTCCGTTTCGTAGCCATCCGGAAAACCGAGGATGCGGTCGTGGATGTGCGCGGCCTTCGCCGCGGCCTCGACCTCCTCGCGCGTGGCATCCGGACGTCCGTACAGGATGTTGTAGTAGATGCTGTCGTTGAACAGCACGGTGTCCTGCGGGACGATCGCGATGGCGCCACGCACCGACGATTGCCGGCAGTCGCGCAGGTCACGCAGCACGCCGTCGACGTCCTCGATCGCGATGCGCCCGGCGTCGACGTCGTAGAAGCGGTACAGCAGCCGTGCCAGCGTCGACTTGCCCGAGCCGGAATGGCCGACCACGGCGACGGTGCCACCCGGCGGCACCTCGAAATCGACGTCGTGCAGGATCTCGCGCCGCGGGTCGTAGCCGAAGCGCACGTGTTCGAAGCGCACCCGCGGCCGCGCCACGCGCAGCGGCACCGCATCGTCGCGATCACGCACGTCGAGGCTTTCGTCGAGCAGGCCGAACAGGCGTTCCAGGTTGGTGAACGCCTGCTTCACCTCGCGATACATCATGCCCAGCAGGTTGAGCGGCGCCGACAATTGCAGCAGCACGGTGTTGACGAAGACGAGGTCGCCCACGGTCATCCTGCCATCTACCACGCCGCCGGCGGCGCGCCACATCATCGCGGTGACACCCAGCGAGACGATGGTGGCCTGGCCGAGGTTGAGCAGGCCCAGCGTCTTGCGGCTGAGGACCTGCGCTTCCTCGCGGTACTGCAGGCTGGCGTCGTAGCGCCGCGCTTCGTGCTCCTCGTTGTTGAAATACTTGACGGTCTCGTAGTTCAGCAGCGAATCGACGGCGCGTTCGTTGGCGCGGGTGTCGGCCTCCACCGCGGCGCGGTAGTAGCGCGTGCGCCATTCGGTCACGGCGAAGGTGAAGGCCGCGTAGGCGACCAGCGTGATCATCACGATCACCGCGAAGCCGGCGTCGTACATCCACACCAGCACGCCGGTGACCAGCGCGATCTCGAACAGCGTCGGCAGGATGGTGTAGATCATCCAGTCGAGCAGGTCGGAGATCGCGGTGCCTCCGCGCTCGACGTCACGGGTCACGCCACCGGTGCGCCGCGCGAGGTGGAACCGCAGCGACAGCGCATGCAGGTGCCGGAACACCTGCAGCGTGAGCCGTCGCGACACCCGCGCCATCACCCGCGCGAACACGATCTGGCGCACTTCGGTGAACAGCGTGGTGCCCACGCGCGACGCACCGTAGGCGAGCAGCAGCGCCACCGGCAGCACCAGCGCGGCGTGGGTGACGTTGACGTCGAGCGCGTCGACCAGCCGCTTCAGCACCGCGGGGATCGCGAGGCCGGCCAGTTTGCCGGCAACGACGAGCGCCAGCGCGAACAGGATGCGTCCGAGGAACGGCCGCAGGTACGGCACGAGTTCGCGCAGGATCTGCCATTCGCCGCGGGTGCCGCTGGCGCGATCGACGACGAGCGGGGCGCCGTCCGGCGCGGCGGGCGGGGAAGCGGGGGGCGTGGTCATCCGGGCATGATGAGGGCGCAGGCGTCCGAATCAAACCCGCGTCGCGCATCCGGCACGATGCTTTTGCCGTCCGCGGACGCGCATGCTTCACTGTCCGCATGGCCGTGTACGTCGACAACGCAGTGTTCCGCTGGCGCGGCCGGCGCTGGGCGCACCTGCTGGCCGACGAGGTCGACGAATTGCATGCCTTCGCCGCACGCCTGGGCCTGGCCCGCGCGCGCTTCCAGGACCGGCGCAGCGGCGCGCATTACGACATCGACAGCGCACTGCGCGAACGCGCGCTGGCACTGGGCGCGATCCCGGTCTCGCGTACTGCCGACCGGGCGCGGATGCGGGCGATCATCGCCAACGCCCGGCGACAATGGAGCGGCCACGCAACCGCAGCCGCGGCGGCCGCCTCCATGACATCGCACACACCGGATCCCGAGGAGACCCCATGAATGCGTTCGACCTGACCCCGCCGACCATCGACCAGCGCGCGACGTTGGCCCAGGGCCTCTCGCCCGAGGAACGCCGCGTGCTGCTCTCGCACGGCACCGAGGCGCCGTTCTGCGGCGTGTTCCTCGACAACAAGCGCGAAGGCGTCTACGTCTGCCGCTTCTGCGGGCTGCCGCTGTTCCGCTCCAGCGCGAAGTTCGACTCCGGCACTGGCTGGCCCAGCTTCTTCGCGCCGTACGACGAACGCCACGTCGGCCGCATCCGCGACACCAGCCACGGCATGGTGCGCACCGAGATCGTCTGCGCGCGCTGCCGCAGCCATCTCGGCCACGTCTTCCCCGACGGCCCGCCGCCGACCGGCGAACGCCACTGCCTGAACTCGGTGTCGCTGGGGTTCGTCGACGCCGGCACGCCGCTGCCCGACCCGCTCGGCCGCGGCGAGGGCCGGCCCGCGGACTGAACGCCCGGCACGATGGCGTATCCTGTGCGGCTTCCACCATCCCGCACTGCCGCCATGACCGACACGCTTCCCGACCGCCTCTCCAACGACCCGAGCAGCCCGCACTACGACGCCGCCCTGCTCGACCGCGGCATCGGCATCCGCTTCAACGGCGTGGAGCGCACGAACGTCGAGGAATACTGCGTCAGCGAGGGCTGGGTCCGCGTGATCGCCGGCAAGGCGCTCGACCGCCGCGGCCAGCCGATGACGATGAAGCTCAAGGGCACGGTCGAGCCGTATTTCCGCGAAGCGGAGTGACCGATCGCGGCGCCTGCGCGCCGCGATCCTTCAGGGTTTCGCCGTCGCGCCGCCGAGATGGCGCGACAGGAACGCGAGCAGGCGCACGTAGAACTCGCGGCGGTGTTCTTCGGTGTAGAAGCCGTGGCCTTCGTGCGGGTAGTAGAGGGTCTCCACTGGCACCCCGGCCTGCCTCAGCGCTTTCTCCATGCGCTCACTGTGTTCGATAGGGGCGCGCTTGTCCTCGCCGCCAGCCGCCAGGAACACCGGCACCTTGATCCGCTTCGCGAGGTTGATCGGCGACACGGCATCGAGCGTGTCGCGCGGGCCGATCCATTGGTTGGCCCAAAGGAGGTTGCCGCCACCATCGTTCGCTGCGTCGCGATGCAGCTTCACCAGATCGTAGACGCCGACGTAACCGACCGCGCAGCGATACAGATCGGGCTCGGTGGCCACGCCCATGAGGGACGCGTAGCCACCGTAGCTGGCGCCGTACAGGCAGATGCGATCGGGCGCAGCGATCTTCTGCGCGATCGCCCAGCGCGTGGCGTCGACGAGGTCCTGCTGCATCTTCCCGCCCCACTCGCGGGCACCGGCATGCAGGAACGCGCGGCCGTATCCGCCCGATCCGCGATAGTTGATGCGCAACACCGCGTAGCCGGCTTCGGCCAGCAGTTGCGTGTCGTCGTCGAACCACCAGGTGTCCTGGATGTCGAACGGACCGCCGTGCGGCATCACCACCATCGGCAGCGGCTTCGCCGGGTCGGCGCCGCGCGGCCGGGTGAGGTAGCCGTGCAGCGACAGGCCATCGCGCGCGGTGACGACCACTTCCTCCGTGGCCGGCTGGCGTTCGGGATCGAACCACTTGCGCCGGCTCATCACCGGATCGACTTTCTTCGCCACCGTGTCGTAGAGATAGAAGTCACCGGGATTGCGATCACTGAACACCGAGAACAGCAAAAGATGCCCGTCGTCGGTGGCGGAGGTCAGCGACACGGTGTTGCCGGGGAAGGCCTTCTCCATCTGGCGGTAGTACTTCGCGACTGCGCTCTTGTCGTCGAAGAACCGCGTGCGGCTGCCGCTGCCGTGCAGGTACAGCGCCCCGACCGGCGTCGTGCCGTCGGGCGACAAGAGGACCTCATGGGGATCGCCCGTCTCGTCACGCAGCAGTTCGGTGCGGGTGCCGGTGGCGATGTCCATGCCGACGAGGGCATCCGGCCCGGCAGTGCGTTGCACCCGGAGATAGGCGGTCCTGTCGTCGGCGGAAAACCCGATCGCGCGTTCGACGACATGGCTGCTGGCCTCGTCGGCGACGAGGCGCCATTCGCCCTTGTCGGCGTCGCGATAGAACAGCTTGCCGACGTTGTCCTTGTCGCTACCCAGCGCGAAGCGCACCCGTCCCTGATGATCGGTCACGAAGCTGGCGTTGCGCACCGGCGCGGACGAGACCGGCCCGCGGTTGCCGGTGTAGACGTTCATGCGCTCAACCGAGGTCTCGACGTTGGCGCCGTACGGAAACACCGTGACCAGCACGTTGTCGGGGTCGTCGCGCAGGGTGTCGAGCATGAACGCGACGGTGTATTCGGTGGGGCCGGTGAGCCGCTTCGCGCGCTTGCCGTCCGCGTCCACGCCGACCAGCTCGCCGGTCGCGACCGGTGTGTCGGCGCGGCCGTAGCGGCGGCCCATCGCAGCGATCACGCGGTGGTCGTTGACCCACCAGAAGTCGGTGACGACGGTGTCCTTCTCGCCGGCGATCTTGGCGGTCGGCTGGCCGCTGGCCCGGTCGATGATCACCAGGATGACCCGGTCCTCCAGCGGCACGGTCGCGGCGTAATGGTCGCCGCCGGGCGAGATCTGCAGCTCCGCGTAGCTGTCTCTACGCACGTAGCGCATGACGTCGACCGACGTGACGGGGCCTGCCGGCTCCGCGGCGACCACGGCCGGCAGGGCCGCGGCCAGCAGGGCCATGATCAGGGCGAACGCGCGGCGCGCGGAACACGAGGACATGAACGGCATCGGCAGCGCTCCCCCGGCATCAAACGATGCCGGCAGGATAACGCCGCAGGCGGCGTTCAGTCCTCGTCCGGCAGCAGCGCGCGCCCCATCTGGGCGACGGTCGGCGCCTCGAAGAAGGCCTTGAGCGGCAGATCGAGGCCGAGCGTGTCGCGGATCGCGGACATCAGCCGCATCGCCATCAGCGAGTGGCCGCCGAGATCGAAGAAATTGTCGTGCACGCCGACGCGTTCGACGCCGATGATCTCGGCCCAGATGTCGGCCAGCACTTCCTCGATCGGCGTGCTCGGCGCCACGTAGGCGCGGGCGAGCGCGGCCGTCGCGCCCTGCGGCGCCGGCAGCGCGCGGCGATCGAGCTTGGCGTTGGATGTCAGCGGCCAGGCGTCCATGCGCACGTAGGCGGTCGGCACCATGTAGTCCGGCAGCAGCGCCTGCAGCGCGGTGCGCAGCGCTTCGGGTGCGATCTGCCCGGCGCCGTCGTCGAGGTAGTACGCGACGAGCTGCTTCTCGCCCGGCACGTCCTCGCGCGCCAGCACCACGGCTTCCTTCACGCCCGGCTGCGCGGCGAGCTTGGCCTCGATATCGCCCAGTTCGATGCGGTAGCCGCGCACCTTCACCTGGAAATCGTTGCGGCCGAGATGCTCGATGACGCCGTCCGCACGCCAGCGCGCGAGGTCGCCGCTGCGGTACAGGCGATCGCCCGGCACGAACGGGCTGTCGACGAAGCGGTCGGCGGTGAGTTCCGGCCTGTGCAGGTAGCCTGCGGCGACGCCGACGCCGCCGATGCACAGTTCGCCGGCCACACCGGTGGGCACCGGCTGCAGCCAGCGATCGAGCACGTACACGCGCTCGTTCGCGAACGGGCGGCCGATCGGCACCGTGTCGGCGTCCTGCAGCGACGGCGGACACACGTGATACGTGCTGATCGCGGTGGTTTCGGTCGGGCCGTAGATGTTGATGAAGCGGCGTCCGTGGTTCCAGCGCCTGAGCAGCGCGGGCGGCACGGTTTCGCCGCCACAGGTCAGCGTGTGCAGCGAGGCCAGCGTCGCGCTGGCGGGCATCGAGGCCAGCACCACCGGCGGGATCAGCGCGTGGGTGATGCCGCGCTTCGCAACCAGCGCCTCGAGCGTGTCGCCGAGCAGCGTCTCGCCGGGTTCGGCCAGGTGCAGCGAACCGCCGGCACCGAAGGCCATCACCCACTCCAGCACGAAGGCGTCGAAGCCGAACGACGCGAACTGCAGCACACGCGTGTCCGGCCCGAGGCCGAACGGTTCGCGCAGCGCATGCATCAACCCGGTGACACCGCCGTGGCGCGCCATCACGCCCTTGGGCACGCCGGTGGAACCGGAGGTGTAGATGACGTACGGCGTGTCGTCGGGACCGAGCCCGACCTCCACCGCGTCGGGATTCGTCGCGGGTGCGTCGGCCCACGGTGCCGACGCGGCGTCGATGCGATACGCCGGCGGCGGCGCATCGACCTGCGCGCAGGCAGCGTCGAGCACCGCGCGACTCGGGCCGTCGACCAGCACCAGCGCGGGACACGCGTCGGCCAGCATCGCGGCGATGCGCTGCTCCGGATACGCCGGATCCATCGGCACGTAGGCGCCGCCGGATTTCATGACGCCCAGCACGACGGCGATCGCGTCCACCGAACGTTGCAGGCAGATCGCGACCCGCGTGCCGCGACCGACGCCCTGCACGCGCAGCCAGTGCGCGATGCGGTTGGCGGCGGCGTTGAGCGTGGCGTAGTCGAGCGCAGCGTCGCCGCAGGTCACCGCGATCGCCTGCGGGGTCGCGGCGGCGTGCGCTTCGAAGTGCGCGTGCAGCGGGCGCCACGGGCCGAAGTCGCGCTCGGTGGCGTTCCAGTCGACCACCAGGCGGCGGTATTCCGCATCGCCGAGCAGCGGCAGCCGGCTCGCCGTCTGCGCGACGTCTGCGACCATGCCGCGCAGCACCGACAGCAGATAGCCGGCGTGGCGCGCGATCGTCGCCTCGTCGAACAACGCGGTCGCGTATTCGATCACGCCGGCGATGGCATCGCCCTGTTCGATCAGGCTGAGGTTGAGGTCGAACTTCGCCGTCGCCATCGACGGATCCAGCATCTCGGCCGACAGACCTTCGAAGCGGAGGTTCCAGTCGGTATCGTTGTGCCAGGCGAACGCCACCTGGAACACCGGCGTGTAGGCGAGGCTGCGCGCCGGATTGACCTGCTCCACCACCTGCTCGAACGGCAATTCGCCATGTTCCTGCGCCGCCAGCACCACCGCCTTCGTGCGCGCCAGCAGCGTTTCGACGGTCGGATCATCGTCCAGCCCGAAGCGCAGCGCGAGCGTGTTCACGAAGAAGCCGATCTGGTCCTGCACCTCGCGCCGGCCGCGGTTGGCCACCGGCGAACCGATGACGAGGTCGGTCTGTCCCGACAGTCGCGACAGCACCACCGTCCATGCGGCGAGCAGGATCATGTACAGCGTCGCGCCGTGGCGCGCACCGAGCGCGCGCAGCTGCGCGGTGAGCGCGGCGTCGATCGTCAGCGCGTGGTGGGCACCGCTGAAGTCCTGCTCGGCGGGGCGGCGGCGGTCGGTCGGCAATTCCAGCAGGGGCGGCGCACCCGCGAGGGTGTCGCGCCAGTACGCGGCCTCGCGGACGAGGCGCTCGCCCGACAACCGCTGTTCCAGCCACACCGCGTAGTCGGCGTACTGCACCGGCAGCGGCGGCAACGGATCGGCTTCGCCGCGACGGCGTGCCGAATACAGCGTCTCCAGTTCGCGCGCCAGCACCGCCAGCGACCAGCCGTCGCAGATGATGTGGTGCATCACGATCGCCAACAGGTGGCGGTCCGCGCCCAATCGGATCAGGCGGGCGCGCAGCAGCGGGCCGCGGGCGAGATCGAAGGGTTCCGCCAACGACGCGACCAGCAGGGCATCGGCGGCCGCCTGCGCGTCATCCGTGGCGAGGGCGGACAGATCGTCTTCGTCCAGCGGGAACGACGGCGCGGCATGGATGCGCTGGCAGACCGCGCCTTCCACGGATTCAAACGTCGTGCGCAGGCTCTCTTGGCGCTCGACCACGCGCGCCAGCGCCCACGCGAGCGCGTCGCGATCGAGCTCGCCACGCAGTTCGACCGTCACCGGCACGTTGTAGACGGCGGAAGCGCCGCCGACCTGCGCCAGGAACCACAGCCGCCGCTGCGGCGGCGAGGCGGGAAAGACGCGGCCATCGCGCGGCTGGCGCGGCATCGCCTGCGCCTGGCGACGCAGCGCACGCAGTTGCTCGGGCGTGAGACGGCTCAGCGCGTCTTTGGGATCCATGGGATCTGCTCCTGTACATCGACGGCAACGACAACGGCCGACGCGCCGCCGACAGGACGGGCGCGGTGCGGCCGCGCCGGATGATCGCACACTTCATTCGCACGCCCGGACCCGGCCCCCGCAACGCAGACGGGCCGGCAAGGCCGGCCCGTCGCGTCGCAATCGATGGAGAAAAGCAGAGGGAATGCTTACCAGCGACCCGGGGGATCGGCGGCGAAACCGTTCGGGAACGCCTGCGGGCGATCACGATGGCGGCGGTCCTCGTAGCGGTAGCGCGGCATGACGCCCAGCGCCACGAGATTCGGCACGTCGTCGTAGCGAAGCTGGGCGACCTGCGCCGGTGTGCGCGAAGCGCGGACGAAGTCGGTGCGGCTGACCGGCGACCATTCGCGTTCACCGTGGCCGGTGCCGATGCTCTGGGCGACGCCGTTGCCGTAAGCCGAATCCGCGGCGGCCTCTGACGCGCGACGCGAGGCCGAGGGCGCGCCGGCGGGCGCGGACTTGGCGGCGTCGCGACCACGACCGTATTCGCGATCCTCGCGGGCGATCGGCGCGGGCTCGTAGTACGGCTGCGGCTGCACGCGCTCGCGGAACACCGCCACGCCGATCACGCCGACGTTGTCGGGCCGGCCGGTGCGCGCGGCGTAGCTGTCGGGCAGGTCGGTGAAGTAGAACTGGGCGACGTCCTGGTACGACTTGCGCCAGCCGGTGATCTCGGTGGTCTGCCACGGGCCCAGCACGTAGCCGGTCTGGCCGGCGGCGGCAGTCTCGCCGCTGATGGCGTTCACGCCGTCGACCGACAGCACGACCAGCACGCGCTCGCCGGTGGTGTTGGTCAGGCGCACGCTGTAGCGGTGGCCGGGGACGCCGGGGATCCAGTCCTGGCCGCGGTGGCGGTATTCGGGGAGCCATTCGCCGGTGTCGCGATCGACGACGTCGACGTCGACCAGCGGCTGCGCGGACAGCGAGGTGCAGGCGCTGACGGCGGCGAGGGCGGTGAGGAGGAGGGCGGTCGGGCGCAGCATGGGAAGGCTCCAGAGAGGGACATGTCCGGCATGGACGCCCGTGATGAACGCACCGTCGCGGTGAACGGGGTTTGATGACGTGCGGAGGACGGGGCGGGCGCGTTCAGCCGCGGGTAAACTGGCAGGCCGCTTCCCGCCGTGCCCCCGCCTCCCCATGTCCGCCATCCGCATCCTCACCGGCATCACCACCTCCGGTACGCCGCACCTGGGCAACTACGTCGGCGCGATCCGCCCGACCGTGGCCGCCAGCCGCACGCCGGGCACGCAGAATTTCTACTTCCTGGCCGACCTGCACGCGCTGATCAAGGTGCAGGACCCGGCGAAGGTGCAG
Source organism: Lysobacter sp. DMC104 (assembly GCF_056313665.1). Classification (NCBI taxonomy): domain Bacteria; kingdom Pseudomonadati; phylum Pseudomonadota; class Gammaproteobacteria; order Lysobacterales; family Lysobacteraceae; genus Lysobacter; species Lysobacter sp. DMC104. Next base: position 99,657 of record NZ_JBQUZW010000010.1, on the reverse strand, counting down.
CGTTCGACGCTGGAGATCGCCGCCAGCTGGCTGGCCTGCGGGCTGGAGCCGGACAACGACCGCGTGTGGTTCTACCGCCAGAGCGACATCCACGAGATCCCGGAGCTGACCTGGTTCCTGACCTGCGTCGCCGGCAAGGGCATCCTCAATCGCGCGCATGCCTACAAGGCCGCGGTCGATCGCAACACGGCCGAGTCGCAGGACGCGGACTTCGGCATCACCGCCGGCCTGTTCATGTACCCGGTGCTGATGGCGGCCGACATCCTGGTGTTCAACGCGCACAAGGTGCCGGTGGGCCGCGACCAGATCCAGCACATCGAGATGGCGCGCGACTTCGCGCAGCGCTTCAACCATCTCTACGGCGACCACTTCGTGCTGCCGGAAGCCGCGATCGAGGAACACGTCGCCACCCTGCCCGGCCTCGACGGCCGCAAGATGTCGAAGAGCTACGACAACACCATCCCGCTGTTCGCGCCGCGCGAGCAGCTGAAGAAGCTGATCCTGTCGATCGTCACCGACTCGCGCGCGCCCGGCGAGCCCAAGGACACCGAAGGTTCGGCACTGTTCCAGCTGTACCAGGCCTTCGCCAGCGCCGACGAGACCGCGGCGATGCGCGCGGCCTTCGCCGACGGCATCGGCTGGGGCGACGCGAAGCAGCGGCTGTTCGAGCGCATCGACCGCGAGATCGCTCCGCTGCGCGAGCGCTACGAGGCGCTGATGGCGAAGCCGGCCGACATCGAGGCACAGCTGCGCGACGGCGCCCGCACCGCGCGCGAACGCCTCGGCACGCCGTTCATGCAGCAGCTGCGCGAGGCAGTGGGCCTGCGCGACCTGTCGGCGATGCCGGCCGCCGCGGAATCCGTGAAGGAAAAGGCCGCGGCCGTGCCGGTGCTCAAGCAGTACCGCGAGCAGGACGGCCGCTTCCACTTCAAGCTCGCCGACGGCGATGCCGTGCTGCTGCAAAGCATCGGTTTCGACAATCCGAAGGACGCCGGCGCCTGGGTCGCACGGCTCAAGGGCGAAGGTGCCGCCGCGCTGGACGCGGTCGCGGACGTGGTCGAACCCTTGCCGGCGGACGCCCGTGGCGCCATCGGCGAGGCGCTGGACGCTCTGAAGCACGCCGAGGACGCGCGCCAGCAGGCCAAGGCGCGCTGACGCCGGCCGATCCGCATCACACCGGATCCGGGCATCGATCACTGAATTCGTTGACATTCCGTTACGCCGGCATTACAAAGCCGACCGGGAATGCGACGCGGGCCGTCGATGTCCGCGTGCTGGCGGACGCGATCCGACACCGCCAGCGGCGTGAAGCCAGGGCATTCCCGTCATCGAAAGACGACTCGGCACGGACCGGCGACCGCCGGCACGGGGCCGCCCCCATGCGCTTTTCCCAACGAGACACGTGACGCACATGACCAAGTTCCGCAGCCTGATCCTCGCCTCGGCCCTCGCCGCCGTCGCCTCCCCCGCCTTCGCCGGCGACTTCTTCGCCCGCGGCGAAGCGGGCACCACCCGCGCCGAATTCTCCTACGGCTCGGCCAGCGATTCCGACAACGACACCGCCTACGCCGTCCGCGGCGGCTACATGGGCAAGTACTTCGGCGTGGAAGGCTTCTACGGCCAGTACTACGACGCCTCGTTCGACGGCGCCGACCTCAAGGCCGACGGCTACGGCTTCGCGCTGGTCGGCAAGTACCGCTTCGGCGAAGACAAGGGCTTCTTCATCGACGGCCGCCTGGGCCTGGCCCGCACCACCCTGAAGGCCAGCGTCGACTTCGTGCCCGCCCCGCCGTCGCCCGAAAGCGTGACCGGCCCCGCCAAGGCGGGTCCCGCCCCCATCGCCGTGTCGGGCGAATACACCCACACCCAGCCGTACGCGGGCGTGGGCGTCGGCTACGACTTCAACGAGCACTACGGCGTGACCCTGAACTACACGCACCAGAACAAGCTCAAGCCGGCGCCGATCTCGTCGCCCGCGGTCGAGCTGAACACGCTGGCGCTGGGCTTCGAGTACCGCTTCTGATCCATCGCGGTTCCCGTGTTGCACACGCGACGGCCGCCCCAGGGCGGCCGTCGTCGTTTGCGCCTTCCCGCGGTCGCGGCAAACGCGACCGCATGGGCGAAGATGGCGGGCCCGGGCCGGCCGGCTTCGCCCGCTCCGCCTTCCCCGTCTTTCCCGAACAGGACGCCATGACGCCTTCCCTCGCCGACACCGCCGCCCGCCTCCGCGACGTGGTGCGCACCGCCACCCGCGGCATGGTCGGCCGCGAACAGCTGGCCGAACTCATCGTGCTGGCGGCCGTGGCCCAGGAACACCTGCTGGTCATCGGCCCGCCGGGCACCGCCAAGAGCGCGATCGTGCGCCGCGTCGCCGGCGCGCTGGGCGGCCGCTACTTCGAATATCTGCTGGGCCGCTTCACCGAACCGTCGGAGCTGTTCGGCCCGGTCGACCTGCGCCGGCTGCGCGAGGGCGTGGTCGAGACCGACGTCACCGGCATGCTGCCGGAAGCCGACGTGGTGTTCCTCGACGAAGTCTTCCTCGGTTCGACCGCGGTGCTCAACACGCTGCTGGGCATCCTCAACGAACGCCGCTTCCGCCGCGGCCAGACCGTGCACGACTGCCCGCTGCGGGTGTGCGTGGGCGCGGCCAACGCGCTGCCGGACGACGAATCGCTGGCGGCGTTCGCCGACCGCTTCCTGCTGCACCTGTTCGTCGAACCGGTGCCGGACAACCAGTTGGAAGCGCTGCTGCGCGGCGGCTGGGAAAGCGAACGCCTGCCGACCGCGCCGTGCGCCGACCTCGCCCAGCTCACCGTGCTGTGCGACGCAGTGGCGACGGTGGAAATGGACGACGCCCGCGGCGCGCTGGCGGCGGCGCTGCGCCAGCTGCGCGCGGCCGGGCTGGGGCTGTCGGACCGGCGGATCGTGAAGGCGCAGCGGCTGGTCGCCGCGGCGACCGTGCTCGCCGGCCGCACCCGCGCCACCGAGGCCGACCTGTGGCCGCTGTTCTACGTGATGCCGACCCGGCAGAGCCAGCTCAATGCCCGCGAAGTGCTGCGCGACCGTCTCGCCGTCGCGGCGCATCCGACCCTGCACGCAGCGGTGGAGCACGCCAGCCTGCAGCCGCTGTCGCGGGTGTCGCGGCTGATCGAGGCGGCGCAGGCCTGCCTCGACGGCGGCCACGAGCCCGCCCTCAAGGCCACGCTGGCCGAAGCCCTGCTGCGCGAGATCGACGCCAACTTCACCGCCGAGGCGCTGCCCGAGGCGCTGGCCGCGCAGCGCGCGCGGCTGGCGGCGGCCGTGGCCGACGCGCCGGTGGACGTGCCGGCGAACCCGGGCTGACCCGCGACATCCGATGCGCTGGCACTGGCGTCCCGAACCGGAGATTCCCGCCGCGACCGGCGTGGTCGGCGTCGGCGCCGTGGCGCGCGCGCTGTTCCGCCGCGCCGAGGCCGCCGCGCAGGCGCGCACCGACACGCGCACGCCCGCGCCATGGCAGGTGACCGCGCACCAGGACCTGCTGTTGCTGACCGGCGCCGCCGACACCCTGCCGTGGGTCGAAGGCGCCCGCTACGTGGCGCCGCGGCCGGACGCGCCCGGCCTGTGGCTGCCGACACTGCTGCGCCCGGACGTGCCGCTGGACCTGCTGGCGGCAGCGATCGCCCGTCGGCATCCGCGCAAACCGCTGCTGCTGTGGCCCGATCCCGCGCAGTGCGTGCCGCTGGATCGCCTGCTGCCGGCCGATGCGCCGGTGCTGGCGCGCATCGCCGCGCGGTGGAGCGACTGATGCCCGGCCCGCGCCCGCCGCAATTGCTGCTGCCCGCACCGCCGACGGACGCGACCCCGGCGGTCGCGCCGGCGCCGGCCGAAACGCCGCTGCCGCGCGCGCTGGCGCCGTGGCGGGCGTGGCTGGACTGGCTGCCGCCGGAGCAGATCGCGGCGCTGGGCGATCTGCTGCCCCGCCTCGACGCGGCGCTCGGCGCGCTGCGCGGCCCGCGGCTGCAGCAGGGCGAGGAGCCGGTCGGCATCGACGACCTGCGCCGGCGCGGTCCGTACCACCGCCTGCTGCTCAGCGAATGGGCGGTGGCCGACGTGGCGCCGGACGAATTCCTGCGCCGCGCCAGCAGCGGCGAACACCTGTTCCTGTCGCCGCGGCGCGAAGTGCGCAAGGCCGACGCGCGCATCGTCGCGCTGTTCGACAGCGGCCCGGCCCAGCTCGGCGCGCCGCGGCTGGCGCAAGTCGCGCTGTGGATCCTGCTGGCCCGGCGCGCGATGGCCGCGCAGTTGCAGTTCGGCTGGGGCACGCTGGCCGCGCCGCCGCAACTGCATCCGGCCGACCAGCCTCAGCAGCTGAAGGCGTTCCTCGCCACGCGCACGTTCACCCATCCCGATGCCGCTGCGCTCGCGGCCTGGCGCGACGCGCTGGCCGACGACCGCAGGACGCCCGGCGAACGCTGGTGGATCGGCGATGCCGACGGCACCGTCGACGCGGCCGAGTTCACCCACCGCGTCGCCATCCGCCGCGAGGACCGCGCCGCGCTGGCGGTGCGCATCGAAACCAACGGCGTGCTGCGCGAGGTGCGGCTGCCGCTGCCGGACGGCCGCGGCGCGGCGCAGCTGCTGCGCGGCCGGTTCGCGTTCGAGCGCGTGGCGATGCCGGCGGACGATCCCGCACCGGCGCACGATGGCCCGCGGCTGTCGCTGCGGCAGCCACCGCTGATCGCTCCCGGCGGCGAACGCATCGCGGTGCCGCTGCTGGATGCGAGCACGGCGATGCTCTACGCGCTGCCGAAGAACGGCGGCCGCACGCCGAAGCCGACGCGCTCGGCGAACTGGGCCCGCGGCCGCGAGCTGCTGTGCGCGACGCTGGGCAAGTCGTTCGGCGGCGTGATCGCCGATCCGGAGCACCTGCATTTCTGGAACATCGACGGCTTCCGCGTCCATCCGCGCCCGTCGAAGGACGACTTCCTGGCGCCGCCCGGCCAAGCGCACTGGCTGCCGTGCGCGCTGCTCGCGGGCGGCAAGAAACCACATCACCTCTACGTGCTCGACGCCGCGCGCCGGCTGGTGCGTTTCGCCGGCGACGACCGGTCCACCAAGGGCGCCCCATCCGTCGACCTGGTCGCACGCGACGTGCTGGCGATGGCCCGGCTGGACCCGGAGCGGCTGGTCTACCTGCACCAGCACGAACAGCACGTGATCCTGCGCCTGCACCATCGCCAGGGCGGCGCCGAGACGACGATCCACCAGGTGAGCGTGCCGCGGCGGCCGACGATGGCATTCGTGCGCGTCGCCCCGCTCGGCACCGGCGCGTGGGCGATGACCGCGACCCCACACAGCCAGGGCGGGCAGTGGACGATCGTCCAGCGCGGCGGCATGGCCCTCGAATGGTATTCGTCGCAATTCCATCTCGGCGCAGGCTGGCGTGCCTGTGGTCTGACCCTCGTGCCCGGCACCCGCCTGCACGGGCTGGTCGCACTGTCACCCGACCGCCGGCGGATCGTGCTGTTCGACGGCGCCGACAACACCCTGCTGCACCACGCCGATGCGCCGATCGCGACGGTCAGCGTGGGCGTGGACTGCGACGTGATCGCCGCGGTCACCGAGCACCGCAAGCTGATCGTCATCACGCCCGGCGGCGCAGGCGCGCTTGCATGGTCCGACGACGACGAGGCGCCCGATGCGGACTGACGCCGCCCTGCCGCCCGCCACGACCGGCGCCACGGTGCGCGAACCGCTGTGGACCGGCGTGCAGCCGATCGCCGGCCTGTGGTTCGACGCCGCGCAGCGCGACGGCGACGCCCACGCGGCGCGCCTGCTGGCGCACTGGCGGCCGGGTGCGCGGGCACTGCGCTTCGTCGACGGCGACCTGCTGCAGTTCCCGCAACCGGCGCTGGCCGACTGCGCGACCCTGCCCGGACTGGCGCTGTGCCGGCTGGACGGCGGCGCGGCCGGCGCGCTGCTGACCAGCGCACCGCTGACCGATGCCGAGCGCGCCGCGGTGCGCGGCTGCGATCTCGCGCTGGTGCGCGGCGCGCGCGTGCACGGGCTGCGCTTCGCCGACGGCGCGGCACTGGACCCGTCGACGTGGATCGACGCCGGCGACCTCACCCTGCACGACACCTTCGACTGCAGCGCGACGGTCGCCGCGCCGCCGCTGCCGCCCCCGGCCCGCCGCGACGTGCGCGAAGCGCTGGGCGGCCGCATCCCGCCGCCGAGCGCGGAGCGCGAACAGTTCCTGCGCCAGATCGCGGCCGATACCGCGGAACGGAAACGGCGGGCGGCCGGCGGCCAGGGCCGTCCGGGCGGAGGGGTCGGCGTCGGCATCGGGGCGTCACTGGTGGATCGCGCGCTGCGCTGGCTGGGCGCCGGGGCCGGCGCGATCGCCGAAGCCGGCCTGCCGCGGGCGCAGCGGACGGGCACCGCCGCGGGCGGCGTGGCGCCGCGCACCGCGCCGCGGCCGCCGTCGGCCTGGCGCGACGCGCTGACCCGGCTCGCCATCGCCAGCCGCGCCTCGCGCCTGATCGGCTGGCGCCAGAGCGCCTACCTGCGGCGGATGATGCGGCGCTTCGAGGAAGGCGATCCGCTCGAAGCGCTGCGCCACGCGCTGCCGATCGACCGCACCGGCGACTCGCTGGGGCAGGCCTTCGGCACGCCCGGGCGCCGCGACGACCTGCGCCTCGGCGGCCAGACCGGCGCCAGCGTCGACATCGGCCTGGACGACGGCACGAAGCAGCACCTGCGCGATCTCTACCGGCGCACGTTCGAACGGCTCGACCGCGACGGCCGCATCGACGAGGCGGCGTTCGTGCTGGGCGAACTGCTCAACGCGCGGCAGGAATGCCTGGACTACCTGGAGCGCCACGGCCGCCACGCGCAGGCGGCGGAGCTGGCGCTGACCTGGGAGATGCCCGGTGCGACCGCCGTGCGCCTGCTGCTGCTCGCCGGCGACGAAGCGCGGGCCTTGCAGGTGGCGCGCCGCGACGGCGAGTTCGCGCTGGCCGTGGCCGCGCTGGAGAAGCCCCATCCGGCGCTGGCGAAGCGGTTACGCCTGCACTGGGGCGAGGCGCTGGCCGATCGCGGCGAGTGGCTGGCCGCGGTCGACGCGGTGTGGCCGGTGCCGGAGGCGCGCAACCTCGCCGCCGGCTGGCTGCGCATCGCCGAAGACGCCGGCGAGACGCTCTCGGCGCGCGCACTGGTGCGCCGGGCGCAGCTGTTGCCGGACACCCCGACCGTGCACGCCGACCGCCTGCGCGCGCTTGCGCGCCCAGGCGGCGATGCCGTCGACATCGACCTCGCGGCCGAGGCGCGCAGTGCGCTGGCGGACGCGCTGCTGGCCGTGCACACACGCACGCCGGCCGTCGCCGCGATCGCCAACGCGCTGCTGCCGGCCATCGCCTGCGACCGCGCGGCCGGGCGCAACGCGCTGGGCAAGTCCAAGCTCAACAAGCTCCTCGACAAGTGCGACGACCCGCTGCTGCGGGCCGACCTGCCGGCGTGGTCGCTGCCGCCGATCGTGGCGCAGCCGACACTGTGGGCGCGCACCACCCCGATCGTGCCGACCGCACCCGCACCGGGGCTGATGCCGATCCTCGACGCCGCGCCGCTGCCGGATCGCGCGTACCTGCTCGCGCTGGGCGAAGCGGGCGTGGTGCAGGTCGACGCGCGCGGCCGCGTGCGCCATCGCCATGCCGTGCCCGCCGACGCGCTGGTGCTCGCCGACAACGGCCAGGTCGCGCTGGCGGTGGCGCGGCGCGAAGGCGTGTCCCGCATCAGCCGGCTCGACCTCGTGCGCCAGACCTGCACCGACCTCGGCTCGCTGCGCGTCGACGCGCACGCGCCGCGCTTCGACGGCGCGGCGTGGAGCGTGGTCGCCGACAACCGCATCCTCGTCATCGACACCGCGCGCTCGCTGCGCGACGTGGTCTGGCACGTCGGCGACCTGCCCGGCCGGCTGGTCGTCGCGGAGTATTCGGCGACGCACGAGGCGTACCTGATGGTCACGCCGGACGGCTTCGAGACCTGGAGCTACCACCTGCCTGGACGACGGCTGGGCCATCGCGACCGCATCGAGATCGATCCGGCGCTGCCGCTGCTGCTGCAGCCCTACGGCCGTGCCTGCCAGCCGCGGATCGCGGGACTGACGGCGCAGCGGCTGGAGCTGGCGTTCCGGCTGCACGGCCCGGAACGCCGCATCGAGATCGACGGCGCGGATTTCGCGGCGATGAACGGCGACGGCGACGGCATCGGCCTCACCTGCCACGCGGCGCAGCTCGGCATCGCGATCGGCGTGTCCGGGCCGGGATTCCGGCGCTTCCTGCTGTGCCGCCCGGCCGATGCGAAGCCGGTGGCGACGATCGACTGGCCGCTGGACGGCATGCCGCGGCTGCGCGAACGCGGCGACCACGTGCTGCTGTTCGACGATCGCGGCCGCGTGCTCGACCTGCGCCTCGACCACGCCGCGACCACCGCCTTCAGTCTGTGCTGATGCAGCGCCGTCGCGCGCGGCGGTTCACGCCCACGCGTTCGGCGGCGCGCCGGTCTCCGGGTGCTTCATCCGCACCACGCAGAAGCGCTGACCGGTGGGCGCTTCCATCACCACCCAGGTGTGCACGGCCTTGATGCGCTTCGCGCCCAGCGCTTCGAGCCGGCGGACCTCGGCCTCGATGTCGTCGGTCTCGATGTCGAGGTGCACGCGCGAGTCGTGCGTCACCTTCTGCACTTCGACGTGCAGCCCGCCGGGCGCGTCGTCGAGCTTGACGTAGGTGTCCGCTTCTTCCGGCGACAGCGTGCCGACCGGCCAGCCCAGCGCGTCGCTCCAGAAGCGCGCGGCGGCGTCGAGGTCGTCGGTTCTGCAGTCGATGATGAAGCCGGCGAGGCGGCTGCGATGGGCCATGGCGTCACGCTCCGGAGCAGGCCGGCGCGCGGATCGCACCGGTGGCTGCCCACGATACCGCCGCGGCGCGGCTCAGCGCGCGCGTCGGCGCACGGGCGGCGTCGGCTCTTCCTTCGAGGCTTCGTGGCGCGCGTCGTCGTCGAGCTTCCTGCGGCGCGCCTGTTCGAGTTCGTATTCCTCGATGACCTTCCGCTGCAACGCCTGCGCCAGCAGCGCGCGGTAGACCGGATGCAGGCCGGCGTGGCCCATCGCGGTCCACAGTTCGTCCTTTTCGGCGGTGTAGGCGAACACCGAGACGCGCTCGAAATCCTTGAGCTCCGGTTCCTTGGGCGACGCGACCACCGCGACGAATTCGCTGAAATCCATGCCGCTCTCCCCGGTTGGAACGATGGCGGCGACGGCGTTGCGGCGCCGTCGCGCTCAGACGGGCCCGATCAGACCGAGTCCCACCACATCAGGAATTCATGCCACAGGCGCTTGAAGAAGCCGGCTTCGGGCACGCCTTCCAGCGCCACCAGCGGCGCCTCGGCGACGACCTTGCCGTCCAGCGACACGCGCACGGTGCCGATCGCCTGGCCACCCTTGATCGGCGCGGTCAGCGTCTTCGGCACGTCCATCGTCGGCTTGAGTTCGGCGTAGCGGCCACGCGGCAGGCTGACCAGCAGTGGCTGCGCCACGCCCAGCTTGAGTTCGTTCGCGGTGCCCTTCCACAGCTTGTGGGTGGCGATCACCACGTCCTTGTCGTACAGGCGCTGGGTTTCGTAGAAGCGGAAACCCCAGTTGAGCAACGCCAGCGAATCGACCGCACGCTCTTCCTCGCTGTTGGCGTGCATCACCACCGTGACCAGGCGCTGGTCGCCGCGCTTGGCCGAGGCCATCAGGCAGTAACCGGCGGCGGCGTGGTGGCCTGTCTTGATGCCGTCGACGGAATCGTCGCGCCACAGCAGCAGGTTGCGGTTGCGCTGGGTGATCGGGCCCACGGTGTACTCGCGCACCTTGTTGTACGCGTACTGCTGCGGGAAATCGTGGATCAGCGCGCGACCGAGCAGCGCCAGATCGTGCGCGGTCGAGTAATGGTCCTTCGCCTCCAGCCCGGTGGCGTTGACGAAGTGGCTGTCCTTCATGCCGATGCGCCTGGCGTACTCGTTCATCAGCGCGGCGAACGCCGACTCGCTGCCGGCGATGTGTTCGGCGAGCGCGATCGCGGCGTCGTTGCCGGACTGGATCGCCATGCCCATTTCCATGTCGACCAGCGGCGCGGTCTTGTTCACCTCGAAGCCGCTGAAGCTGCCGTCGGTGCCGGCGCCGCCGCTGCGCCAGGCGTTCTCGCTCATCATCACCTTGTCGTCGGCCTTGATGCGGCCGGCCTTCAGCTCGGCACCGACGACGTAAGAGGTCATGACCTTGGTGATGCTGGCCGGCTGCAGGCGGTCGTCGTAGTGCTCACCGGCGAGGATGCGGCCGGTGGCGTCGTCCATCACCAGCCAGGCGGCGGCGTGGGCCGGCTTCGGTGCATCGGGGATGGCGATCGGCGGCGGCGCGGGCTGCGCCGCGGGCGCCTTGGCCGGTGCCGGCGTCTGGGCCGACGTCCGGGCGAGTCCAAGCCCCGTCGCGAACACGGCGGCGGCCAGCGCCAGCCCCCGCGTCCAGCCGATCCCGCCCCGCCCCTGCCGCAAGCCGCCCAACGTCTTCATCGAATCGTGTACTCCGGAGAATCGCGGCCGTGCCGCGCAAATGAGGATCAAGACCACCATTCTGACGGAAGCGGCCCGCACCTGCCGAGCCGTCGTGCCTTCGCGCCGCCTCCGTGCGGCGCGCGGGGGTGCCGCGGGTCAGTCGCGCACGATCTGCGCGGCCGCGAAGCCCAGATCGGCCGCGCGGCGCGAAAGTTCCTGCACCTGCGCCTCCGGCACCGGGCCCAGGCGCAGGCGCCAGACCGGGCGGCCGTCGACGCTGCCCTCGTCGATGCGCACCGGCGACAGCCCGCCGGCCGACAGCCGGTCGCGGGCGCGGTCGGCGTTCTCGCGGGCCGAGTACGCCCCGACCTGCACCAGCACCTCGCCGGGGCCGGCGGCGACCACGACCGGCGCAGCCGGAGGCGGCGTCGCGGGTGCCGGTGCGGCGGCCGGTGCGCCGGTGGCGACGCGGATGCCGCGTTCCTGCATCCAGCGCTCGAATTCGTCGGCCGACAGCGCCGGGTCGGCCGGCGCGGCGGGCGGGGTCGGCGCCGGCGCGCGGACGGCGACGCGGGTGTCGTCGTCGCGGCGGTCGTCACGACCGTCGTCACGTTCCTCGCCCGGACGCAAGGCGCGCACTTCCACCCGCGCCGTGCCCTGGCGCACGAAGCCGAGCTTCGCCGCCGCCGCGTAGCTGAGGTCGATGATCCGGCCGGAATGGAACGGCCCGCGGTCGTTCACGCGCACCACCACCGACTTGCCGTTGGCCAGGTTGGTCACCCGCACGAAGCACGGCAGCGGCAGCGTGCGATGCGCCGCCGAGAACGCGTACATGTCGTAGATCTCGTGGTTCGAGGTCTTCCGGCCATGGAACTTGTTGCCGTAGAACGAAGCCAGCCCTTCTTCGACATAGCCGTCGGCGCGGTCGCGCACCTGGTAGCGCTTGCCGAGCACGGCGTAGTCGCGGTTGCCGATGGCCGAACGCGGCTCGTTGCGCACCTGCGGCTCGGGGATAGCGTCGACGTCGGGGATCGCATCCGGCACGGTGTCGGGCACGCCCGGCGCGTAGAGCCCGCCGGCGACGTAATCGCCGCGCTTGGACGGGTCTTCCTGCGCCGGGGCGTAGGGCGAGCGCTTCGGTGCCTCGGCCTCGCGGCGGTGCTCCGGCGGCGGCACGCGCTCGGCCGACGGCGGCGCCTTGCGCACGGGCGCGCCACCGCAGGCCGCCAGCGCGGCGCCGAGCAACAGCAGGACCGCGGCGCGGCCGGTCGTCGTCGCCGCGCTCACGGCGTCGCGCCCTCGCGGATCGCCTGCGCCAACTGGTGCACGGCCAGCGCGTACATCGGCGAGCGGTTGTAGCGGGTGATGACGAAGTAGTTGCGGTAGCCGATCCAGTATTCGCGGCCCATGTCGCCGTCGAGGCCGACGACGGTGGCGCCGTCCTTCGCCACGTCGCGGGGCTGCGGTTCGCCGACCATCGGCCGGTAACCGCGGCCCGCCAGCGACGCCAGCGTGTATGCCGGCTGCAGCGAATCGGGCACGAACTCGGTGCGGCCGGCGTCCAGCGCCGCGCGCGCCACGACCGGTGCGTCGGCCTGCCAGCCGTGCGCGACGAAATAGTTCGCGATCGAGGCGAACACGTCCGGCCGGTGGGTCAGCAGATCGCGGCGGCCGTCGCGGTCGCCGTCCTTGCCCCAGATCCGGTAACTGGACGGCATGAACTGGCCCATGCCCATCGCCCCGGCGTAGCTGCCCTTGAGCGTGAGCAGGTCCAGTTGCGGCTCGTCCTTGGCCAGCGCGAACATCTGCGCCAGCTCGCCGGCGAAGAACGGCGCGCGCTTGGGATGATCGAACGCCAGCGTGTACAGCGCGTCCAGCACGCGGTAGTTGCCGGTGTTGCGGCCGTAGAAGGTTTCCACGCCGATGATCGCGACGATGTACTCGGCCGGCACGCCGGTCTGCGCCGACACGCGGTCCAGCGCTTCACGGTTGTCGCGGTAGAACGCGCGGCCCGCGTCGATGCGCGCCGGCGTGAGGAAGATCGCGCGGTAATCGCGCCACGGCTTCACCGCCTCGGCCGGGCGGGTGATGGCGTCGATGATGCTCTGCTTGTATTCGGCCTGCGCCAGCGTGTCGCGGACGCGCTGCGGGTCGATGCCGTACGTGGCAGCGGCATAGTCGACGAACGCGGCGATGCGCTGCTCGCGCGGAATGGCCGGATCGGTCACCGCCGGCGGCGCGACGGGGCGCTCGGGCGGCTGCGGGACGTCGGGCAGGCGATCGGACGGCGGCGGCGGCGGAACGGGCGCCGACACGGGCGGCGGCACCACCGCGACCGGCGCCGACGGCGGCGAAGACGTGGCACACGCGGCCAGCGACACCACGGCCGCGACCGTGCCCATGCGCAGCAAGCTACGGAAAATCAATGGCTTGCGCCTCTTTTTTGGGGTGGACGGCGAGAGGGTAGCACGGGGCTCGGCAGGGGACGACCCGTTCGCACGGTCCGAACAGGGCGGCAGATCACCGCGAAAAGGCCTTGTAGAGCGTCGCCAGCGAGGCGGCTGCCGTCACCGCATAGTCGGTGAAGACACACACCACGGTGAACGCGATGCACGCCAAGATGCCCAGCCAGAGCAGACGGCGTTCGCGCAGCCGCAGGCGATCCTCGCGCAAGCGGACGGCCTCCAGCCGGTGGTCGTCGTTCTTGAACGGCCCGAAGGGATTGTCGGGATGGGACATGGCGTGGGTTCCGGGGTGGCGGCGGGAACGGGAGGGATTCATAAGGTCTTGTGACAGTTGGGCAGTCTCCGTGGGGGGGGTTGGATGGATTCCTCTTGCGCGGGTTTACCGCATGGCAAAGCGACGATCGAGGCAACGTTGATTAGTTGATGGCAGAGAGGGGAAGGGTTCCTCTTCCGCACTTTCCGAAAGCAAATGCCGGTTTTGTCATGGCGTCGACAGTCCGCCCGTCAGTCGTGATGAGGCGGTCTGCCGCCAGCACCGAAGAAAAGCCGGGCGATGTGTGTTGTGCGTTCGCACAGGCAGAAGCCCGCCCAGCGGAGCAGTCATCGGGAATTCGGCGGGGCTTTCTCTGTCGTGTGTGTACCAAATCGACCCAGCGGGCTTTTCCGCCTCCGTGCCCACGCCCCGCCCGCCTCGACGAACCCACCCGCAACCGGAGACCCGGAGGGCGGCGGACAGGAGGTCCGCCGTTTTTCGACGAGGCACGGATGCCTCGTCGAAAAATCCCGACCACAGTTCCGATGGCAGATTTGCCTCGGCACTGAGGAGTTTTCTTTGGTGACTTTCTTTTCGAAAAAGAAAGTCACCCGCGCACCAGCGCGGAAAAGATTCCGGGCATTCCCGAAAGCCCCAGGGAAGCCCGCGTCGGGAGCACAGCGATGCCACCGAAGCCGCGACACATCACCGTGCGACAAGCAGGTCCCTCACCGGCAGTTCGGGATGACATTCGGAAGGGGCGCGGGACGACGCGCCGACCAAACGCCGTCACGACAACCCGACCAAGCTCGATGCCACCGAGCCACGATCGTGCAAAAAGCAGGTCCCTCGCCTGCGGCTCGGGATGACAACGGGTGGGGTTCGGGATGACAAACGCCCGGGGCTCGGGATGACGACGCCGTGCGACCCGGCACTCCCACCGCCCTACCTGCACGCAACCGCATGACACACACAGGTGCAAACGAATACACCTCCTGAGGGCCCGCGCATGCAGGACCACCCGCCGTTGCTTTTCCCCCACGGACCCCGGACCCTTGTCCGCCTGCCCGAAACCGCCCCGACCATGCCCCACACCATCACCACCACCGAGCTGTTCCTGATCGCGATGACGATCATCTTCTCGGTGCCGTACCTGATCTGGCGCCTCGGCCGCACCGAGTATTTCGCGCCGCTGGTGGTGGTGCAGATCATCACCGGCATCCTGCTCGGCCCCGGCATGCTGGGCGCGGCTTTCCCCGATTACTACGCGTTCGTGTTCACCAAGGACGTCATCCAGTCGCTCAACGGCGTGGCGTGGTGGGCGGTGATGGTGTTCGTGTGGCTGGCCGGCATCGAGCTGGACCTGGGCGAGGCCTGGAAGCATCGCCGCGAGAGCGCGATCACCGCCGGCCTCGCGCTGGGCACGCCGCTGCTGGTCGGCAGCCTGGTCGCCGTCGGCATGCTGGGTTTTCCCGGCTGGCTGGGCGAGAAGGGCCAGACCTGGCAATTCGTGGTCGGCGTGGGCATGTCCTGCGCGGTCACCGCGCTGCCGATCCTGATCCTGCTGATGGAGAAGCTGGAGATCCTGCGCAGGCCGATCGGCCAGCGCATCCTGCGCTACGCCAGCCTGGACGACGTGGCGATCTGGGGCGTGCTGGCACTGGTGCTGATGGACTGGGAGCGGATCGGCCGGCAGGGCGCGTTCATCGCGATCTACGCGCTGGCCTGCGTGGGCTTCCGCAAGCTGATGGCGCGACTGCCCGAGCGCGACCGCTGGTACGTGGCGCTGGTGTGGCTGGCGGCCTGCGCGTTCGGCGCCGACTGGTCCGGCCTGCATTTCATGGTCGGCGCCTTCCTCGCCGGCGTGGTCATGGACCACCACTGGTTCGATCGCGACCGCCTCGACACCCTGCGCCACAACGTGCTGCTGGTGATGATGCCGGTGTTCTTCCTCAGCACCGGGCTGCGCACCGGCTGGACGATGGGCGGCATGGCCGTGGTCGCGGCGGCCGCGGCGCTGCTGGCGGCGCAGGTGGCCGGGAAGCTGGCCGGCGTTCATCTGGCGGGCCGGATCCTCGGCTGGAAACCCGGCGAGGCCGGGATCATCGGCTGGCTGCTGCAGACCAAGGCCCTGATCATGATCATTTTCGCGAACGTGCTGCTGGACAAGGCCATCATCACCAGCGCCACCTTCACTGCGCTGCTGCTGATGGCCGTCGCCAGCACCATGCTGACCGTGCCGATCACCGCGCCGCGTTTGCGCCGCATGCAGGCGCTGCTCGCGCGCGACGCCTGAACGCTGCATCGCCGACCACCGCCCACCCCACTGGCTTCCTCCCGGAGTTCCCGCGCATGACGCGTCCGTTCCGCATCCCTCGCCCCGCCGCCGCCGCGACGGCCCTCTCGGCGCTGCTGCCGGCGCTGCTGCTGGCCGCGTCCGCCTCCGCCGCCGAACGCGTGCGCGTGTCGATCCCGTGGACCACCGGCCAGACCGTGGCCTACGACGACGAGGCCCTGCATCGCGAGAACGGGGAGAACGACGGTGCCAGCGTCCGCCGCATCACCGACGAGACCCGCATCCGCGTCGACGCCGCCGGTCGCGACGGCTACGCGCTGACCTGGACCACGCACGACAGCCGGGTGGAAGCCGTCGACGGCGACCGCAGCCTGTCCGACCTGCTGGCACCGGTGCTGGACGCGCTCGACGACGTGCCGGTCACGATCGAACTGGACGGCAACGGCCGCTATCGCCGGCTGCGCGACCTCGATGCGCTGGCCGACCGGGTGCGCAAGGCGATGCTGCCGGCGTTCCTCGCCAACCTCGACCGCAGCCTCGGCGTCGATGCCGGCGGCAACGCCAAGGTCGACAAGAGCGAACACGACGGCATGCTCGCCGCCGCGCGCCGCGACCTGGAAAGCAACCTGGACGCGATCGTCAGCCGCGACAGCGTCGAGGCCGGCGCGGTCTCGCAGATGCGGCTGATGTCGGCGTTCGTCGGCAAGACACTGGTGCCCGGCAAGGCCTACCGCGACGCCGAGCCGATCCTCTCGCCGGTCGAAGGCCACCCGCTGCCCGGCGTACGCGAATACACGCTGGAGATCGACCGCGACGACCCGGGCCTGGCGCGGCTGCGCTGGACCCATCGCTTCGATGCCGCCGCCGATGCGAAGACGCAGTGGACACTGGCGCAGGAACTCGGCGCGCAGGCCGTCACCGACGGGCTGCCGCAGGACATGGTGCTGTCGCAGTCGGGCACGCTGGTGTTCCGCCGCGACACCGGTCTGGTGGAGCTGCTGGAGGTCGAGGACCGCTCGAAATACGGCCGCGTCCATGACGAGGAACAGCGCCACCGCATGCGCCTGCGCGGCAGCGCGCGCACCTGGTCGCAGGAAGAGGCCGCGCGCCGGCATTGAGGCCGGCCCGGATACCGCGATGCGGTCGTTTCGCACCACGTCCCTGCTCGCGCTGCTGTCGGCCATCATCGCGATGCCAGCCGAGGCGCGCACGATCTACCGCTGCGTGCGCGAACGCACGGTGAGCCTCTCCACCGCGCCGGAACCCGGCTCGAAGTGCGAGGCGAAGGAGATTCCCGACGACGCCGTGCAGACGCCCAACCTGTGGGGCGAGATGGGCGTGTTCAGCGGCACGCTCTACGAACGCGAGCAGGACGGCAAGCTCGTCTACGGCACCCGCAACCTGCCCGGGTCGCGGGTGTACCTGAAATTCACCGTCGCCACGCCGCCGGGCGAACCGGCGCACGAAGGCCTGGGCACCGTCGGCAAGCCGCAGCTGGACCGGCATGCGCGCGTGTTCCGCGCGGTGGCGAAGAAGACCGGCGTCGAGGATGCGTGGCTGCGCGCGATCGCGCACGTCGAGAGCGGCTTCGACGAGAAAGCGGTGTCGCCGAAGGGCGCGCAGGGCGTGATGCAGTTGATGCCGGAGGTCGCCGCCGAACTGGGCGTGACCGATCCGTTCGCGCCGGCGCAGTCGATCGAGGCCGGTGCGCGCCACTTCCGCGCGCTGCTCAAGCGCTACCGCAACGACCCGGCGCTGGCACTCGCCGCCTACAACGCCGGCCCCGGCGCGGTGGCGCGCTACAACGGCGTGCCGCCCTATGCGGAAACCCGGGACTACCTCGAAAAGGTGCAGGCGCTGTACCAGGCCTACCACGCGGCGCTGTCGCCGCCGCCGCTGCGCCCGGCCGATGCCGTGCCGGTGCCGCCGCCCGCCACCGCGCCCGCACCGGCCGTGCCTGCACGCGAGAAGGGCAGCTCCCGAGCCGTGACCGATGGCGCCTGACCCGCGGCGCGCGGCCCGGCATACTGCGCGCATGACCCGCGATCTCCGACTGGTCGGCTTCGACGCCGACGACACCCTCTGGCGCAGCGAGGACTACTACCGCGACGCCCAGGCCGGATTCGAACGCATCGTCGGCGGCTACGTCGATCTCGACGACGCCCACGACCGGCTGTACGCGGTCGAGAAGCAGAACATCGCGCTGTTCGGCTACGGCGCCAAGGGCATGACGCTGTCGATGATCGAAGCCGCGATCGCAATCACCGACGCACGCATCTCGGCGCGCGACCTGCACCGCATCGTCGAGATCGGCAAGTCGGTGCTGCAGCATCCGGTGGAACTGCTGCCGGGCATCCGCGCGGCGGTGGAGGCCATCGCCCGCGAGCGGCCGGTGGTGCTGATCACCAAGGGCGACCTGTTCCACCAGGAAGCCAAGGTCCGCGAGTCGGGCCTGGCCGACCTGTTCCGCCGCATCGAGATCGTCAGCGAGAAGGACACCGCGACCTACGCGCGGCTGTTCGAGGAATTCGGCCTGGCGCCGGCGCAGTTCGCGATGATCGGCAACTCGCTGCGTTCGGACATCGTGCCGGTGCTGGAACTCGGCGGCTGCGGCGTGCACATGCCCTACCACGTGACCTGGGCGCACGAGACCGAGGCCGCGCCGCCCACCGCCACCGAGCGCCTGCGTACCGTCGACGGCCCGGACGGGCTGGTCGAGGCGATCCGCTCGCTGGCAGCCGGCTGAACGTTGCCGGCCGGCGCCCGGAAAGATTAAAACGGCGTTCACCGCCGCCTCGGCATCGTCACCCTCGACCGCAATGTCGCGGTCGGCCGGAGATTCCACCATGTCTTCCCTCGCCCGCTGGCTCGCCCCCGCCGCCCTCGCCGCCACCCTGGCCGCCGGCGCGGCCCTGCCCGCTCCCGCGCATGCCGCCGACCCGCTGGTGCGCGTGATCGTCGATCTGGGCGACGTCGTGTTCCGCAACGGCCAGCCGTATTACCGCTACGGCCGTTACGGCTACGACGACCGGCTGATCGTCGAACGCGATTACCGCGGCCGCCCGGTGTACTACCGCCACGTGCCGCGCGATTACGACGACCGCTACGGCCCGCCCTACGGCAACGCCTACGGTTACCACCGCGTTCGCGACGGCCGCTACATGCGCCAGATCTGCGACAGCCGCGGCCGCTGCCGCGCCGAGTACTACGACCCGCGCTACGACCGCCGCCATGACCGCGATGACCGCTATGGCGATCGCTACGACCGTCGCGATCATGACCACGACCGCGATCGCCCCGGTCGCTGGCGCGACTGACCCCTCCACTGATGCATGAATCCCACCCGACGCCGCGGACCTGTTCCGCGGCGTCGGCGTGTCGGGCCTCGCATTTCCGGACTGCCGTCGCTGGACGCCACCGGCCCCGCGGCCGATCATCCGGTTCCCGCTTCGACATCCCCTTCGACGGAGATCGCCATGCGCATCCTGCTCGCCACCGCCCTGCTGTCCGCCGGCCTCGCCGCGGGCACCGCCTCCGCTCAGACCTTCACCTTCGGCTGGAACCCGCGCAGCGGCGACACCTGGATCGACGTGACGCTGGGCGACATGAACCGTTACGGCAGCCGCTACCGCGACCCGTTCGTCGACGAGATGGTCCGCTACCGCGCCGCGCCGCGCGATCTGGTGGTCGACCTGCTCGCGCGCCACTGGGCGCCGGGTGACATCTACTACGCCTGCGCGCTGGCACAGCTCATCGGACGGCCGTGCCGCTACGTGGTCGAAGTGTGGGAACGCGACCATGCGCAGGGCTGGGGCGCGGTCGCGAAGCGGCTCGGCATCAAGCCGGGTTCGGCGCAGTTCCACCAGCTCAAGCGCGGCTTCGTGCCGAGCTACGATCGCTGGGGCCGCCCGATCGATCTGGACGCGCAGCTGCAGCGCGATTTCCCCGGCCGCGGTCGCGGGCCGAAGCACGACGACGACCATGGCCGCGGCAACGCACCCGGTCGCGGCGACGACGACCACGGCCCCGGCAACAGCGATCACGGCCGGGGGCAGGGCCACGGCAAGGGCAAGCACGGCGGCCACTGAACGATGGACGACGGCCGCATCACCCACCACGGCGGCTGCCACTGCGGCCGCGTGCGCTTCGAGATCGATGCGCCCGCGGCGCTGCAGGCGCTGGACTGCAATTGCTCGATGTGCCGCAAGACCGGCTTCCTGCACGTGATCGTGCCGGCCTCGCGCTTCCGCCTGGTGTCCGGCGCTGACGACCTGACCGAATACCGCTTCAATACCGGCACCGCGCGGCATCTGTTCTGCCGCCACTGCGGCGTGAAGGGCTTCTACGTGCCGCGCAGCCATCCCGACGGCTGGAGCGTCAACGCGCGCTGCCTCGATCCCGGCACCGTCACGTCGCTGGAGATCGTGCCGTTCGACGACAACGACCGCGAGGCCTCGACCGCGGCGCTGGCGCACCTGTCGAAGGATTGAGACGTCTCAGCGCACCGACGCGTCGTCGCGGGCGAGCGTGTCGAGGATCGGGCAGTCGGGCCGATCGTCGCCGTGGCAGCGCGCGGCGAGGTCTTCCAGCGTGCGCCGCATCGCCTCCATTTCCGCGATCCGCGCGCGCAGCGCGTCGGCCTGCGCCAGCGCGAGCGCGCGCACGTCGGCGCTGGCGCGACCGCGGTCGTCCCACAGCCCGAGCAGCGTCGCGATCTGCTTCATCGAGAACCCGAGGTCGCGCGCGCGGCCGATGAACCGCAGCCGATGCAGGTCGGCCTCGCCGTACAGCCGGTAGCCGGCCTGCGAACGGCCGGTGTCGGGCAGCAGGCCGTCTTCCTCGTAATGGCGGATGCGCTTGGCGCTGACGCCGGTGAGGCGCGCGGCCTCGCCGATCCGCACCGGATCGACGGCGGCGGCCGGCGCGGCATGGCCGCAGGGGCGTGAGGCAGATGTCGTCATCGCGTGCTCTCCCGGATCAGTCCGCCTGCGGCGACCAGCGCCGCAGCAGCAGGGCGTTCGACACCACGCTCACCGACGAGAACGCCATCGCCGCGCCGGCGATCACCGGATCGAGCAGCCCGGCCGCGGCGAGCGGGATGCCGACGACGTTGTAGGCGAACGCCCAGAACAGATTCTGGCGGATCTTCCGCACCGTGCGGTCGGAGATGTCGAGCGCAGCCGCGACCAGGCGCGGATCGGGCCGCATCAGCGCGATGCCCGCGGCCTCCAGCGCGACGTCGGTGCCGCCGCCCATCGCGATGCCGACGTCGGCAGCAGCCAGCGCCGGCGCATCGTTGATGCCGTCGCCGACCATCGCCACCGGTGCCTGCGCCGCGAGCGCGCGCACCACCTCGACCTTGCGCGCCGGCAACGCCTCGGCGTGGACCTCGTCGATGCCGACCGCGGCCGCGACGGCCGCCGCCGCGCCGGCGTTGTCGCCCGACAGCAGCACGGTGCGCAGGCCGCGTGCGCGCAGCCGCGCCACGGCCTCCGCGGCACCGGCACGCGGGCGATCGCGAAACGCCAGCAGCCCGCGCGCGGTGCCGCCGGCGGGCCCCACGACCCCCAGCCACGACACCGTGCAGCCATCGGCGGCGAGCGCGTCTGCACGCGCGGAGAGCGTCGCGGTGTCGATGCCCGCCTCCGCCAGCAGCCGCGCGCTGCCGAGCAGCATCACGCGGCCCTCGCTCGTGCCGTCATGGACCGTGCCGCGCACGCCGCGGCCGGGCACCGCCTGCACGTCGGTCGCGGTCGGACGCGCCGCATCGCCGTGCGCGGCCAGCACCGCCTTCGCCAGCGGATGCTCGCTGCCGGCCTGCAAGGCGGCGGCAAGCGCGCACAGCGCCACGTCGTCGCCGTCGGCCGCGACCAGCGCGTCCAGCGTCGGCCGGCCTTCGGTCAGCGTGCCGGTCTTGTCGAACACGACGATCCGCACGGCGCGTGCACGCTCCAGCGCCTCGGCATCGCGCACCAGGATGCCGGCACGCGCGGCGACGCCGGTGCCGGCCATCACCGCCGCGGGCGTCGCCAGCCCGAGTGCGCACGGACACGCGATCACCAGCACCGCGACCGCGTTCAGCGTCGCGCGGCTCCAGTCGTCGGTCGCCACGCCCCAGCCGAGCAGCGTCAGCAGCGCGAGCACGACCACCGTCGGCACGAACACCGCGCTGACGCGGTCGACGAGGCGCTGGATCGGCGGCTTCGCGACCTGCGCGTCCTCGACCAGCCGCACGATCCGCGCCAGCGCGCTTTCGGCGCCCACCGCGACGGTGCGCAGCGTCACTGCGCCCTCGCCGTTGATCGCGCCGCCGATCACGCGGTCGCCCGGCTGTTTCGCGACCGGCAGCGATTCGCCGGTGACCAGCGCCTCGTCGGCATGGGTGCGGCCTTCGATCACCTCGCCGTCGACCGGGAAGCGTTCGCCCGGCCGCACCGCGACGACGTCGTCGACGCGCACCTCGGCCAACGGCAGTTCGCGCTCGACGCCATCGCGGCGCACGCGCGCACGCGCCGGGCGCAGCGCCTGCAGCGCGCGGATCGCCTCGCCGGCGCGGCGGCGTGCGCGGGCTTCCAGCCATTTGCCGAACAGCACCAGCGCGATCACCGCGGCCGAGGCCTCGAAATACAGCGGTCGCAGGCCGTGGTGCGGCACCGGCTGCAGCAGGTGGAAGACGCTGAGCCCGTAGGCCGCGCTGGTGCCCAGCGCCACCAGCAGGTCCATGTTGCCGGTACCCGCGCGCAGCGCGCGCCAACCGGCGCGGTAGAAGCGCAGCCCGAGCCACAGCTGCACCGGCGTCGCCAGCGCCCACTGCACCCAGCCCGGCAGCATCACGTGGCGGCCGAACGGCAGCGCCAGCATCGGTGCGACCAGCGGCAGCGCGAGCGTGGCGGCGATCAGCAGCCGCCACGTTTCGGCGTCGAAGCGCGAGGCCGGCGCGATCGGCGCGGGCGCGCCCTCCACGTGCCGGCGCGCGGGATAACCGGCGGCCGCCAATGCGTCGATCAGCCGCGCGGCGACGGCGTCCGCATCGGCGGGATCGGCCAGCACGGTCGCGGTCGCGCGTTCGGTGGCGAGGTTCGCCGTCGCCGCGGTCACGCCCGGCACCGCGCGCAGCGCGCGTTCCACGCGGCCGACGCAGGACGCGCAGGTCATGCCGTCGATGTCGAAGGCGAGATCCAGCGCGCCCGTCGCGTAACCCGTATCGGCGACTGCGGCGGCGAGCGCGCCTGCGTCGAGTGCGTCGCCGCGCACGTCGGCGGTCTCGCTGGCGAGGTTCACCGTGGCCGCGGCCACGCCCGGCACCGCGGCCAGCGCGCGTTCGATCCGTCCCGCGCACGAGGCGCAGGTCATGCCGCGCACCGGGAAACGCAGGCGATCGGCAGGGGCGGCGGCAGGCGACGGGGACATGGAGCGGCTCCGGGAAACGTGTGCATGGTGACGACGACGCCAGCATCGACCTTCCCCGCGGGGCAAGGTCAAGCGTCCGTCGTCGCATGGCCGCGCTTGACCTTCCCGCAGGGGGAAGCCCGAGACTGCGCGCTGCCGGCACGCCGCTGGCCATCCGGAGCCCCGCCCATGCGCTTCACCGTCGACGGCATGACCTGCGGACACTGCGTCCGTGCCATCACTCGCGCCGTGCAGGCGCTGGATCCCGCGGCGCAGGTCGCGGTGGATCTGGCGGCCCGCAGCGTCGATGTGCAGACCGGCCTGCCGGCGGAGCAGGTGGCCGCGGCGATCGTGACCGCGGGCTACCCGACCGTGACCGCCACCGGTTGAACCCGACTACACTGCGCCGATGCCCGTCCGCTCGCTGCTGCTGCACGTCCTGCTCTGCCTCGCGCTGGTCGTGAACGGCGTCGGCGCGGCCTGGGCGGGCACCCGCGGCGCCTGCTGCGGCCACGCGACGCAGGCGGTCGCCCCGGAGGCGATGCCCTGCCACGACGGCGCGATGCCGATGCCGTCGTCCGACGCCCTGCACGCACACGACATGCCCGCGCCCGACGGGCACCCGATGCCGCCGCATGGCACACCCAAGGCCTGCGACGACCACTGCATCTGCATGACCCACGCTGCCGGCACCCTGCCGCCCGCGCCGCCGAGCCTCGCCGCCGTGCCCGCGCACGCCGTCGTCGCCCACGCGCCGATGCTTCCCCACGCGCCACCGGCGCTGCCGCTGCCGCTGCGACCGCCCATCCGGGCCTGACCCGATCGCCGTCCCTGCATCGAGCCGCACGCCACGCGGCGTCCGCGATGCACGATCCCGTCCTGCCGCGGCCGCGCGATGCGGTCGCTCCGGAGCGTTCCCATGTCTTCCTCTCCTCCCCGCGATCTTCCCGGCGACCGCCTGCGTCGCCGCTTCGTCCAGGGCCTCGCCGGCGGCGGCGTGCTCGCCGCGTTCGGCTGGCCGCACACGGGCTTCGCCGCGCCGCGCGTGCCCGTCCTCGCCGGCACCGACTTCGATCTCTCGATCGGCGAGCTGCCCGTGAACTTCACCGGCCGGGTGCGCCCCGGCGTCGCGGTCAACGGCTCGATCCCCGCGCCGGTGCTGCGCCTGCGCGAGGGCGCCACCGTCGAACTGCGCGTGCGCAACGCGCTGCCGGCCGGCGGCGCGCACGCCCGCGCCACGTCGATCCACTGGCACGGCATCCTGCTGCCGGCGAACATGGACGGCGTGCCGGGCATGAGTTTCGACGGCATCGCGCCGGGCGAGACCTACCGCTACCGCTTCACGCTGAAGCAGTCCGGCACCTACTGGTACCACAGCCATTCCGGCTTCCAGGAACAGGCGGGTCTCTACGGCGCGCTGATCATCGATCCCGCCGAGCCCGAGCCGTTCGCGTACCAGCGCGACCACGTGGTGCTGCTCAGCGACTGGACCGACCTGTCGGCCGACGCGCTGTTCGCGCGACTGAAGACCATGCCCGGCCACGACAATGTCTACCGCCGCACCGTCGGCGATTTCGCCCGCGACGCGCAGCGCGACGGCCTGGCCGCGACGCTGCGCGACCGCCGCGCCTGGGGCGCGATGCGGATGACGCCGACCGACCTGTCCGACGTCAACGCGCACACCTACACCTACCTGATGAACGGCACGACCGCGCTGGGCAACTGGACCGGTCTGTTCGCGCCGGGCGAGACGGTGCGGCTGCGCTTCATCAACGGCTCGGCGATGACCCACTTCGACGTGCGCATCCCGGGCCTGTCGATGACGGTGATCGCCGCCGACGGCCAGCCGGTGCATCCGGTGACGGTCGACGAATTCCGGATCGCGGTGGCCGAGACCTTCGACGTGCTGGTGACGCCGTCGGGGCAGGACGCGTTCACGCTCTTCGCGCAGGACCTCGGCCGCACCGGCTGCATCACCGGCACGCTGGCGGTGCGCGAAGGCCTGCGCGCGCCGGTGCCGCCGATCGATCCGCGGCCGATCCTGTCGATGGCCGACATGGGCCACGGCGGCATGGGACATGACGGCACGGCGCACGGCGGCAGCCACGCGATGGCGCCGATGAAGGGCATGGAAGGCGGCTGCGGCGCCAACATGCAGGGATCGATGCAGGGTTCGATGCCGGGCATGGACCACGGCGCGATGGCGCACGACATGGCCGCGATGCCCGGCATGCAGCACGACGGCATGGCGCATGACGGCGGCATGCAGGCGCATCCCGCCAGCGAACGCGGCAATCCGCTGGTCGACATGCAGACGATGGCGCCGACGCCGAAACTCGACGACCCGGGCATCGGCCTGCGCGGCAACGGCCGCAAGGTGCTGAGCTATTCGATGCTGCGCAGCCGCTTCGACGATCCCGACGGTCGCGATCCCGGCCGCACGATCGAACTGCACCTCACCGGCCACATGGAGCGCTTCGCCTGGAGCTTCGACGGCGAACCGTTCGCGAAGGCCGAACCGCTGCGCCTGAACTACGGCGAGCGCCTGCGCATCGTGCTGGTGAACGACACGATGATGACGCATCCGATCCACCTGCACGGCATGTGGAGCGATCTCGAGGACGAACGCGGCGAGTTCCTCGTGCGCAAGCACACCGTCGACATGCCGCCGGGCACGAAGCGCAGCTACCGCGTGCGCGCCGACGCGCTCGGCCGCTGGGCCTACCACTGCCACCTGCTTTACCACATGGAAGCCGGGATGATGCGCGAAGTGCGCGTCGAGGAGGGTCGCGCATGAATCCCTTCACCCGCATCACCCGCCTCGCCTGCGCGCTCGCGTTCGCCTGCACGCTGCCTGCGCATGCGCAGGACCCCGCGCACGACGCGCACGCGGGCCACGCCATGCACGCGATGCCGCCGACCGATGCGCCGAAGCGCGACACCGCGGACGCGCCACCGTCGACCGCCGACACGCAGGCGCCGAAGACGCCCATTCCGCCGATCACCGACGCAGATCGCGCCGCCGCCGTGTCGCCCGGGCATGGCCACGAACACGGGCGCACCGTGTTCGCGTTCCTGATGGTCGATCGCCTCGAACGCTGGAACGACGGCGCCGGCGGCGAAGCGTGGGGCGTGAAGGGCTGGATCGGCAGCGACGAACATCGTCTGTGGCTGCGCAGCGAGGGCGAACGCGAAGGCGGCAGACTCGCCGACGCCGATCTCGAAGTGCTCTACGGCCGCCCCGTCGCGCGCTGGTGGGATGTGCAGGCGGGCGTTCGCCGCACGTTCGGCCCCGGACCGTCGCGCACCGCCGCCGCCTTCGGCATCAGCGGCATCGCGCCGGGCAAGTTCGAGATCGAGGCGACCGGCTATCTCGACACCGACGGCCGCGTGTCCGCGCGCGCCGAAGCGGCGTACACGCTGCTGCTGACCAATCGCCTGGTGCTGGAGCCGCGCATCGAAGCGAACTGGCAGGCACGCGACGACCGCGCCCGCGGCCTCGGCGCCGGCATGTCGTCGATCGAGGGCGGCCTGCGCCTGCGCTACGAGATCGACCGCCGCTTCGCGCCGTACGTCGGCGTCGTGCGCACGGAGACGTTCGGCGCCACTGCCGACCTGCGCCGCGCGGACGGCGAAGCGACCGGCGAGACGCGACTCGTCGCAGGCGTGCGGCTGCGGTTCTGAGCCGCCGCCGTGTCGCGACCGGCTTCGGCGCTCAGATCGCCTTCGAGAACCGCGGGGCCTCGGCGGGGCGGTTGAGGTAGGCGTCGAAGCACATCGCGATGTTGCGCAGGAGCATGCGGCCGCGGGACGTGGCCGCGATGCGGTCCTGGCCGACGACGACGAGGCCATCTTCCTGCAGCGGCGCCAGCCGCTGGATGGCGTCGGCGAAGTAGTCGCGGAAGTCGATGCCGTAGCGGCGTTCCAGCGCGGACACCGGGATCTCGCCCTGGCACATCAGGCCCTGGATCAGGTCGGCGCGCAGCGCGTCGTCGTCGCTGAGGAACATGCCGCGGAACACCGGCAGGCGGCCTTCGTCCAGCGCGGTCTGCCACGACGGCAGGTCGCGCGGGTTCTGGCTGTAGCTCTCGCCGATGTGGCTGATCGCGCTCACGCCGAAACCGATCAGGTCGCTGTCGGCGTGGGTGGTGTAGCCCATGAAGTTTCGGTGCAGGCCACCGCGGGCCTGCGCCTGCGCCAGTTCGTCGTCGGGCAGCGCGAAGTGGTCCATGCCGATGTAGACGTAACCGGCGTCGGTCAGGGTCTCGATCGCCAGCTGCAGCAACGCGAGCTTGGTCTCGGCGTCGGGCAGCAGGCTGGCGTCGAGCTGGCGCTGCGCCTTGAACAGGTCCGGCAGGTGCGCGTAGCTGTAGACCGCCAGCCGGTCCGGGCGCATCGCGATCACCGTGTCCAGCGTGCGCCGGAAGCCGGCGAGGGTCTGGTTGGGCAGGCCGTAGATCAGGTCGATGTTGACCGAGCGGAAGCCGTGGCTGCGGCAGGCGTCGACCACGGCGCGGGTCTGCTCCACGCCCTGGATGCGGTTGACCGCCTCCTGCACCGCGGGGTCGAAATCCTGCACGCCGAGGCTGGCGCGGTTGAAGCCGGCCAGCGACAGCTCGGCGATGTCGGCCGGCAGCACCGTGCGCGGATCCAGCTCGATCGAGATGTCGCGGTCGTCGGCGTCGCTGAAGCGGAAGTGGCGCTTGAGCACGTCGACCGTGCAGCGCAGCTGGGTCGGGCTGAGGAAGTTCGGGGTGCCGCCGCCGAAGTGCAGCTGGATCACTTCGCGGTCGCGGTCGAACAGCGGCGCCACCGCCGCGATCTCGCGGCACAGGTGGGTGAGGTAGGCGTCGGCGCGGGACTTGTCGCGGGTGATCACCCGGTTGCAGCCGCAGTAGAAGCACGGGCTGAGGCAGAACGGCACGTGCACGTACAGCGACAGCCGGCGCGGGATCGGGTCGCCGTTGCTGTCGCGGATCGCCCGTTGCAAGGCTTCCGGGCCGAAGCCGGCATCGAACTGCGGCGCGGTCGGATACGACGTGTAGCGGGGCCCGGGCCGGTCGTAGCGGCGCAGCAGGTCGGCGTCGAAGGCGAGTGCAGGGATCATGGCCGGCAGCCTAGGCGGAGGCGCGCGCGGCCGCCTTGACCCGGATCAACATCGCCGACCCGCCATCAGGCGGGGCCGCGACCGGCGCCGTTCAGCCGAGCACGCCGCCGGGCAGCCCCAGCTCCACCGACAGCGCCAGATGGTCCGACCCCGCGGCCGGGACGGCACGCATGCCGGCGCAGGACAGGCCCTCGCCGACCAGGATGTGGTCGATCGCGCGCTGCGGGCGCCAGCTGGGGAAGGTGTGCACGGCGCAGGCCGGCGGTTGCAGCCGGGTGCGCTGGAACAGCACCGCCATCTCCGGCTGGTCGACGGTGCAGTTGAAGTCGCCCATCAGCACCGAGTGCGGATGGTCCTGCAGCAGTTCGCCGATGAAGGCGAGCTGCGAGCGACGCGAGCCGGCTCCCAGCGACAAGTGGGCCACGGCGATCGTCAGGCTGTCGGCGGCACGGCCGAAACGGGCGATCAGCACCCCGCGGCCGGAGATCCGGCCCGGCAGCGCATGGTCCTCGACCGCCACCGGTTCGAACCGGGACAGCAAGGCGTTGGCACTGGACGCGACCCGGCCGACGCGGCGGTTGGGCTGGTGGCTCCAGAAATCGAAGCCCGCGCGCTCGGCGAGGTAATGGGTCTGGTTGGTGAACCCGGACCGCCAGCTGCCCGGGTCGCTCTCCTGCAGGCCGACGATGTCGTGGTCGGCGGCCAGTGCGGCGATGGCGTCCAGCGAGGCGCGCTTGCCCAGCGGGATCACGTGCGACCAGCTGCGGGTCGCGTAGTCGGTGTAGCGGCGGGTGGTGTTGCCCGCCTGGATGTTCGCGCTCAGCAGCCGCAGCCGCCGCGGGACGTCCGCGGCGGCGGGGCGATCGACCGCCGCCTGCGGGTGCTCCATCGCGGCCGGCCCGTCCGGGCTCAGCGCTGGCCGCCCTGGGCGGCTTCGTGCGCGATCAGAAGGTCGACGATGTGCATGCGGTCTTCCGGGGTGCGGCCGCCGGTCACGCGGTACTTGCCGTTGACCATCAGCGTCGGCGTGCCGTTGACCTGCTGCTGCACGATGTACTGCTTGGCCTTGTTGAACTTCGCCATCACCGCGAAGCTCTTCATGTTGGCCGCGAACTGGCGGGCGTCGACGCCGCCGAGCTTCGCGTAGACCGCGGCGATGGCCTCGTCGCTGTCCTCGGCGCGCTCGCCCTGGAGCTTGTTCTCCAGGTGGATCGCGTCGTAGATGCCGGTGTGCGACTTGGCCTCGATGCCCATCAGCTGCGCGGCGTAGAAGGCGCGCACGTACTGGTCCCACTTCGGGCCGAACGCGGCCGGGACGTAGGTGAAGCGCACCTGCGGCGGCAGCGTCTTCTCCCACTTCGACAGCGCCGGCTGGAAGGCGTAGCAGGCCGGGCAGACGAAGTTGAAGACTTCCACCACCTCGACCTTGCCGTCCAGCGGGTCGAACGGCTGGCCGTTCTTGATCAGCTCGTAGTCGGTGCCGAGCTTCAGGCCCGGGATCGCCTCGCCCGAGGCGGCCGGGGCGGCGGCGGCGGGATCCTGCGCCGGCGTGGCGGCGGCCTGGGCGGCAGCGTTCGGGTCGTTCGCGGCCTTGGCGGCAGCCTCGGCGGCGGCCATCGTGGCGGCATCATCGGCCGGCGCCGGGGTCACGGCGGCGGTGTCGGCGGGCGCGGCGGTCTCGGCCGGCTTGTCGCCACCGCAGGCGGTCAGCGCGAGGGCGGCCAGCAGCGCGAGGATCAGGTGTCGCTTCATTCGTGTGTCTCCAGTCGTAATCCGGGGCGGCATCAGCGCGGCGCGGCGGCCGCGGCGCGTTCCATGGCGATGAGGGCGTCGACGACGCGCATGCGGTCTTCCAGGCGGGGTGTGCGCACCACGTACTTGCCGTTGACCACCAGGGTCGGCGTGCCGCTGACCTGGTTGGCGATCATGAAGGCCTTGGAACGGGCGATGCGCGCGGCGACGTCCTTCGACTGCATCAGCGCCGTCATCTTCGCCGCGTTCAGACCATGCTGCCCGAACCAGGTTCCCACTTCGCCCACGCTGGCGTTGCTGCGCGGCAGCGTCCCGTCCTCGTGGATGGCGTCGAACAGCGCCTGGTGCAGTTTCGGCACGGCCTTGACGCTGTCGGCGGCGAAGAAGGCCTTGGCGTAGCTGTCGTCGGGATCGAAACCGGCGGGCACGTAGACGAAATCGACGTCGGCCGGCTTGGTCCGCTTCCATGCATCCACCATCGGCTGGAAATGGGCGCAGTGCGGGCACCAGTAGGCGAAGACCTCGGCCACCTCGATGCGGCCGTCGGGCGCGCGCTGCCAGCGCTGCCCCTGCTCCAGCACCTCGTAGTCGACGCCGGCCTTCGGCGGCCCGGCCGGCGCCTGCGCGCAGGCGGTCAGTGGAAGGATCAACAGCAGCAACCAGGCGAAGAAACGCGGCATGGACGGCATCCTGCGATGGGAAATGCGACGGGATCTCTGGAAACGCGAACGCCGGCCCGGAGTCTCTCCGTGCCGGCGTTCCTGTGCGGGCGTGCCCCTGCGGGCGGCGCGGGCGGGCATCGCCCGGCGGCTCAGCCCTTCTTCGCGCCGGCGGCCGCGGCTTCGGCGGCGCGCGGATGCAGGCCCTGCATGTAGCTGGACAGCGCCTGGATCTCTTCGTCGGTCAGCGGGGCGGCCACGGTGGCCATCACGTTGTACAGGGTCTTGTCCTGCACGGTGGTCTCGCCGGTGCGGTACTCCTGCAGGCGGCGGGCGGTGTACCAGCTCTGCTGGCCACCGACGTGCGGGTAGGCCGGGCCCGGGTTGCCGGCGCCGGCGGGGCCATGGCAGGCAGTGCAGGCCGGGATGCCGCGGGCGGCGTCACCGCCGCGATAGAGCTTCTGGCCGACCTCGTAGAACTTCATGCCGTTGTACGGGCTCTTGGGGTCGGTGATCGCGGTGTCGTCGGCGATGCCGGCGCCCGAGACCTGGGTGGCGAAATAGGCGCCGATGTCGCGCATGTCCTGCGCGCTGAGCGCGGCGGCGAACGGCTGCATGATCGGGTTCACGCGCTGGCCGCTCTTGAACAGGGTCAGCTGGTTCGCGATGTAGCGCTCGCTCTGGCCGGCGAGGCGCGGGTAGAGGTCGGCATTGGTCGAATTGCCGTCCAGGCCGTGGCAGGCGGCGCAGGCGCCGGCCTTGGTGGCCCCGGCCTGCGGATCGCCGCCCTTGGCCTTGGCCAGTTCGGCCGCCGCAGCCGCGGCATCCAGCGGCGCGGTCTGGACCGGCGCGGCGTCGGGCGCGGGGGTGACGGTGGTCTGGGCGATGGCGGCCGCCGCCACCGCGAAGACCGCGAGACCGGCAAGACCGAAGGCACGGGCGTGACGCATGCTCAACACTCCAAGGGACGGGGCGCGTGACCGGCGGATGCCGGCGGCGGGCCGAAACCGTGAAATTATCGTCGCGGCGCCGGGGTGGGTCAAACCGGCCCGATCGCCGGCCGTGCGATCCTATGCCGATGGCCATGCCCCCGAACCCCTTCGCCCGCGCCGACTACCGGCTCGCGGCGCACACGCCGCGCCAGCTGCCGCCCGATCAGGGCGCCGAAGTCGCCTTCGCCGGTCGCTCCAACGCCGGGAAATCCAGCGCGCTCAACGCCCTGTGCCAGCAGAACGCCCTCGCCCGCGTCTCCAAGACGCCCGGCCGGACCCAGCAGCTGGTCTACTTCGGGCTGCCGCCGCACGAGGACCGTTACCTCGTCGATCTGCCCGGCTACGGCTACGCCAAGGTGCCGAAGGACCTCCAGGCCCACTGGCAGGCCTTCATCGACCAGTACTTCCGCACCCGCCAGGCGCTGAAGGGTCTGGTGGTGGTGATGGACATCCGCCACCCGCTGAAGGACTACGACCGGCAGATCATCGGCTTCGCGGTCGAGAACGGCCTGCCCGTCCACGCCCTGCTGACCAAGGCCGACAAACTCGGCCGCGGCGCTGCCGGCAACACCCT
The DNA here is from genome assembly GCF_056313665.1 of Lysobacter sp. DMC104. Classification (NCBI taxonomy): domain Bacteria; kingdom Pseudomonadati; phylum Pseudomonadota; class Gammaproteobacteria; order Lysobacterales; family Lysobacteraceae; genus Lysobacter; species Lysobacter sp. DMC104. The sequence continues at coordinate 67,598 of NZ_JBQUZW010000010.1, read as the reverse complement.
GCTGGCCGTCCGCCGCGACCTCGCCGCCGCCTTCGGCGACACCGTCAGCGCCCAGACCTTCTCCGCCGAATCGAAAGCCGGCGTGGAGGAACTGCGGGCGCTGGTGGCGGGGTGGCTGGGGGTGTGAAAACCCGTTTCACTGGACCGATGCATCGCCGAAAGGACTTCCGCATGAAGACCCGTTTCCTGCTGACCCTCGCGTTCGCCTTGCCCGCATGCACCGGGCAATCGAACACGACGACGGACACCGCCACGGCGGCCGTCCACCCCAAGGGCGCCGCACAGGCGCCGGCGCCATCGAACACCGACTGGGTCCCCGCGTATCTGGATGCCGCCGCGAAGGCGGACCTGATCGAGGACGACCAGAAGCGCTGCCTCGAGTACCCCGACATTCCGGGCCTTTCATGGGACAAGACGATCGTCGCCAGCCGTTGCGGTTTCCTGCGGGCGCCGTCGCTGGGGCTGGACGAAATCGAATCCCGTCTGGATGCTGCCGATGGCCCGCAAGCACTCGACGCGTACTACGCGGCACGCCTCCGGGAAGTCGGAACCGGCCCCGATGCCGGCGTTCGCCAGGACGGCCTGTTCGCCGATTTCGGGATTTTCTCGCAGTACGGACTGGCCGGCGACCTGGCCCGTGAGTGGCTTCGCCGCGACGTGGACAGTCCCTATGCCCATCTCGCCGTGGGCATGCAGGGACTCTTCGAATCACAGATGGCGCGAGGCACCACATACGCGAGCGAAATCCCCGAGGGTCAGGATGCGTATTTCGTCGAACGCGGCAAACCGTCGCTGGAACATCTGCGGACCGCAGCTCGCAAACTTCCGGGACTGACGCCCGCGTGCGCCCTCGGCGCGGACGCCGCCAAGTTACTCGGCGACCAGGAAGCATGGGAAGAACTCGTCGATATCTGCCTGCAAAACGCGCCCGCCTCCTACGCTTTCAACATCGCGTGGGCCGGTGGCGCAAGTGCACTCTGGGGTGGCAGCAGACTCGACCGCGATGCCGTGCGCGCGAATGTCACCAAATACCGGCAAGCGAATGCCGCCCTGGCCTCTGTCGAAACGCGCCTCGACCTGGACAAGGTCGGTCCACGCGCCGAAACCAGCGGTTCGCGTGTCGATGCGTTGCATGAAATCGCGGCACGCGCACCCAACAGTCTGGTGTTGAGCCGGATCTCGTACGGTTATTACCAGCAAGGGAACATCCTGCTCGCAAGCGCCTATGCGGCGCAGGCGTATCGGTTCTGGCCCCGCGACGACGCCCATCTGGAAACGCGATACGGCCACGCTGTACGCACCGGTCGCTTCGATGATGTGCTGCGCATCCAGCGCCAGCGACTGGCGCTCAATCCATACCGACTGACTTCGCTCGCCAGCGTCTATCGTCTTCCGAACCTCATCGCGCAGCACGACGGCGCGGGCGAGCCGATGCCGGCAGACGTGGACATGAAATCGACGGATGCGCTGAACGCTGGCAATTGCCTCGAACAGCAAGTGATGGTCAACCCGTTCTTCACGCCGGCAAGGGCTTGTACCGCAGAACTGATCGAACAGTCTCCGGACTCCGCCTACGCCTGGCTGACCCTGGCCGAATGGAAACTGCGGACGCGCAAGGATCCCGGCAAGGAGATCGACCGTTTCCTGGCCTTGGCGGACCGCAAGGATCCCTATCTGGCGCCCTTGATCCACCGGTACGAACGGCTGCGCACGCGACTTCCGAAAAGCGCAACGCTCTAGATCGTGTCACGCCCGCCTAACCTGGCCCCCGCAACCTCGGATCCATCCACGCCCGCAGCGCATCGACCAGCGCGTTGATCAGCACGATCAGCGCGCCGACCACCAGCACCACGCCGAGCACCAGCGTGTAGTCGCGATTGAGCGCGCCCTGCACGAAGAACCGGCCCATGCCGGGGATGCCGAACACCTGCTCCACCACCGCCGAGCCGGTGACGATGTTGATCAGCGCCGGCGACAGCCACGCCGCCACCGGCAGCAGCGCCGGGCGCAGGGCATGGGCGAACAGCAGCCGTGCTTCGGAGAGGCCGCGGGCGCGGGCGGCGGCGAGGTACTCGGCGCCGAGCACGTCGAGCATCGACGCGCGGGTCAGGCGCGCGCAGTAGGCGAGGTTCGGCAGCGCCAGCGCGATCACCGGCAGCACGAGGTTGGCGGGCTCGCCCCAACCGCCCGCAGGCAGCCAGTGCAGCGTCACCGCGAACAGCAGCACCAGCAGCGGCGCGACGACGTATTTCGGCACCGCCAGCCCGAGGCCCGCGACCAGCATCAATGCGCGATCCAGCCACGAGCCCGCGCGCAGCGCCGCCCACGTGCCGAGCGGGACCCCCAGCGCCAGCGCCAGCAGCAGCGCCAGAGCGCCGTTGAGCGCGGACACCGGCAGTGCCTGGCCGACGAGCTGGTTGACGGTGTAGTCGGGATACTGGAACGACGGGCCGAGATCGCCGTGCAGCACGTCGCCCAGCCACGCGCCGTACTGCGCGACGAGCGGGCGATCCAGCCGGTAGCGCGCGGCCAGTGCGGCCTGCACTTCCGGCGGCGCGGCCTTCTCGCTGTCGAACGGACCACCGGGCGCGGCGCGCAGCAGGACGAAGCACAGCGTGGCCAGCAGCCACAGCGTCAGCAGCGCCTCGGCCGCACGCACGCCGAAGCGACGGAACGCGGCTGGCGTCATCCGACCTGGACGTGGAACAGACGGCCGATCAGCGCCGCGGCGCCCATCGCCGCCACGCCCCAGAACGCCACGCGCGCGGCGCCGCGCGGGATCGAGGCCCCGCCCACCCACGCCGCCAGCGCACCGGAGGCGAGCAGCGCGACCAGCGTGGTGATCGCGGTGACGATCTCGATCCGGCCGGCCGGCGCCAGCAGCACCGCGACGATCGGCAACAGGGCACCGCAGGCGAAGGCCGCGGCCGAAGCCAGCGCCGCCTGCAGCGGCCGGGCGCGCAACGCATCGGTGATGCCGAGTTCGTCGCGCAGGTGCGCGCCGAGTGCGTCGTGCGCGGTCAGCTGCTTCGCCACCTGCGCCGCGAGGTCCGGGGTCAGGCCGCGGCCGATGTAGATGTGGGTGAGCTCGTGCAGCTCGTGGTCGGGCTCTTCGGCCAGTTCGCGGGTTTCCTTGGCGATGTCCGCGGTCTCGGTGTCGGCCTGCGACTGCACCGAAACGTACTCGCCGGCGGCCATCGACATCGCGCCGGCGACGATGCCGGCGATGCCGCTGCCGAGCACGGCACCGGCCGTGGCGCCGGTGGCGGCCACGCCGACGACCAGGCCGGCGATCGAGATGATGCCGTCGTTCGCGCCCAGCACTGCGGCACGCAGCCAGCCGACGTGCTCGGTGCGATGGGTTTCCCGATGACTGCGACGCATCGCGTTCTCCCCTGTTCCGGTTCAGGCGGCACGCGCCGCGATCCGCGCAGTGTACTGCGGGGCGCCCGGCCGCCGCCGGTGCCGATTCTCATTCGCCGGCTCCATGCGCGAACGTCATTTGCCGGTTCGATCGAGCGCCCCCGGCCCGCCTCATTCCGTTGCCGCGCCCGGCCGCAGCGACAGCCAGCGTGAGGCGTGCCGGTCCAGCGCGTTCGGCGCATGGCCGGCCACCCGCGGCGCGACCAGATGCTTGGAGGTGTAGAAGTACAGCGGCACTACCGCGTTCGCGTTCAGTAACCGCAGCTCCGCGGCGTGCAGCCACGCGTTGCGGGCCTCTTCGCTGCGTGCGGCATCGGCCTTCGCGATCAGCGTGCGGTAGTGCGCATCGTCGTACCCCGGCCAGTTCAGCGGGCCGTCCCCGGAAAAGCCGACCAGGAAGTTGCGCGCATCGGCGACGTCGCCGATCCAGCCGCCGCGGAACGCCTGCGTGATCGCGCGCTGGCGGCGGTTCTGCACGAATACCTTCCATTCCTCGTTGCGCAGGCGCACACGCACGCCGAGGGTGTCGCGCCACATCGCCGCGACCGCGAGCGCCAGCCGGCGATGCGGCGTCGACGTGTTGTAACGCAGCTCCAGCGTCAGCGGATTGGCTTCGGAATAACCCGCGGCGCGATACAGCGCCTTCGCGCGCGCATCGCGCCACGCCTGCGTCTGCGCCGCCCACGGCAGCGCGGCCGGCGTATAGCCGGGAATGCCCGGCGGCACGATGCCGTAGGCCGGCGTTTCACCGAGGCCGGTGATCGAGCGCGTCAGCCGGTCGCGATCCACCGCCAGCGACAGCGCTTCGCGCAGCGCGGGCGCATCGCGCAGCGGCGGCTTCGTCAGATTCAATCCCAGCCAGAACGCACCGAGATACGGCGAGATGCGCAGGCGATCGCCGAAGCGTGCGCGCAGCGCCGGCAGCGGCTGCGGCGGCACGGTCTCGGTGATGTCGAGGTCGCCCGCGGCGAAGCGCTGCAGTTCCGCGGCGGCGTCTTCGGTGACATGGAAACGCACTTCGGGAATGCGCACCGCGGCTGCGTCATGGAACCAGCGGTTCTTCGCGACCACGAGGTTCGCCTGCGGCGTCCACGCAACGAGCGTGTACGCGCCGTTGCTCACCAGATGCCCGGGACGCGTGTGCTGCGCGCCGTCGCGCGCGACCGCGGGCAGGTAAACGGGGAACGCGATCGGCAGCGTGAGCAGCGCCGGCATCGCCACCCGGCGCGTGGTGCGGATGCGCACGGTGCGCGCATCGGGCGCGTCGATGCCGAGACGCTCCGACGGCGCGTCGCCGGCCTGCACCGCCCTGGCGCCGACCACGGCATCGAACTGTTCGGCGAACGGCGCCGCGGTGTCGGGCGCGAAGGCGCGGCGGAAACTCGCGACGATCTGCGGCGCATCCAGCGCCTCGCCGTTGCTCCAGCGCAGGCCGGCGCGCAGGTGGAACGTCCATGTGCGACCGTCGGCCGAGACCTCCCAGCGCTCGGCCATGCCCGGGATCAGCCGGCCGACCGCATCCTCGGTCACCAGTCCTTCGTACAGATCACGCAGGATGTTGCCGCAGGCGACCTCCTGGCAGCGGTGCGCATCCAGCGTGGCCGGCTCCGGTCCGTTGCCCCGCTCCAGGCGCTGCGCGGGCGCCTGCGCCCCGGCGTCGATGGAACACAGAAAAAGCAGCAGGGCGACAATGCGCATGTCGGGGACGGCTATAGTGCGGTCCTTGCGATGGTAGGGCAGTGCCCCCATTTCGCCCAACCGTCATCGCCGCGCAACGGCCGGCCGCACTGCCGCCTCCGTTGCCGGTCCCCCTCATGGAAGCCCCGATGTCCAGTCCCAGCCACGTCGCCGATACGCCCGTCACCGACCGCGACCAACTGGTGGCGACCCTCGCCTCCGGCGAGAAACCCAGGGCCGACTGGCGCATCGGCACCGAGCACGAAAAGTTCGGCTTCCGCACCGACGACCTGCGCGCCCCGACCTTCGACGGCGATCGCGGCATCGAGGCGCTGCTCGACGGCATGACCCGCTTCGGCTGGACGCCCGCGCCGGAACACGGCCGCACCATCGCGCTGACCCGCGACAGTGCATCGGTCACGCTGGAACCGGCCGGCCAGCTCGAGCTCTCCGGCGCGCCGCTGGAGACCATCCACCAGACGCACGACGAGATCGCGACCCACCTCGACGAAGTGAAGGCCGTCGCCGAACCGATGGGCCTGGGCTTCCTCGGCATGGGCTTCCAGCCGAAATGGCGCCGCGACGAGATGCCGTGGATGCCGAAGGGCCGCTACAAGATCATGCGCGCCTACATGCCGAAGGTCGGCAGCCTCGGTCTCGACATGATGACCCGCACCTGCACGGTGCAGGTCAACCTCGATTACGCCAGCGAAGCGGACATGGCGAAGAAGTTCCGCGTGTCGCTCGCGCTGCAGCCGATCGCGACCGCGCTGTTCGCCGATTCGCCGTTCACCGAAGGCAAGCCGAACGGCTACCGCAGCTACCGTTCGCACATCTGGACCGACACCGACGCCGGCCGCACCGGCATGCTCGACTTCGTGTTCGAGGACGGCTTCGGTTACGAGCGCTACGTCGACTACCTGCTCGACGTGCCGATGTACTTCTCGTACCGCAACGGCGAATACGTCGACGCCAGCGGCCAGAGCTTCCGCGACTTCCTCGCCGGCAAGCTGCCCGCGCTGCCCGGCGCGCTGCCGACGCTGCGTGACTGGTCCGACCACATGACCACCGCCTTCCCCGAGGTGCGGCTGAAGAAGTACCTCGAGATGCGCGGCGCCGACAGCGGCCCGCTCGATCGCCTGTGCGCGCTGCCGGCGTTCTGGGTCGGCCTGCTGTACGACGAAACCGCGCTCGATGCCGCGTGGGACCTCGTGAAGGACTTCACGCTCGCCGAACGCCATGCCCTGCGCGACGGCGTGCCGAAGCACGCGCTCGCCCTGCCCTTCCGCAACGGCACCGCCCGCGACCTCGCCCGCGAAGCGGTGAAGATCGCCGCCGAAGGCCTGCGCCGCCGCGCCCGCCTCGACGCGAACGGCACCGACGAAGCCCGCTACCTCGACCCGATCGCCGCCATCGCCGAATCCGGCGAAACCGCCGCCGACCGCAAGCTCGCCCTCTACCGCGACGCCTGGGGCGGCGACATCGATCGCGTGTTCCGCGAGTTCGCGTACTAAGGGCGGCGTCGCCGGCAGGACACCCGACACCTGCACACGAATACATCGCCGGGGATGCCCGGGTTTGTGTACCCTCGGAGGTTCGCACCCCCACTGCGAGCCCCACGATGCGCGTCCGCGAGACTCTCGAATTCGCCGGGACCGACACCCTGCTGCGCGACGACGTGCGGCGGCTGGGTGCCATGGTCGGCGAGATGCTGGCCGAGCAGGTGTCGGCCGAACTGCTGGAACAAGTCGAATCGGTGCGCCGCGCCGCGATCGCCCGCCGCGAGCGCGGCGAGGGCATCGACGAACTGGCCGATCGGCTCGCCGCGGTGCCGCTGGAAGACGCCGCGGCGCTGGTCCGCGCGTTCACCGCCTACTTCGGCGCGGTCAACCTGGCCGAGCGCGTACACCGCATCCGCCGCCGCCGCGATTACCAGCGCCGTACCGACGATCCGCAGCCGGGTGGACTCACGGCGGTGCTGGCGTCGCTGCGCGATGACGGCGTGACGCTCGACGAGTTGAAGGCGCTGTTGCCGCGACTGCGGATCGAGCCGGTGTTCACTGCGCATCCGACCGAGGCGATGCGCCGGGCGCTGCTGCTCAAGGAGCGCACGATCGTCGAGCGCCTGATCGCCGACATCGACCGCCAGCGCACGCCGGCCGAACGCGGCGCGGACACCGCGCGCATCCGCCAGGCGCTGACCGCGACCTGGCAGACCGCCGACGCGCCGCCGCAGCGGCCCACGGTGTCGGACGAGGTCGACCACATCGGGTTCTACCTGCATTCGGTGCTGTTCCGCGCGCTGCCGGTGTTCTACGAAGCCTTCGCCGAAGCGGTCGAGACCGTGTACGGCGAGAGCATCGATCTGCCGCCGCTGCTGCGCTTCGGCACGTGGGTCGGCGGCGACATGGACGGCAATCCGAACGTCGGCGCCGACACCATCCGCGCAGCGCTGGCGGCGCAGCGCACGAGCGTGCTCAACAACTACCGCAACGACCTGCACGCGCTGGGCGAGATCCTGACCCAGAGCCGCGGCCGCATCGGCGTGGACGACGCGATCGAGGCGCGCATCGCCGAATACACGGCGCTGTTGCCCGAGGTCGCGGCGCGGCTCAGCCCGCGGCTCACCGACATGCCGTACCGGCAGCTGATCAACCTCATGCGTGGGCGGCTGGCCGCGACGCAGTCGGGCGGACATGGCGGCTATGCGGGCGCGGACGAACTCATCGCCGATCTCCAGGCCATCGACGCCAGCCTGCGCCATCATCGCGGCGAGCACGCCGGCCGCTTCGCGCTGCAGCGCGTGCTGTGGCGCGTGCGCACCTTCGGCTTCCACCTCGCCACGCTCGACCTGCGCCAGGATTCCGGCACGCACGACGCCGCGCTGGCGGCGCTGCTGCACGACGATGCCTGGTCTGCACGTCCCGTCACCGAGCGCGTCGACCGCCTGCACGCGCTGATCGACGATACGACCGCCGCCAACGCAGGCGCAGCCGGCGCGCAATCGACGCTCGCCGTCATGCGCGCGGTGCGCGAGCTGCGCGGCAGCCACGGCGCGCATGCGTTCGGGCCGTACATCATCAGCATGAGCCGCAGCGCCGCCGACGCATTGGCAGTGCTGGCACTGGCGCGCGTCGCCGGCTGCGTCGAAGACGACCAGGTGCCGCTCGACGTCGCGCCGCTGTTCGAGACCATCGACGATCTGCGCGCCGCGCCCGAGGTGATGCGCGCGCTGTTCGATGATCCGGTGTACCGCCGCCATCTCGACGCCCGCGGCGGACAGCAGACGGTGATGCTCGGCTATTCCGACAGCGCGAAGGACGGCGGTCTGCTCGCGTCGCGCTGGTCGCTGCAACGCACGCAGGTCGAACTGCTGGAACTCTCGCAGCAGGCCGGCGTGCGCATCGTGTTCTTCCACGGCCGTGGCGGCTCGGTCAGCCGCGGCGGCGGCAAGACCGAGCGCGCGATCATCGCCGCGCCGCGCGGCACGGTCGACGGCGTGTTGCGCGTGACCGAGCAGGGCGAGGTGATCCACCGCAAGTACGGCATCCGCGCGCTGGCGCTGCGCAACCTCGAACAGGCGACCGGCGCGGTGCTGCGCGCCAGCCTGCGCCCGCGTCCGCCCGAGCCGCGCGAGGACCGCTGGCGCGCGATCGCGGCCGAGCTCGCGCAGGTCTCACGCGCGCACTACCGCGCGCTGGTGCACGAGCGCGACGATTTCCCGGCGTACTTCCGCGCGGCGACGCCGATCGACGTGATCGAACGCCTGCGCCTGGGCTCGCGGCCATCGAAGCGGCGCGAGGGCGGCATCGAGGCGCTGCGCGCGATCCCGTGGGTGTTCGCGTGGTCGCAGAACCGCAGCGGCCTGACCGGCTGGTACGGCGTCGGCACCGCGCTCGCCCGCGGCATCGAGACGCACGGCCGCGAGGCGCTGGCCGACATGGCGCGCGACTGGCCGTTCTTCGCGGCGATGCTGGACGACCTCGAGATGCTGCTGGCGAAGTCCGATCTCGCCATCTTCGAGCGCTATTCGCGCCTCGCCGGCGACCAGCACGATGCGTTCTTCCCCGGCATCGCCGAGGAGTTCGAGCGCACCGTCGACACCCTGCTCGCGCTGCGCGATCGCCCGCAGCTGCTGGAAGACGACTATCGCCTGCGCCTGTCGATCCGCCTGCGCAACCCCTACGTCGATCCGATCAGCCTGCTGCAGGTGGAACTCCTGCGCCGCTGGCGCGAGGCCGGGCGTGAGGAAGGCCCGCTGCTGGAAGCGCTGGTGACGACGATCAACGGCATCGCCGCGGGCATCCAGAACACCGGCTGAGAGAACACCACCAGGGAGAGCACGCGCCGAGGGGCGGAATCCCTACCGAACCTTCGACACATGTTCGCCGGGCATGGCCGGATGCGAGACTCCGGCGATGCGCCGACCCGCCGCCGCCCTGCTCTGCCTCGCCCTCGCCTCCGTGACGCATGCCGCGGAGCGCCGCGTCGAGATCGCCTTCGTCGGCGACATCATGGTCGCGGAGACGCCGGGCGAACTCATCGCCCGCGGCGTCGACCCGTTCGCGCCGACGGCCGACTGGCTCAAGCGCGCGGACCTGCGCGTGGGCAATCTCGAATGCGTGGTCGCCACCGGCGGCACCGCGCTGGACAAGCCCTACACCTTCCGCGCCGATCCGCGCACGCTGCCGGTGCTGGCGCGGCACTTCGACGGCTTCACCGTCGCGAACAACCATTCCGGCGATTTCGGTGATGCCGCGTTCGCCGAACAACTGGCGTTGATGCGCCGGGCCGGCATGCCCTGGTTCGGCGGCGGCGATGATCTCGAAGCCGCGCATCGGCCATGGATCGTCGAGCGCAACGGCCTGCGCATCGCGTTCCTCGGCTACGTCGAGTTCAAGCCGCGGTCGTTCGAGGCTGGCGTCGGCCGCCCCGGCGTCGCGTGGAGCGGCGAGGACGAGCAGGTGCTCGCGGACATCGCCGCGGCGCGCACGCAGTACCACGCCGACCTCGTGATCCCGTTCCTGCACTGGGGCTGGGAAGAGGAAGGCACGCCCAGCGCCCGCCAGCGCGCGTTCGCCCGGGCGATGCTCGACGCCGGCGCGGACATGGTCGTCGGCGCGCACCCGCACGTGACGCAGGGCGCGGACATTCACGGCGGCAAGCCGATCGTCTACAGCCTCGGCAATTTCCTGTTCAACGGCTTCGACACCGAGGCCACGCGCACCGGCTGGACGCTGGAGGCGACGCTGGACGCGCACGGCGTGGCCGCATGGCGCACGCGCGTGGTGCGGCTGGACGACGACGGCGTGCCGCATCCAGATCCCGTCGCCGAAAGCCCCTGCGGCAAACGCGGCGACACGCAACCGAGGCTGTGCCATGGGCCGTGATCGCCTGCTGCCCGCACTTGGCGCGACGCTGCTGCTCGCCTGCGCGCCGCTCGCGCATGCCGACAGCGTGCGTTGCCACATCGTCTACGGTGGCGAGGATTTCACCGTCGACGCCGCGCCCACAACCACGCCGTATCGCGTGGCGGGACAGAAGATCGGCCGCTATTTCGAATTCCGTGCGGTCTACGTGGCCGCGCCCGAACGCGACGCCGCGATCAATCTCTACGTGTCCGGCGTCGTCACCGGCGATGCGGTGCCGATCCACCAGGCCAAGCACCGGCCGCCGTTCATCGCCGGCAGCTCGCTCTACGGCTTCACCGGCCTGAATTTCGTCTACGAGCCCACCAAGGGCAGCGAACTGCAGTACTGGTGCGAGCGCTTGCCCTGAGGCATCGACGCGACGCGGGAGACACGGGACGCGACCGCAGCGCGGCCGACGCCCCGTGCGCAGCACATCAGAGGATGTTGAGCGTGTCGCTCATCGTGTTCCACGGCGAGTTGATCGACGTGCTCTGGTAGTAGAACGTGCCGCCCTGGTAACCGTCGATGTTCCAGTAGCGGGTGTAGCCGACGATCGTCTGGCCGGCGGTGCACGGCGTCAGGAAGTCGTTGCCGCAGAACGGCATCGTGTAGTAATTGGCACTGGACGGCAGGGTGCTGCCGTTGATCTTGGCGATGCCGTTGGTGCCGTAGCCGACTTCGACCGTGAGCACGCGCAGCTGGGCGCCGCCGTGGTCCTGCAGGGTGGAGAACTGGCTGGCGGGGATGGGCTCCCAGCCGATGTTCGACGAACCGACGTAGCGGACCTGGAGGTACGACAACGCCGGGGCAGGCGCGGCCGCGACGGTGGCGGCGGACATCAGGGCGACGGCGGCCAGGGCGAGCATTGCTTTCTTCATGACGATCTTCCTTGAAGTGGGTGGTTGTCGCGCGCAAGCGAACAGCACACAGCGCATTCCCTTGCGCTTGGCCCCAGCGGGGCCGGCCGGCAGCGTCGCAAGTTGCGCACGGGTCGTCAAGGCAACCGGCACGATGCCGGCCACCATTCGGCGAACGGAACGATGGAAGTGAGACGAAGCCGCCAGGTCGAGCCTTGATCGCCACGCGTCCGCTGCAGCTTCATCGCGAAGCGCGACGCCTGCGAATCGATCATCGCCAGCGAACAATCGGGCGGATGCGATTGCCGGCTTCGATGCGTCGACGTCCGGCACGGGACACGGGACGCGACCGCGGCGCGATCGACGCCCCGTGCGCGGCGCATCAGAGGATGTTGAGCGTGTCGCTCATCGTGTTGAACGGCGAGTTGATCGACGTGGTCTGGTAGGAGAACGTGCCGCCCTGATAGCCGTCGACGTTCCAGTAGCGCGAGTAGCCGACGATGGTCTGGCCGGGGCTGCACGGGGTCAGGAAGTTGTTGCCGCAGAAGGCGATGGTCTGGTAGTTCGCCGTGGACGGCAGCGTCACGCCGTTGATCTTCGCGATGCGGACGGTGCCGTAGCCGACTTCCACCGTGAGCACGCGCAGCTGGGCGCCGCCATGATCCAGCGTGGTCGAGAACTGGCTGTCGGCGATCGGCTCCCAGCCCTGGTTCGACGAACCGACGTAGCGGATCTGGACGTACGACAGCGGCGGCGCGGGCGCGGCCGCGACGGTGGCGGCGGTCATCATCGCGAGACCGGCCAGGGCCAGCATTGCGTGCTTCTTGATGGCGTGCTTCTTCATGGAAACCCTCCTTGAGTCGTGTGGATACTGCACGGGCAGACGCGTCGAACGAATCGCTCGCACCGCCGGGTCCGGGGGACCAGCGCGCAGCGTCGCAGTCCGCGCCTGCGGAGGTCATCCCGCAGATGGGGGATGCCGCGCCGCTTGCGCGCTCAGCAGATCCAGATGCCGCCCGGCAGCAGGAAAAGCGCGGTCAGCGCGGGCACGTCGAGCAGGCAGGACCACACGTAACCGATCGATGCCCAGCCGAGCGCGCGCTTCCATCGCCATTCGGGCCGTTCGTGGAACCGTTCCAGCAGCAGCAACCACTCGCCGAGCCGGACCGGCAGCAGCAGCACATAGAACCCGATCGACGCGGGGATCACCTGCAACGGCTCCGCCAGCAGCATCACGCCCATGCCCGCCACCAGACCGATGAGGGTCCTGACCAGCCCGACGCGCCAGGACGCGGCCGTCGATCCGGGATAGTGGCGCCGCAGCACGGCCGCCATCGCGGTGTAACCCGCGAACTTGATGACGCCGAAGTACAGCAGGCCCAATGCATCGCCGCCCATCGCCATGGCATGTCTCCTCCGATCGGATCGATGCGCGGAGCGTGCGCACCGGCGATCCTGCGCGACAAGCGCGGATCGCCCCGGTCGCGCGGCAGTGCCTCGCGGGTATCGCCATGGACACCCGCGATGGACGCGGCCCCGGGAATCCGTATACTCCCCCCCACTATGCCCCACAGCCCCGCCGAGAAGAAGAAAGCCCTCGCCCGCCTGCGCCGCATCCAGGGGCAGGCGGAGGCGCTGTCGCGCGCGATCGAGGCCGGCAGCGACTGCGGCGCGGTGCTGCAGCAGCTGGCGGCGATCCGCGGCGCGGTGAACGGGCTGATGGCCGAAGTCCTCGAAGGCCACCTGCGCGAGGAGTTCGGCGACGTCGCCGCCCGCAGCGCGGCGAAAGAACGCAGCGTCCAGCAGACCATCGCGCTGGTCCGTTCCTATCTGAAATGACCCAACCCCAGGAGCCCGCCATGAAATCCCGCGCCGCCGTCGCCTTCGGTCCCGGACAACCGCTCAAGATCGTCGAGATCGACGTCGCCCCGCCGCAGAAGGGCGAAGTGCTGGTGAAGATCACCCATACCGGCGTCTGCCACACCGACGCCTTCACGCTGAGCGGCGACGATCCGGAAGGCTTGTTCCCCTGCGTGCTGGGCCACGAAGGCGCGGGCGTGGTGGTCGAGGTCGGCGAAGGCGTCACCAGCGTGAAGCCCGGCGACCACGTGATCCCGCTGTACACCGCCGAGTGCGGCGAATGCCTGTTCTGCAAGAGCGGCAAGACCAACCTGTGCGTGTCGGTGCGCGCCACGCAAGGCAAGGGCGTGATGCCCGACGGCACCTCGCGCTTCTCGTACGAGGGCCAGCCGGTGTACCACTACATGGGCTGCTCGACCTTCAGCGAGTACACGGTCGTCGCCGAGGTGTCGCTCGCGAAAATCAATCCCGAAGCGAACCACGAGCACGTCTGCCTGCTCGGCTGCGGCGTGACCACCGGCATCGGTGCGGTGCACAACACCGCGAAGGTGCAGGCCGGCGACAGCGTGGCGGTGTTCGGTCTCGGCGGCATCGGGCTGGCGGTGATCCAGGGCGCGCGCCAGGCGCAGGCCGGCCGCATCATCGCCATCGACACCAATCCGTCGAAGTTCCCATTGGCGCAGCAGATGGGCGCCACCGACTGCGTCAACCCGAAGGACCACGACAAGCCGATCCAGCAGGTGATCGTCGAGATGACCGGCTGGGGCGTGGACCACAGCTTCGAGTGCATCGGCAACGTCAACGTGATGCGCGCGGCGCTGGAATGCGCCCATCGCGGCTGGGGCCAGTCGGTGATCATCGGCGTGGCCGGCGCCGGGCAGGAGATCTCGACCCGCCCGTTCCAGCTGGTGACTGGCCGGACCTGGAAGGGAACTGCGTTCGGGGGTGTGAAGGGGCGTTCGCAGTTGCCGGGGATGGTGGAACAGGCGATGCGGGGCGAGATTGACCTCGACCCGTTCGTGACCCACACCCTGCCGCTCGACCGGATCAACGAGGCTTTCGACCTGATGCACGAAGGCAAGTCGATCCGCACGGTGATCCATTACTGACCTTTCGCGGCGGGGGGCCGCGCGGCGCGCGTCCCTCCGTCGCTCCGCACGGCACCACCGGAGAGTCCGCTTGAGTCTGGAACGCATCGAACATCGCGCCTGTTTCAGCGGCTGGCAGGACGTCTACCGCCACCATTCCGACGCGCTGGAGTGCGCGATGCAGGTGGCGGTGTACCTGCCGCCGCAGGCCGAGCAGCGACGCTGCCCGGTGCTGTACTGGCTGTCGGGCCTGACCTGCACGGAACAGAACTTCATCACCAAGGCCGGCGCGCAGCGTTACGCGGCCGACCACGGCGTGATCGTGGTCGCGCCGGACACCAGCCCGCGCGGCGACGACGTGCCCGATGCCGACGGCTACGACCTCGGCAAGGGCGCGGGCTTCTACGTCGACGCCACGCAGTCGCCATGGTCGTCGCACTACCGCATGCAGCACTACATCGCGAACGAGCTGCCGGCATGGGTGGACGCGCATTTCCCGAACAACGGGGCCCGTGCCATCAGTGGGCACTCGATGGGCGGCCATGGCGCGCTGGTCACGGCGCTGCGCAATCCCGGGCGCTACCAGAGCGTGTCGGCGTTCTCGCCGATCGTGGCGCCATCGCAGGTGCCGTGGGGACAGAAGGCCTTCGCTGCGTACCTCGGCGAAGATCGCGAGGCGTGGAAGGCGTGGGATGCGTGCGAACTCGTCGCCACCGCGCAGGAACGCCTGCCGCTGCTGATCGACCAGGGCGGCGACGACGAATTCCTCGACACGCAGTTGCAGCCGCACCGGCTGCTGGAAGCCTGCGACGCGGTCGACCATCCGCTGGACCTGCGCCTGCGCCCGGGCTACGACCACAGCTACTACTTCATCGCCAGCTTCATCGGCGAGCACTTCATCTTCCACATGCGCCAGCTCAGCCGCACGCGCTGAGCTTCGCCCGCATTCGATGCCTCGGTAGAGCGGCCTTCAGGCCGCTGCTTTCCGATCGTCCGTCAAAGGCAAAAGCAGCGGCCTGAAGGCCGCTCTACCGGGCCGTGTCGGCCGGCAGGAAATCGGTGTAGGCGAAGCGGTCCTCGCGCACGATGCTTTCGCCGCGCACGACGTCGATCGGTGCGGCGAACATCGGCCCGGCATGGACCAGCGTGTGGAATTCGCCGCGCTCGCCGCAGGGATCGCAGGTCGCCGGCAGCGCGCGCAGCAGCGCGGCATCGAAATCGCGACCGCTGAACTCGCCGTCGAGCTGCGTGGTGTCGACGCAGGTCAGCGACGCGCGCAGGCCGGCGTCGAGCATCGCCTGCGCCACGCGCGCGGTGTGCCCGGGCGCGGCGTCGAAGATCGGGAAATGCGGCGTCCAGCCCAGCTCGCTGCACAGCGCTTCGCGATAGCCGCGAATGTCGGCGAGGAACAGATCGCCGAACGCGATGTCGCGCACTCCGGGCCAGCGCACCTGCGCGCGCACGAGCGCATCGGCGAACGTGGCACGGTAGATCTCGTTGCTCGCGCGCTGCGGCATCCACGCTTCGATCACCGGCAGGCCGCAGGCCTCGGCCTGCGCCTGCAGCAGCGCGCGGCGGATGCCCTGCATCGCGATGCGGTCGTAGCCTTCGGTGAGCGTGGTGACGAGACCGACCACGGTCACGTCGTCGCGCTGCCGCAGCACGTGCAGCGCCCACGCCGCGTCCTTGCCTCCGCTCCAGGACAGCAGCAGCGGGCGGGTCATGCCGAAGTGACGTCCCGCAGCTGCCAGCCGAATCCGGCGAGCAGGCGCAACCGGTGCTTCAGCACGCTGCCGGGCAGATCGGTGGTCGCGACCAGATCGAGATGCAGATCCTTCTGCGCGCCAGTGACGACGGCGTCGGGATCGGTGACGCCGAGCCCGGCATCGACATCATCCGGATCGCCCAACGTCGCGGCCCAGCGCCGGAACAGATCGTCGCCGCGCAGCGCGGCCTGCAACTCGGCGGCGATGCCCTCGGCGCCACGCGCGCGGAACGCGAACTCACCGGCGGACGCGAGCGCGCCGACATCGGGAATGCTCAGGTAGTAACGATTGCGCATGCGGGCCCGCTCCCGTGAGAGAGGGCCAGCATAACGCAGCGATCGCGACGACCGCCGTGAGGATCGCCGCGACCGTGCATCACGCAGTGAAGACGTGCGGCTCCGATGCGAAACCCACGACCAGCGAACCCTTGCCGACGTTCACCATGCCGGTGAGGCTCATCACGCTCTCGTAGACTTCCACGCCCGCATCGCGGCAGGCGTCGATCAGCGAGGCGTAACCGGGCAGCACGCGCATCTCCTCGAGATCGCCGCCGTAGCTCAGGCAGACCGTCGGCGCCATCAGCCCCGCGCGCACGCGCTCGACCGTGAACCCGAACAGCCGCCGCACCGCCGCGTCCCAACTGCGGATCTTCGCGACCGGTTCGGTCTCGCCACGGTTGCAATGCAGCACCGGCTTGATGTCGAGCGCGGACCCCAGCGTGGCACTGAACAGGCTGACGCTCTTGTCGCCCTTGGCGCGGGTGCGCGAGCGCAGGTACATCAGGTCGCGCGGCACCATGTACGCGTGCGTGTGGATGGCGAGATGATCCAGGCGCGCGCGGATCTTCGCCACGCCCTCGCCTTCGCGGATCATCCGCATCGCCTCCACCGCGGTCACGCCCTGGCCGGCGAACAGCGACTGCGTGTCGATCACGCGCAGCGCGAACGGCGACGTGTGCCCGGCGGCGGTCCGCATCGGCTTGTAGTCGTTGAGGATGACGAAACTCGCCTGCACCGCGTTGTCGTGGATCGGACTGCGGTTGCGGGTGACGGTGAGGCAGAAGACGTAGTCGTAATCGATGACCAGTTTCTGCAGGAACACGTCGCGGATCTGCTCCACCGAGAACGGCATGGTCTCGGCTTCCGCGCCGCGCTCGGCGACGTGGGAATGCAGGAACTCGAGCGTGGCTTGCTCATTGCGGTGGTCGGCGAGCACCGCGTCCCCGATCTTGACCGTGATCGGGAGGATTTCGACGTGATTCCGTTCGATGAAGCTCCGTGGCAGGTCACATGCCGAATCAACGACAAGACCGATGCGCATGATGGCGGCTTCCGGAGGGGGCGCGACGATAACAGCGAGGCAGGCAGGCATCGTGCGATCCCCGTCATGGAACGGAATCGCGACGACGCTCTTCCCCACAACGCACTCGGCGATGCCGAGCGGCCGCCCCTGTTCAGCCGCGCTGCACCCCGACGGGCAGTCCGGCGACCCTGCGCATTTCGGCCTCGTCCAGCAGGGCCGGCTCATGCAGGACCGCGACTGCGAACGCATGGGCATCATTGCCCCAGAACAGGGCGTTGCCAAGTGCCAGCGTGGGCACACCGAAGACGCCGGACGTGACGGCGATCTCGGTACAGTGGCGCAGCATCGCCTTGACCTCCGCCGCGTCGGCGATGCCGGCGGGCAGGCCCAGCGCCTCGCGCACGGGCTCCAGCGCTTCGGCGCTGTCGGCCGCGTTGCCCTGCACCCAGATCCAGTCGAACAGCGCATCGATCGATGCCGTCGATGCGCCTGCTGCGATGCACAACCGCAGCGCGGGCAGCGGGTTGAACGGATGCCGCGGCGGGAAGCGCAGCGGCACGCCGGCCTCGCGCGCCTGCCACAGCACGTGGCGATAGGTGAATTCGCGCTTGGTCGGGATCTCCGCGGGTCCCTTCTGACCGCGCGCGTCGAGCACCGCCGCCAGCAGGATCGGCACCGGCACAATCGCATGCTCGGCCATCAGTGCGCGCACCTTCGGCCACTGCAGGTACGCGAACGGCGAGATGAAATCGAAGTACCAGCGATTGGCGTCGGTCATGGCGTTTTCCGAATTGGGAGGCAAGCCGGCTCAGCAGCCGGTGGTGCGCTGCGCGGCGACGGCATGCACCAGTTCGCCGTCACCGGCGGCGCCGGAGAGGAACAGCGTCGGCGCCGAGACGTTGTAATGATCGATGACGTCGTACAGCAGGTCGAGCGCGCCGTCGCCGTCGAGATCGCCGGCGAACAGCAGCGACGGCGAGGCCTCGTCGCCGAGCAGGAGGCTGCCGTCCTGCTCGCGCGTGCCGGCCATCCCGGCGAGCGTCTGGCGGCGGTCACCTTGCGCAAGCTCGATCGTGCAGCGATAGCCGTCGGTGATCGCCGCGGCGGGCGTGCACCGGGTCGTCAGCGTGTACTCGCGGTCGCCGAGCCGCAGCCGCGACCCGCCCAGGCCGTCCACGACGGGCAGTTCGGTCGCGATCGCCCGGGCCACCGCGCGCGCGCGCAGGCCCGGGCCGCGGACGTAGGCGACGACCGCACCCGGCCCCGCGACGCTCTCGACGATCCGACCGGTGGCTGGACCGTCGTCGGCGTCGAGCACGGCATCGTGCGTCGGCTTCACCCGAACGCGCACGGCGCGCAGGTGGGCGCCGCCGCCGTCCGCGACCAGCGCCAGCCAGCGCTCGCCGTCGCGGGCGACGGTTTCGTCGCCGTGGAACTGCCCCGGCAATTGCAGCGCAGGGGCGGCGGCGAGCGCGGCGGCGAGCGCGAGGCCCAGCACGGTCGTCACTCCGCGCCGGCCGGATAGGCGCGCGGCAGGTCGCCGGGCGCGTGCAGGTAGCGGTCGCGCAGTTCGGTCTGGCGGCTGGTCATCGGGATGGCGCGGCCGTCGAACCACGTCTGCACCGCGGTGGTGCTGACTTCCAGCGGATCGCCGGTCCACAGCACCAAGTCGGCGCGCTTGCCGACCGCGATCGTGCCCAGGCGGTCGCCCACGCCGAAGGTCTCGGCCGGGATGCGGGTCAGGCCTTCCAGCGCGGCTTCCCACGGCAGGCCGTTGGCGACGGCGTTGCCGGCTGCCTGGCGGATCTTGCGGGCGTAGTGCGACGGGTCGTCGAAGCGGCTGAAGCTCACCGGCACGCCGGCAGCCTGCAGGCGCGCGGCGTTCTCCAGCGTGGCGCCGATCTGGTCGAAGTCGGCCGGCAGGTCCGCCAGCGGATCGAGGAACACCGGCACCTTCGCCGACGCCAGCAGCGGCGCGACCTTCCACGCCTCGACGCCGCCGAGCACGGCGATGCGCACGTTCTGGCGCTGCGACCAGCGCACCAGCTGGCGGATGTCGGCGGCGCGATGCACCGCCACCACCACGCGGCCGCCGCCGTCGAGATAGCGCGCCAGCGTGCGCCGGCCGGCCGGCGTGAGCAGCGCACTGTTGGCATCGGGCCCGATGCGGCCGCGGGCCTCGTCGACCAGCTGGTCGAGGATCATCCACTGCGCCGCGCGCGAGTTGCCGGTCAGTCCGGCGCCCTCGCTGCCCAATTGCAGGAACAGCGCACGCGGACCGATCGGGTCCGGGCTGCCATCCAGGCGGACCATGCCGCCCTGGCCACCGACGATCGACCCGCCGCGCACGCTGTCGGCGCGCAGCATCGTGAAGCCGATGCCTTCCACCCGCGCGACCGGGACGAGGATCGAGTCCGGGTTGTAGGCCAGGGTCACGTCGAACTCCGGCCGCACCGTCATGTCCTTGCCACCCAGCGCGAGCGCGTGGTCGTTGGTGTCGTCGCCGAGCGAGATTTCCTCCAGCCCCATCGCGGAGATGCCGCCGAACAGCGCCGGCGTCAGCGGACGGCCGCCGGCTTCGACCACCGGCACGCCGGGCGCGGACAGGTCCTTGCCGATCGCGGCGATGTTGCCATTGCGCACCAGTACGTCGGCGTGGTCGAGCGTGCCTTGCGCGCCGGCGGTGTAGACCTTGGCGTCGTGGATCAGGAAAGCCTGCCCCGGACTTGATCCGGGGTTTTGCGCGAACGTCGGCGCCACCAGCAGCGACAGGCCCAGCGCCAGCAGAGAGCGGCGCAGCGAAGAGTGCGTGGCGTGACGGCGGCTCATCGCACACCTCCCTGCACGCTCTGGCCCAGCATGAAGTCGGACTTCGGCTGCCGCGACGGGTCGTGGCGGTCGTACACGCGGGCGCCGTCGACATAGACCTGCTCGGCCTTGGCATACACGCTGAACGGCGTGCCGTTCCACACCACCACGTCGGCCATCTTGCCCGGCTCCAGCGTGCCGGTCCGGTCGAGGATGCCCAGCGCCTTCGCCGGGTTCGCGGTGATCCAGCGCACTGCGCGTTCGGGTGGAATCGGGATGCCGATGCGCGCGCCCTGCGCCATCACCTTCGCGGCTTCCTGATTGAGGCGCTGGATACCTTCCTCCGAATCCGAATGCACGATCGCGCAGCCGTTCTTCACCCGGTCGACCATGAGGATGTTCTCCTGGATGCCGTCGAACGATTCCATCTTGAAGCCCCACCAGTCGGCCCACAGCGCGCCGCAGATGTTCTCGGCGGCGAGGCGGTCGGCGATCTTGTAGGCCTCGGCGCCGTGGTGGAACGCGCTGATCCTGAAGCCGAATTCCTTCGCGAGGTCGATCATCGTCGCCATTTCGTCGGCGCGGTAGCAGTGGATGTGCACCAGGATGTCGCCGTTGATCGCGCCGGCCAGCGTGTCCATCTTCAGGTCGCGCTTGCCGCCGCTGTCATTGCTGCTGTCGCGGCCGTCGGTCGACGCCGTGCGGCCCTGCCACCAGTGCCGCTTCTGCGGCTGCGGTGCCGGCGCGGATTTCGGCCGGTTCTTGCGCAGGTATTCGCTGGCGTCGATGAACGCCGCACGGTAGCCGGCCACGTTGGCCATGCGCGTGGACGGACCGCCGCGCTCGCCGTAGACGCGCTTGGGGTTCTCGCCGCAGGCCATCTTCAGGCCCCACGGCGCGCCGGGGAACTTCATGCCCTGGTAGGTCGTGGACGGCACGTTCTTGAGCGTGACGCCGCGGCCGCCGATCAGGTTCGCCGAGCCCGGCAGGACCTGCATCGCGGTCACGCCGCCGGCCATCGCGGTGAGGAAGCCCGGGTCCTGCGGCCAGATCGAATGCTCGGCCCACACGTTCGGCGTGGTCGGCGACGTCGCCTCGTTGCCGTCGGAATGCGCCTTCACCCCGGGGCTGGGATACACGCCCAGGTGCGAGTGGACGTCGATCAGGCCCGGCGTCACCCACTTGCCGCGACCGTCGACGCGGATGGCGTCGGCCGGGGCCTCCAGCTGCGGCCCGACGGCGACGATCCTGCCGTCCTGCATCAGCACGTCGGCGCCGTCCAGGCGCGTGCCCGTGCCGGTGAGCACGGTCGCGCCCTGGATCAGCACCGGCGGCGACGGCAGCCGATGGTAGGTACTCGGATACGGGTCCTGCACGAAGCGGGACACCGGCCTGACGGCAGCACCGTCGGCGGCATGAGCCGGCGCCAGCGCGAGCGCCGGCAGCACGGTCGCCGCGAGCGCGGCGAGGAAGGTTCGGAACTGCATGCGGAAGCGCCCCCGGGCGTGCGGACTGACGGACCGGCCCACCCTAGCCGGCACGCCCCGGGCTGCCAACCATGACCAAGGTCATGGTGCGTGACACAATGGGGTCCGCCCTTCCCGACCGACGCCCGTGCCCGCCTCCCGCGGTGCGCGCGGATGGCGGGCAGGCGCATTCGCACGACGCATCGCATCACCGGAGAAGAACAAGAATGAAGACCAAGCAAGACATCGTCGAGAACTGGCTGCCACGCTACACCGGCGTTCCGCTGGACGGCTTCGGCCAGCACATCCTGCTCACCAATTTCGGCGGCTACCTCGACCTGTTCGCACGCATGACCGGCGCCGAAGTCGTCGGCCGCGACCGCCCGATGCCCAGCGCCACCGCCGACGGCATCACCATGATCAACTTCGGCATGGGCAGCCCCAACGCCGCCACCCTGATGGACCTCCTGTCCGCCGTGTCGCCCGACGCCGTGCTGTTCCTCGGCAAGTGCGGCGGCCTCAAGCGCAAGAACCAGCTGGGCGACCTGATCCTGCCCATCGCCGCGATCCGCGGCGACGGCACCAGCAACGACTACCTGCCGCCGGAAGTGCCCGCGCTGCCCGCGTTCGCCCTGCAGCGCGCGGTGTCGACCATGATCCGCGACCTCGACCACGACTACTGGACCGGCACCGTCTACACCACCAACCGCCGCGTCTGGGAACACGACGACGCCTTCAAGGACCGCCTGCGCGCGATGCGCTGCATGGCGATCGACATGGAGACCGCCACCGTCTTCGCCGCCGGCTTCGCCAACCGCATCCCCTGCGGCGCGCTGCTGCTGGTCAGCGACCAGCCGATGATCCCCGAAGGCGTGAAGACCGAAGCCAGCGACGCCAAGGTCAGCGCCGAATACGTCGAACGCCACATCACCATCGGCATCGAAGCGCTGAAGCTGATCCGCCGGCACGGCAAGTCGGTGCGGCATCTGCGGTTCGACGAGTGAGTAGGGCGGGCCCTGGCCCGCCATTGCGACGCGACCGTCCCGTCGCACAATGATCGAAGCCGCTTCGATCATCGTTCCGGTATCGGAAAGGTCGAAATGGTGGGCCAGGGCCCACCCTACGACGTCATCTCGGGAGGCACGGCATGATCGACATCGTGGAATTCTGGCGAAACGCCGGCCCGTCGAAATGGTTCGCGAAGGACGCCTCGTTCGACGACGCATTGCGCGACCGGTTCCTCGACGCGCATTTCGCCGCCGCGCGTCGCGAGCACGAGGCGCTGCTCGACGACGCCGACGGCGCACTTGTGCTGGTGCTGCTGCTCGACCAGGTGCCGCGCAACGTGTTCCGCGACAGCGGACACGCGTTCGCCACCGACCCGCTGGCTCGCGCGTACGCGACGCATGCGATCGACGCGGGCCACGACCATCGCGTCGATCCCGCGCTGCGCGTGTTCTTCTACCTGCCGTTCGAGCATGCCGAAGACCTCGCCGACCAGGATCGCTGCGTCGCGCTGTGCGAAGCGATGGGCGACGCGAACTACCTCAAGTACGCCGAAGCCCACCGCGACGTGATCCGCCGCTTCGGCCGCTTCCCGCACCGCAACCGCGCGCTGGGCCGCATCAGCACACTGGAGGAACAGGCGTGGCTGGACGCGGGCGGCGGGTTCTGAGCGTTTCTGTCATCCCGGGCGCAGCGAGGGATGACCGCGGAACGACGTCGATCAGCGGGCAGAACGCAGGAGCACCGAGGGCAGCCGATGGCTGCCCTCGGTGCTCCTGATCGATGCACGTCGCGATGCAATACGGCACGACTTCGATCTTCTTCAGCGATCGCGCGGACGCGCCGCGATCAGAACTGGTGCGGATGATGCGGTGTCTGGCCCTGGGTCTGCCCTTGCGTCTGGCCCTGCGACATCGTCGGCGACGGCTGCAGCGCCATCGCGAGCGACTGGGTGTTGCGCTCGACGGTCTGCGACACGCCTTCGCCGTTGCCCAGCCACGCGAACTTGCCGTGGATCGGATCGCCGCTGCCGACGAAGACCGACGTGCCGTCCTTGCTCCAGCTCACGGTGTCGACCGCGGGCAGTTTGTGATGCGCCGCCATGACCATGAGCGCGGACGCCATGCGCTCGCGTTCGTCCGGCGTCTTGAAGATCTGGTTGTTCGGGTCGAGCTTGCCGATCTCGCCGACCATCCACTTGAAGGCCTGGTTGTGCGGGTGGCCCGATTCGTTGAGCAGCGGCGCGCGGGTGGACGGGTCCTGCGGCGGCGGCGTGCTGGTCTGCGGCTGCGGATTGCGCTCCTTCAGCCAGTACTGCTCCATCTGGAAGCGCTGGATGTCGCGCAGTTCGCCCATCACCTCGCTGACCCGCTGCTTGGTGTTCTTGTCCAGCCCGCCGTCCTCGACGATGAACTTCTTGAATTCGCCGGGGATCTCCTTGTCGACCTTGTCGCGGTAGAAGCCGTCCGGCATCAGCTCCCATTCGTGCGAACTGTTGGCGCTGCGGCTGACCAGGCGCAGGTTGCTGGTGTCGTTGTAGGCATCAAGCGCATCGGCCTTGCTGAACCCGTTCGGCGAGATCTCGTGCATCTTCTTGAGGACCTGCTCGAACGGGATGGCATGGTCGATGTCGAGCGCGTCGCGGGTCACCAGCTGGCCGGTGGCCGCACACTTGAAGAGCGGCACGGTGGACACGCCACTGCCATCCGGGTTCTTCAGCTGCACCGTGGTGGCGAAGTTCTTTTCCAGTTCGGAGTTGTACCACTTCTCCATCACGCGCTTGTCGAAGGACAGGTCGGAGCGGGTGTGCTCATCCGTCCACGACTGTCCGGTCGTGGTCTTGGTACGTCGCGCGTTGTCCTTTTCCGGATCGAACGACTCGTGCTGCACGGTGTGGTCGAAGTTGAAACGACTGTTGACCCACTGCTGCCATTTCTCCGACTGCGGCCCGTCCGTCGAGAGGATCTTGTCGGCGCTGTCGCGCGACCGGTTGTAGACCGACGGCAGCATGCGCAGGTTGGACACGTCGTTGTAGCCCTTCATCGCATCGGCCATGTTGTCGACGCCGAGCGATTGCAGGTGCGGCTTCCACTGCGTGGCGTGGTCGATGTCCAGCGCGTCGTTGGTGTGCCAGGTCTTGGTGACGCCGCTGTAGTACAGCATGCCGTGCCAGCCCTTGCCGTCGCTGACATGCTCCGGGGACATGTGCTTCGCCGCCCAGTCGTTGCGCATGTACTGGATGGTCGATTCGTAGAAGCTCAGGTCGCCGCGTCCCTTGTGCTGGTTCCACGACGTGTCCTGCAGGCGGCTGCCGTGTTCGGTCGGCCGCTCGTGCTCCCAGTAGGCGAGCTTGACCTTCTTGCCGCTGCCGAGCTCTTCCTCGACGAGGCGGTTGCCGGACTGCGTGCTCTGGCTGGTGTCCTGTTTCATGGGGTTCCCTCCTTCCGTCGGTGGCGGTCATGGCCCGGCAGCGTCCCGGCCATGCGGCGCAATCCTCCGCGCCGGGTCGTTCATGCCTGGCGCGGGGCGGCCCGTGGCCGCCCCGGCGTTGTCGTTCGATGTACATCGCAACGTGAAATGCGGCGACGTCGGGCCAGGACGGGCCCGGGCGCCCGCCTTACTTCTTCAACTGCTGCCAGAGGAAGGTGTAGGCCAGCGCGCGCATGTGCGCTTCCTGGGCATTGTTCGCCGCGCCGCCATGGCCGCCTTCGATGTTCTCGTAGTAGCGGACGTTGGCGCCCATCGCTTCCATCTTCGCCATCATCTTGCGGGCGTGGCCGGGGTGGACGCGGTCGTCGCGGGTGGAGGTGGTGAACAGCACCGGCGGGTACTTCACGCCATCCTTCAGCAGGTGGTACGGCGAGAAGGTCTGGATGAACGTCCAGTCCTTGGTGTCGGGATCGCCGTACTCGGCCATCCACGAAGCGCCGGCCAGCAGGTGGCTGTAACGCTTCATGTCGAGCAGCGGCACCTGGCAGACCACCGCACCGAACAGCTGCGGGTACTGGGTGATCATGTTGCCCATCAGCAGGCCGCCGTTGCTGCCGCCCTGCGCGCCGAGGTGCTCGGGCGAGGTGATCTTGCGGTCGAACAGATCCTGCGCGACCGCGGCGAAGTCTTCATAGGCCTTGTGGCGATCGGCCTTCATCGCGGCCTGGTGCCAGCGCGGGCCGTATTCGCCGCCACCGCGGATGTTGGCGAGCACGTACACGCCGCCCTGCTGCAGCCAGCCGCGGCCGGCCATCGGGTTGTACGACGCGGTGTACGACACCTCGAAGCCGCCGTAGCCCCACAGCAGCGTCGGCGTGGTGCCGTTCATTGGCATGTCCTTCGGACGCACGATGAAGTACGGGACCTTGGTGCCGTCCTTCGAGGTCGCGAAGTGCTGCTCGGTCATCAGGCCGTCGGACTCGAAGAAACGCGGCATCGCCTTCAGCTTCTCCGGCGCCTGGCCGATCTCCACCAGCGACAGCGTGGTCGGGGTGAGGAAGTCGCTGCTGGTCATCCACAGCGCGTCGCTTTCATCGGGATCGACCGCGCTCACGCTGACCGTGCCCACCGACGGCGCACCGCTCAGCACGGCCTGGCGCCAGCCGCCTTCGCCGAGCGGGGTCATGACGCGGATCTTGCTCTTCACGTCGTCGAGCAGGGTCAGCACGAGATGGCGCTTGGTCCAGGTGAAGCCCGACAGCGAGGTGTGGTCGTCCGGGGTGAAGGCGACGTCGAAGTCGCGGTTGCCGGCCATGAACTTGTCGAAGTCGATGACCAGCAGCGAGCCGGCCTCGTAGGTGCGGCCGTTGAGCGTCCACGGCTCGCGCAGCTCGACGCTCAGCCACTGGTTGCTCACCGCCTTGCTGGCGGAGTTCGGCAGGTCGATCTTGACCAGCTTGCCGTCCTTGCCGCGCAGGTACAGCTCGTCGTTGTAGAAGGCGATGGTGCGCGAGACGAAATCGCGCTGGAAGCCGGGCGTCTGGTCGTGGAAGGCGGCGATGTACATGTCCTCGGGCTTGCCCTCGTACACGACCTTCGCGGATTCCATCGGTGTGCCGCGCTTCCACTCCTTGACCACGCGCGGGTAACCGGATTTCGTCATCGAGCCGTCGCCGAAATCGGTGTAGACGTAGACGGTGTCCTGGTCGATCCACTGCAGGCCGCCCTTGGCCTCGGGGCGCATGAAGCCACCTTCGACCCAGGTCTTGGTGGTGAGGTCGAACTCGCGGGTGACGTCGGCGTCGGCGCCGCCGCGCGAGAGCGAGATCAGGCAGCGCTCGAACTGCGGCCGCAGGCATTCGACGCCGTGCCAGACCCAGCTTTCCTTCTCGGCCGCGCCCAGTGCGTCGAGATCGAGCACGGTCTCCCACTGTGGCGCTTCCTTGCGGTATTCGATCAGCGTGGTGCGCCGCCACAGGCCGCGCGGGTGGTCCTTGTCGCGCCAGAAGTTGTAGTAGTACGTGCCGTGCTTCTCGACCGTCGGGATGCGCGCGTTCGAGTCGAGGATGGCGCGCAGGTCGTTCTCCAGCGGCTGGAACGCGGCCGCCGCGGTGATCTCCACCTCGGCCTTCGCGTTGTGCTCGCGCACCCAGTCCAGCGCCTTGGCGTCCTCGACGCCTTCGAGCCAGAGGTAGGGATCGGCGGGAGCGGGTTCGGACATGGCGGCGGACCTGGCGGTGGCGGACCTGGCGGTGGCGGGCTTGGCGGCGGCGGGCCTGGCGGACGCCGGTTTCGGGGAGGCGGGCTTGGCGGACGGCAGCTTGGCGGCGGCAGGTGTCGCGGCGGCGGCGCGGGCATCGATGGCCGGCGCGGCAGCGATCAGGACGGCGGCGCAGCCCAGCGCGAGGCCGGCGGCGAAACGGACGGGCGGAGACGAGGACATGGGGAAAGTCCGTGGCAACGTGCGGCGGGGCCGTCACGCTAGCACAGAGCACCGCCGCCTCCGCCGTGCCGGACGTCCGGTTTGCGGAACGCCCGGAAACGGGCATCGAAGGTGTCGTCGATCGACGTTCCGGTCGATGGCGCCGACCGGACCCTGCGACCGCCCGGGCGTGGCAGCTCAGGCCGCGCGACGCAGCGCCGTTGCCGTGCGGGGCGGCACTCGCCGCGCCGCGAACGCATGCACGGAGGCCAGCGGACGCGCCGCCCATACGATCGCCTCGCGGCGGCGCAGCCAGCGCGCGGTGAACCAGCCGCTGGCCGGCAGCGCGACCAGCCAGAACGGCAGCCAGCCGACGGTGCCGTCGGCCGAGCGGGCAGCCGGGAAGGACAGCATCGCCACCAGCCCCAGCGCCAGCGCGCCGGCCAGGGTCTGTTCGAGCGAGGACAACGTCCGGGCAGGGGCGGGTTCGTGGCGATGCGACATGACGGCGCTCCGGGGCTGCGGGAAAGGTCCGGAACCAGTCTTGGCCGCAGGGGTCTCAGGGGCTGCGACGGCCCGCCCGCCGCTTCGTGCGATCATCGCCCCGCCCCGCCCCGCGTCCGAACGGAGATCCCGCATGTTGCTCGCCCTGCTGCTGGCCGCCCAGGTGTCGGCGCTGGACCTGTCCTTCGACGAAGCCAAGGCCGCGGCCGACCGCTACGAGGACGTGCTCGCCCCGCGCGACGCGAGCGCGCTCGTCGACGCGCAGCGGCAGGCACTTGAAACCGCGATGGCGACCTGCGGCCCCGCCCGCCGCGAGTACCCGGCGTTCATCGTGGTGGTTCACGTCGCCGCCGACGGCACCACCGATCGCACCTGGCGCAACAACGAAACGCCCTACGCCGTGTGCATGGACCGCGAACTGTCCGTCGCCCGCCTCCCGGTCGCGACCGGCAAGCCGTTCCATGCGTCGTACGAGCTGAGTTTCGCGCCTTGAGCGAAGCCGCAGGCGCGCCGTGGACGTTCCGCGAGAGCGCGCTGCCGAACGGTCGCGGACTGCATGTCACGCTGTCGACACCCGCGGGACCGCTACGCAATTCCGATGTGCTGTCGCTGCTCGCCAGCGACGGCGGTTTCCGCATTTGGCTGACACAACGGCTCGCAGCCGCGCCATTCCAGGCCTTCCGCTGGGAAACGCCGGCACTGTCGACCGCCACGATCGATCGCCCGTTCGAGTACGTGCTGATCGATGACCCGCCTCTCGTGCGCAACCCCGATCCGCGCGCGTTCGCCGCGCATTTCGCTGCGGCCGATCCCGACACGCGCGTCGCCGAAATCCCGAACCTGACCGGCACGTCGACGCTGATCGTGCCGCGCGGCATTACCGACGACACGGTGTACCCGCATTTCGCGGCCTTCCTTCGCGGCGCACCGGCGAAGCAGATCGATGCACTGTGGCGTTGCGTCGCGGACGCCGTCACGCAACGGCTGTCATCGCGGCCGCTCTGGCTGAGCACCGCCGGCGCCGGCGTGCCCTGGCTGCACGTGCGGATCGATCCGACGCCGAAATACTATCGCCACCGCGCCTACGCGACCGTGTCGCCGCAGTCGCCCTGACCCTTCGAGGAACCCCGCCCATGTCCTTCGCCTGGCTCACGATGTTCGCGATCGCCGTCGGCAGCTGGATCCAGGTGCCCGGCGGCGACTGGCAGCCGTCGCCCGAGGTCATGCGCGAGGTGGGCGGCGGGCTGCGCGCCGCGGCGGAAGCCGAATCCGCGCGCACGCAGCACCCGATGCAGCCCTGGGCCCAATACAGCTTCCAGTTCCAGGGCGTGGTCGAGCAGGGGCGCAGGCAGGTACTCGTCGCGGCGTCCTGCCACCCGCTGCCGGATGACGCATCGAGGCAGTGGTGGGTCGCCTCCGATGGCGGCACCTGCATCTTCGTCGCCGTCTACGATCCGGCGACGCGACGCTTCGTCCGCGTGAGGTTCCACGGCGTCGGCTGACGCCGACGCCGCGCCTCACTTCTCGTAGTTGCTCACCGCCAGCTGCAGCATCGACTTCATCTGCTCGCGCAGCACCGGCGGTTCGACGATCTCGGCATCCGGGCCGTAGTGCAGGATGTCCATCAGCAGTTCGCGCGGGGCGCTGTAGGGCACCTTGCGCTCGAAGCGGCCATCGGACAGGACGCGGTCCTGCTGCTGCGAGTGCCAGTGCTCGTCGGCCACCCAGCGCGCGATCTTCTGATTGAAGACGATCGTCGCCCAGCCCTTGGGCGCGCCGGAGAAGATGCCGTAGCTGCCGGCGAGGTGGGCGTTGAGCTCGTCCTCGGGCACGTCGCGTGCGGGCGTGTCCTGGATGCGCGCGCCCATGATGCGATCCACCGAGAAGCTGCGCTGTGCGTCGCGGTCGTGGTCGAACGCGTCGAGGTACCAGTTGCCGCGGTAATGGGTGACGCGCTGCGGCGACACCGTGCGGCGGGTCTTCTCGTCGGTGGAACGGGCGCGGTATTCGAAGCTCAGCTGCTTGCGCTCCAGCACCGCGGAACAGACGATGCGGAACACCTGCTCGTCCATGTTGCGGGTGCGGTGCGGGATGACGCGCACGCGCTCGACCGGCCAGCGCTTGCCGGGCGCGTGTTCCTCCAGCAGCTTCTCGATGCGCTGCTGCAGCGGCGCCAGCGCCGACGACAGCACGCCGCCGCCGGTGCGGCCGAGCAACTGCTGCGCGGCGAGCAGCGCGTGCAGCTCCTCGGAGTTCAGCCACAGGCCCGGCAGCTCGAAGCGCTCGCCTTCCTTGGGGTCGTAGCGAAAGCCGGCCTCGCCGTCGCCCACGATCGGCGCCATCAGCGCGTCACGGAGGAAGGCCAGGTCGCGGTAGGCGGTGGCGCGCGAGCATTCCAGCTCGTCCTGCAGCCGCTTGACCGTCACCGGGTAGCGCGCGCTCTTGAGGATGCGGTGCAGCGAGAGAATGCGTTCGTAACGGTCCATGCGACGAATTATCTCCGATGAGGGGACGCCGGGCCATGCGGCCGGCGATGGCCGCACAGCGTACCGGGCCGGCGTCGCGCAGGCTGCGACGGTGGCGGCGGGCAGTTGCAGCGGACCACCGCGGTGGACAGCCGCGGCCGGGGTATGGTGCGCTATCGTCCCTGCCCCTGCCCGACCCCGGACGCCCACGGATGCCCCGGTTCCTCCGCCTGCCCCGCCCCCGCCCTGCCGCGGCCCTGCTGCTGTGCGCCGCGGCGACGCTCGCGACCGCCCAGTCGCTCGGTCCCACGCCGTTCTCCGCCGGCCCGCTGGCCGGCACCGCGCCGCCGGGCTGGATCGTGGAACGCCCGACCGACACCGAGCACGCGACCTTCTACGACCTGGTCCTCGACGGCGCCATGCACGTGGTCCAGCCCGCCGCGGGCAAGCGCGGCCGGCCACGGGTGGTCGCCGATCCGGGCACGATCGTGCTGCGCGGCCGTGCCGACGGCGCCACCGCGACCCTGCGCCACGGCCTGTTCGCGGACCCGAAGCAGACCCCGATCCTGCGCTGGCGCTGGCGCACCACGCATGCGCTCGACCGGCCCGACCCGCCGCCGCGCAAGCCCGTCGACGACGCGGCCGCGAAGCTCTGCGTCTTCTTCGCCCGCAAGGAGGAGACGATGTCGCTGAAGGAACGCGGCCTGCGCAAGCTCGAGCTCGCGCGCAACGGCCGCAACGGCCCGACCGCGACGCTGTGTTACGTCTGGGACGGCAGCGCGCCCGCGGACAGCGTGCGCGAGGACCTGTCGGGGCCGTTCCTGATGACCATCGTCGCCACCGCCGGCCACGCCGACGAGAACCGCTGGGTGTCGCCGCAGCGCGACATCGCGGTGGACTACCAGCGTGCGTTCGGCGAACCGGCGCCACGGGTCACCGGCGTCTCGGTGACGGTCGACACCGACGTCACCGGCGAGAACGTCACCACCTGGTTCGGCGACATCCACTTCGACGCCCGCGCGATGCACTGATCGCCGGTCGCCGGCAGCCCACCGCCGGCCGCACTGGCCGCTCCGCGCCGCGTTTTACGCTTCCGCAGGCAACGCCTTCCCTTTCCCGGACCGATCCCGATGACGACCGTCGCACGCCGCCTCGCCCTCGCCGCCCTGCCCCTGTCCCTGCTCGCCGCCACCGCCGCGTGGGCCGGCGCGAAGGAGGACATGAAGGCGCTCAGCGTGAAGTTCCTCGCCCTGCGCACCTACCACGTGCACATGGAAAGCAGCGACAAGCGCGTGCCGGCCAGCGACATGGATTTCGCCGCGCCCGACCGCTATCGCGTGCAGACGCCGCAGGGCGCGCAATACATCATCGGCGACACGATGTACATGAACTTCGGCGGCCACACCATGAAGGTGCCGATGCCCAAGGGCGCCATGACCCAGTGGCGCCAGAGCGACTACGCCTTCCGCGAAGTCGACAGGATGCAGGTCGAAGCGCTTGGCAGCGAGGTCGCCGACGGCAAGCCGGCGAAAAAGTACCGGATGACGATCGCCGGCAAGGTGCCGACGACGGCGCTGCTGTGGGTCGGCACCGCCGACGGCCTGCCGATCCGCCAGGAAGTCACCGGCAGCGCGGGCGGCCGCACCACCACGACGACCATCCGCTACTCGCGTTACAACGACCCGTCGATCCGCATCGACGCCCCGCGCTGACGAAACCCTGCGCTGACGGCATCGCGACGCGGTCATCGCGCACGATGCCGGCCGCCCCTCGCCCGCCGCGGGCACGGCAGGCACAATGGCGGCATGTCCGCATCGCGCCCGCATGACAGGCCGGACGAGCTGTCGTCCACGCCCGCCGACGAGATCAGGCGCACCACGTGCTACATGTGCGCGTGCCGATGCGGCATCCGCGTCCGCCTGCGCGACGGCGCGGTCCGCGCGATCGAGGGCGATCCCGACCATCCGGTGAACCGCGGCGTGCTCTGCGCGAAGGGTTCGGCCGGGCTGATGCAGCACCGCTCGCCCGCGCGCCTGCGCAAGCCGCTGCTGCGCACCGGCGAACGCGGTCGCGGCGAGTTCCGAGAGATCGAATGGGACGAAGCGCTCGCCATCGCGACGGACTGGCTGAAGCCGATCCGCGAACGCGATCCCGACCGGCTCGCGTTCTTCACCGGCCGCGACCAGTCGCAGGCGCTCACCGGCTGGTGGGCGCAGCAGTTCGGCACCGTCAACTACGCCGCGCACGGCGGCTTCTGCTCGGTGAACATGGCCGCGGGCGGGCTGTACACCGTCGGCGGCAGCTTCTGGGAATTCGGCGAACCCGACTGGGAACACGCGCGCTACCTGATGCTGTGGGGCGTGGCCGAGGACCACGATTCCAATCCGATCAAGCGCGGCCTCGGCCAGCTGAAGGCGCGCGGCGCGAAGATCGTCGCGATCAATCCGGTGCGCAGCGGCTACGGCGCCATTGCCGACGAGTGGATCGGCATCCGTCCCGGCACCGACGGCCTGCTCGCGTTCGCGCTGGTGCACGAACTGCTGCGCAGCGACCGCATCGACCTCGACTTCCTCGTCCGCCACACCAACGCGCACTGGCTGGTGTTGCGTGATCCCGGCGGCGCGGAAGACGGCCTGTTCGCGCGCGACGCCGACGGCGCACCGCTGTGCCGCGACCGCAACACCGGCACGTTCCGCGATGCGCGTGCGACCGGCCTGTCGCCGATCGTCGTCGGCGAAGTCGTGCTGACCGACGGCCGCAGTGCGGTGCCGGCGTTCCAGCTGCTCGCCAAACGCTATCTCGATCCGCAACATTCGCCCGACGCGGTCAGCGCGCGCTGCGGCGTGCCGGCCGACACCATCCGCCGGCTCGCGCGCGAGCTGGCCGACGCCGCGTTCGACAGCGGCCTCGAACTGCCGGTGCCGTGGACCGATGTCTGGGGCCGCACGCATCCGACGATGGTCGGTCGCCCGGTCGCGATGCACGCGATGCGCGGCATCAGCGCGCACGCCAACGGCTTCCACACCTGCCGCGCGCTGCACGTGCTGCAACTGCTGCTGGGCGCGGTCGACGCACCGGGCAGCTTCCGCTACCAGCCGCCGTTCCCGAAGCCGTCGCCGCCGGCGAACCGACCCGGCCGCACGCGCCGCGCCGACGGCACGCTCGACGCCGCGCCGCTGGGCTTCGTGCACGGCCCGGAAGACCTGCTCGTCGATGCCGAAGGCAGACCGCGACGCATCGACCATGCGTTCTCGTGGGCGTATCCGCTGGCCTCGCACGGCATGCTGCACACGGTGATCCGCAACGCGTGGGCGGGCGATCCGTATCCCATCGACACGCTGTTCCTGTTCATGGCGAACATGAGCTGGAACTCGGCGATGAGCACGCGCGAGACGATGCAGTGGCTGACCGATCGCGACGCCGACGGCGCGTACCGCATCCCGCACGTGATCTACAGCGATGCGTATTCCAGCGAGATGGTCGCCTACGCCGACCTCGTGTTGCCGGACACGACCTATCTCGAACGCTTCGACGCGATCAGCCTGCTCGACCGGCCGATCTCCGACGCCGACGCCGCGATCGACGCGCTGCGCATGCCGGTGTTCGATCCCGCGACGCAGCCCGATGCCGAAGGTCGCGCGCGCGACGTGCGCGGCTTCCAGTCGGTGCTGCTCGACCTCGGCGCGCGGCTCGGCCTGCCGGGCATGGCGAACGAGGACGGCACGCCGAAATACCGCGACTACGCCGACTATCTCGTCCGCCACGAACGCGCGCCGGGCATGGGCCTGCTCGCCGGCTGGCGCGGCGAGGACGGCCATTTGCACGGCAAGGGCCCGCCGAACCCCGAGCAGCTCGCGCGCTACGCCGAACACGGCGGCGTGTGGCACGCGGCGGTTCCGGAATCGGCGCGCTACTTCAAGATGGCGAACCGCGACTACCTGCAGTGGGCGCACCGGCTCGGCTTCCTCGCCAGTGCCGATCCGATCGTGCTGCCGCTGTATTCGGAGACGCTGCAGCGCTTCCGCCTGGCCGCGCAGGGCCACGGCGCGCACGTGCCGCCACCGGAGCATCGCGAGCGCGTCGCGACCTACTTCGATCCGCTGCCGCAGTGGTACGAACCGTTCGCGATGGCGCAGGTCGACGGCGACGCGTTCCCGCTCAGCGCGATCACGCAGCGGCCGATGTTCATGTACCACGCGTGGGGCTCGCAGAACGCGTGGCTGCGGCAGATCGCCACGCACAACCGGCTGTACCTGCATCCGGACACCGCGGCGAAGCACGGCATCGCCGACGACGACTGGATCGAAGTGTCCTCGCATCACGGCACGATCACCGTGCAGGCCGCGCTCGCGTCGAACGTGCAGCCCGACACCGTGTGGACGTGGAACGCGATCGGCAAGCGCCGCGGCGCGTGGGCGCTGTCGAAGGACGCGCCCGAAGGCACGCAGGGCTTCCTGCTCAACCACCTGATCTCCGACCGCACACCACGCGGCGACTACGCCAACGCCGACCCCGTCACCGGCCAGGCCGCGTGGTTCGACCTGCGCGTGGCGATCCGCAAGGCCGACACCGCGGGCATGAGCGCACCGCAGTTCGTGCCGTTGGCGTCGCCGGCCTCCGCGGGGCACCGCTGATGCGCACGTCGTCGCAACGCATCGCCGGCTGGAGTTGCATCGCCGTCGCGAAGGCATGCAGCCTCGCGCTGCTGTGGCAGGCCGTGATCGCGGTCGAACCGGGCGGCTTCGTCGGCGCGCACCTCGTGCCGCTCGCCGCGGCGACGGTCGCGATGATCGCGGCCGGCCTGTGGCTGCTGTGGAAGAGCGAACGCGCATGACCATGCTGCCGCCACCATCGAAGAAGAAGCTCGGGCTCGTCATCGATCTCGACACCTGCGTCGGCTGCCACGCCTGCGCGGTGAGCTGCAAGCAGTGGAACGCCGAAGCGGCCGGCCCCGACGTCGATCCCTACGGCGACGCGCCGTCGGGCGTGTGGTTCAACCGCGTGCACAGCTACGAGGTTGCGGCCGATGTCCTTCTCCCCCCGGGAGAAGGTGCCCGCAGGGCGGATGAGGGCACGGTGTCCGGTTGCGCTGGAGGCGCGAGAGGGGAGGCACAACCCGCGATGACCCTGCACTTCCCGCGCAGCTGTCTGCACTGCGAGACGCCGGCCTGCGTCACCGTCTGCCCGTCCGGCGCCAGCTTCAAGCGCGCGGAGGACGGCATCGTGCTGGTCGACGACGCCAAATGCATCGGCTGCAAGCTGTGCAGCTGGGCCTGCCCGTACGGCGCCCGCGAATACAGCGAAACCACGGGCACGATGAAGAAGTGCACGCTCTGCGTCGACCGCATCCACGACACGCGCCTGCCCGAAGCCGACCGCAAGCCGGCCTGCGTGCAGGCCTGCCCGACCGGCGCCCGGCATTTCGGCGATCTCGGCGATCCGGACTCCGCGGTGTCGAAGCTCGTCGCCGAACGCGGTGGCGTCGCGCTGATGCCCGAGCTCGGCTACGCCCCGGTCAATCGCTACCTGCCGCCGCGGCCGCGGCGCGCGGGTGAGGCATCGGACACGCCGGCATCGATGCAGGAAGAACCGCTCGACACCGCGCAGCTCCCCCCGCTGCTGCGCTGGCTGGACCGGGTGCTGTCGCGATGAACCCGGCGTTCTCCGTCATCTTCTTCACCACGCTCTCGGGCACCGGTTTCGGCCTGTGGTGGTGGCTCGGGCTGCGCATCGTCGCGCACCCGCCGCTCTCGCCCTACGAAGGGATCGGCTGGGCGATCGGGCTGATCGTCGGCGCGGTGCTGGTCGGCATCGGCGTGCTCGCATCGCTGTGGCACCTGGGCAAGCCGCTCCGCGTATGGCGCGCGTTCTCGCAGTGGCGCAGCGCATGGATGTCGCGCGAAGGCGTGCTGTCGGTGGCGGCGCTGGCGGCGGCCGTGGCGACGTTCGCGCTGCTGGCATTCCACGGCCATCCGGTCGCGTTGCGCACGGCCGCCGCACTGCTGTCGATGCTCTCCCTCGCGGCGGTCGCCTGCACCGCGATGATCTACGCCTCGCTCAAGCCGATCCCCGCATGGCGGCACCGGCTCGTGGTGCCGGGCTACCTCGGCTTCGCGCTCGTCGGCGGGCTGTTCCCGTTCCGGCTGTGCGTGCTGCTGGCGCCGACGTGGTCGCAGGCGGTGGCGGCACTGCTGGTGTTCGTGCCGCTGGCCCTCGCCGCGCTGAAGCTGCGCTACTGGCGCGACCTCGATCGCGCGCCGCTGCCCTTCACGCCCGGCGATGCGGTGGGCCTGCCCGGGCGCGAAGTGTCGGTGTTCGAGCGCCCGACGACCGAAACGACCTACGTGATGCGCGAGATGGGTTTCGTGCTGGCGCGCAGGCATGCCGCGAAACTGCGCCGCATCGCGCTCGCCCTGTTCGCGCTGCTGCCCGCGTCGTGCGCGAGCGTCGTGTGGCTCGCGCCGGCGACGACATTGCCGGTCCTCGTGGCGGCGGTGATCGCGTTCCAGATCGGCGCGCTGGTGGAACGCTGGCTGTTCTTCGCCGAAGCGAAGCACCTGGTGGCGCTCTACCACTGACGGTGGTCGGCGAACCGGACCGGCAGTGGCGCGGGCCGCCGTTCCTGCCCGAGAATGCCCCGGCGTCGCCGGGGCGACGCCCGTCCCCTCCGTTTCCGCAGGACCTGCCGATGCGCCAGCTCGCTCTCGTTGCCGCCCTCATGCTCGTCTCCACCACCACGCTCGCCGCCGACAACGACTGGAGCGGCACCGGCGAACTGGGCCTGGCCGTCGCCAAGGGCAACGCCGACAACCAGACATTCAACGCCAAGCTCAACCTCGCCAGCGAAAGCGGCGCCTGGAAGCACAGCGCGGGCGCGGCGTTCCTGTACGGCAAGAGCAACGGCAACGAGAGCGCGCGCCGCTACGAGCTCTACGGCGGCACCGGCTATCGCATGCGCGAGCACCACTACCTGTTCGGATCGGTGCGCAACGAGCGCGACCATTTCGCCGCCAACGAATACCAGTGGGCCGCCTCGGGCGGCTACGGCTACGAGGCGATCAAGAACGACGCGACGAAGCTCACGGTCGAAGTCGGCGCCGGCTACCGGTGGGCCAAACTGCAGGACGAACGCCGCCACCTCGACCAGGCGATCGGCCGCGGCTTCCTGAACTTCGACCACAAGTTCAATGCCAACACCTCGGTGCGCGATACGCTGCTGATCGAGTACGGCAGCGACAACACCTTCGCGCGCAACGATTTCGGCGTGCTGGTGAAGATGAGCGAAGCACTGGCGCTGAAAGCGGCGCTGGAAGTGCGCCACAACACCGACGTGCCGGTGGGCGTGAAGAACACCGATACGCTGTCGACGCTCAATCTCGTCTACGGCTTCTGAGATCGAACGATGCGGCCCGCACGGCGCGGGCCCCGGCTCACGCTTGCGGATGCAGCATCGCGCCGGCGCCCTGGTCGAGCAACAGCTGCGCGACGTGACGGCCCAGCGCATCGGGATCGTCGCCGGTCGCTTCCGCGCGCACCGCGCGACCATCGGCCACCGCGGCGACGAGGCCGACCAGATGCAGGCCGCCTTCGACATGCCGGGCGAACGCGGCCACCGGCACCTGGCAGCTGCCGTGCAGCGCGCGGTTCATCGCGCGCTCGGCCTCGACGCAGGCGCGGGTCGGCGCGTGGTTGAGCGCGGCGCACAGCGCACGCGTGCCGGCGTCGTCCTCGCGGCACTCGATCGCGATCGCGCCCTGCGCGGGCGCGGGCAGCCACGTCGGGGCATCCAGCCGCGCGCGGATGCGGGCGTCGAAGCCGAGCCGTTGCAGGCCGGCGCAGGCGAGCAGGATGGCGTCGTAGTCGCCGGCATCGAGCTTCGCCAGCCGCGTGTTGACGTTGCCGCGCAGGTCGACGAGATCGAGATCCGGCCGCAGCGCACGCAACTGCGCCTGCCGGCGCAGCGACGAACTGCCGACGCGCGCGCCCTGCGGCAGGGCGTCGATGCCGTCGAAGCGGTTGCTGACGAAGGCATCGGCGTGGTCCGCGCGTTCGAGGATGGCAGGCAGCACGAACGGGCCTTCCAGCTCCATCGGTACGTCCTTCAGCGAATGCACCGCACAGTCCGCCTCGCCGCGCAGCATCGCCAGCTCCAGCTCCTTGAGGAACAGGCCCTTGCCGCCGACGGCGGCCAACGAGCGGTCCAGCACCTCGTCACCGCGGGTGGACATCGGCACGAGTTCGATGGTGAGGTCGGGATGCAGTGCACGCAGCCGGTCGGCCACGTGCTCGGTCTGCCAGAGCGCCAGCGGGCTCTTGCGGGTCGCGATGCGGAGAGTCTTCATTGCGGGATTATCGCATGGCCCTGCCCGCCCCCTTGTCTGTAGGAGCGGCGGCTTTCAACCGCCGCATGGCGGGTCAAGCCGCGACAAACTACAGACAGCCATTCCTCGCAGCGTTGCGACTTCCATCGCTCCCACAGGAAAGACTTCGGGTCATGCGGAACGGCATGCCTTCGCCTGTCGCGGCTTGACCCGCCATGCGGCGGTTGAAAGCCGCCGCTCCTACAGGGAAGGCGTTCGCGAAGGCGGTTACAACGCCCGCACCAACTCCCGCAGGTGCGGCACGCAGCGGCGGCTGACTTCCAGCGGTTTCTCGCCGTGGCGGAGCATCGCTTCGATGCGGCCGTCGGCGGCGCGGCGCAGTTCGACCAGTTCGTCGCGGGCGACGAGGCAGTTGCGGTGGATGCGGACGAAGCGTTCGGCGAATTCGGTTTCCAGCGACTTCAGCGATTCCTCGATGAGGTCCTCGCCGCGGGCGTGGTGCACGACCACGTATTTCTCTTCGGCGTGCAGGTAGCGGATGTCCTCGATCGCGATCAGGCGCAGGCTGCCGCGCAGGCGGGCGCACAGGTGCGTGCGGCGTTTGCCGGGGGCGGCGGTTGCCGCAGGCGCGGCGTCGGTGCGCGGGGCGCGGCCGGCGACGAAGGTGCGGGCGCGGTCCAGCGCGGCGGCGAGGCGTTCGCGGCGCACGGGCTTGACCACGTAGTCGACCGCGGCAGCGTCGAACGCCGACAGCGCGTGCTCGTCGTAGGCCGTGCAGAACACGACCGCGGGCCGCGGCTCGAAGCCGGCGAGGTGACGCGCGGCCTCCAGGCCGTCCAGACCCGGCATCGCGATGTCGAGCAGCACGATGTCCGGCGTGTGTTCGGCGCAGGCATCGAGCGCGGTGCTGCCGTCGGCGGCCTCGGCCACCAGCCGCAGATCGGCGTGCTCCGCGAGCAGCGCACGCAGGCGCTCGCGGGCCATCGGTTCGTCGTCGGCGATGAGGACTTTCACGTCACTGTGCGGCCTGATCCCATTGGGTTCGATGGTAGCGCTCCCTCGCGCCCCGGTCATCCGGCCGCGGAGGCCGCCTTGAAACGCGCCTGGAACCAGGTGCCGAGGTCGCGGATCTCCTGGGGGAAGACGTGGTGGGCGATGGGATACGGGTGCCACTCCGGGGTGAACCCGAGCTGGCGCAGCACCGCGATGCTGCGTTCGCCGATGAGGTACGGCACCACCGGATCGGCGACGCCGTGGGCCATGAACATCGGCTGGCGTTCGGCGCCGGGCACGAAGGCGTCGACCGCGCGTTCGCCCGCGGGCAGGTAGGTCGACAACGCAACCAGCCCGGCCAGCGGCTCGGTGCGACGCAGGCCGGCGGCGAGGGTAACGGCGCCGCCCTGCGAGAAGCCGGCGAGAATGATTCGCGATGCCGGGATGCCGCGCGCGGCCTCGCGGGCGATCAGGGCCTCGACCTGCGCGACCGCAGCGTTCACGCCGTCGATGTCGCCGCGATTGGCGAAGCCGAAATCGGCGATGTCGTACCAGGCGCGCACCTGCTGGCCGCCGAAGACGGTGACCGGCCGCACCGGCGCATGCGGGAAGACGAAGCGCAGCGCAGGCCAGTCGGGGCGCACCAGATCGTGGACGATCGACACGAAGTCGTTGCCGTCGGCACCGAGGCCGTGCAGCCAGAGCACGGTCCAGGCGGGCGCACCGCTGCCGGTGTGCAGTTCGACGCAATCGAGGAGGGGCGCGGCGGTGTCGGGGGAGACGGAATCGGATGAGGTCATCGGCCTATTCTGGCCGCGGTCGCCGCCGGGACGCCACCGAACGATGGTCTAGCGTCCGGCGGCGACCGATCGTCGGCCGCAGGCGGCCGATCAGTGGGCGCGGAACAGGTCGCCGATCGCGCCTTCGACGGCACCGCCCACGGCCGATCCCACCGCACCGCCGACCGCCGTGCCCACCGCGCCACCGATTGCGCCACCAATCGGCCCGGTGACCGCAGCGGGCACGCCGCCGGCCGCACCGCCGATCGCCCCGCCGATGGCCGTCCCGGCCGCCGTGCCCGCCGCCCCGCCGACCGCAGCCCCGACCTGACTGCCGACGGTGGCGCCGGTGCCGGCGGCCGCAGGCGCGGGGGCCGGCGCAGGCGATGCGCCCGGAGCAGGTGCAGGCGCAGCCGGCGCCGGGGCGGGCGCAGACATCGCGGGTGCGGGCGCAGCTGCGGGCGACGGGGCTCGGGCAGGGGCGGGCGCGGGTGAAACCGCCGGTGCGGGCGATGGCGCAGGCGCCGATCGGGCAGCCGGAGCCGGGGCAGGACCCGGTGCCGGTGCAGGCGCCGGTGCAGGGCCGGATGCCGGGGCCGGTGTGCGCGTGGCCGCGGGTGCGGGCGCCGGGGCACGCGTGGTCGCAGGCGCAGGCGCGGGAGCCGTTCCCGGCGCAGGCGCGGGCCCGGGAGCCGGTGCGGGCGACGGTCCGGCGGCCGGCGGACGTGCCGGGGCCGGCGCGGGTGTTGGTGGACTCGGCGGCAGCGGCTTCGCGCCTTCGGCGACGACGTTGTCGATGCCGGTGCGGCGTTCGCGCTCGGAGGTCAGCTGCGCCTGCAGGCGAGCGTTCCGCGCCGCGGACGGATCGGGAATATCGGCGGTCGGGTTGAGCGTGGCGTTGCGGATGCGGTCGGCCTGCGCCTGCGCCGCCATCTGGTTGAGCGGCAAATAGTCGGTGTGGAAGTTCAATTCGACCGACGAATTGAGTTCGAGATCGGTGTTGATCTCCTCGGTGCGCTGGCTGCGCTCGGTGGA
Organism: Lysobacter sp. DMC104; assembly: GCF_056313665.1. Taxonomy (NCBI): domain Bacteria; kingdom Pseudomonadati; phylum Pseudomonadota; class Gammaproteobacteria; order Lysobacterales; family Lysobacteraceae; genus Lysobacter; species Lysobacter sp. DMC104. The sequence goes on along the minus strand of NZ_JBQUZW010000010.1, from coordinate 25,986 downwards.
GACGTAGCTGATCGTGTTCTCGACCTCGGCGCTGGCGCCCCACGGTCCCACGCCGAAGCTGCCGCCGGCCTTCACCCGGTTCTTCACGCCGAACTCGCTGCCCTTGTCCTCGCTGGCGGCGCTGCGGGTGTCGATGTGGAAGCGCATCGCTGCGTTGATCTTGCCGCTGTCGATGACGATGCGCTGCATGCCCAGCATCACCATCGTCGCCAGCTGCTGCTGGCGCTGGCGGGCCAGGTAGCGGCGCGCCAGCGGCACCAGCTGTTCGGGGCCGGAGACGTCGACCGGTTCTTCCTGCGGGATGCCCAGCGTCGCGCGCACTTCCTCGACGCCCGGCATCGACGCGCCGACCTTCAGTCGCAGCTTCACGTTCTCCAGTTCGCGTTGCAGGTCCGCGCGCTCCTCGGCGTCCATGCGGTCGCCCGGCTGCGGCAGGTCCTCGGGATCGGGGCTGTCGTATTCGATCGCCTCGGGAAAGTGATCGGCCACCCACTGCCGCACCTGCACCAGCCCGAACTGGCTGCGCTCGAAGCCCTCGGCCGAGGCCGACACCGCGTTGAGCAGCTGCACGTACTGGTTCATCTGCTGCTGGTTGGCGTCGATCATCGCCTTGAACACGCCGTTGATGAGATCGGTGACGAAGCGCGGGAACGACACCGCGTTGAGCACGTTGCGGGTGATGCCGGCGATGCGGTCGGCGGCCGTGCCGAATTCCGGCTGCGCCGACTGCGCGGTCGCCAGCGGCGGTGCGGGGCGCGACGGCGCGCGGCGCTCGATCTCGCCCGCGGCCTGGCCTTCCTCGGCGATGAGTTCAGCGGCCAGCGTCGACACCTTCACCATCGCCTGCGCCAGCGCCTGGCGATCGGGCGGCGGCAGCGTGGCGTAGTGCGGCGTGCGTTCGAGCACGTCGCGCACCGCGAGCCGGATCCACGGCGGTGGCGGCGGCGGTGATGGCGGCGCGGAGGCGGCGCGCACGGCGACCACTCAGGCCACCTGCGGCAGCGGGAACCGCGCGGTCGACGGTGTACCGGCGTCCGCCGCGGCGGTGGGCGCGGACGCCAGCCAGCGCTGCGCGGCCACCAGCAGCTCGACGTCGGCCGGCGCCGCAGGATCGAGCACGATCGCCTGCTCGGCGTAGTGCTTCGACAGCCACAGCAGCACGGTCTGGCCGCTGCGACCGCGATCGACGTGCCGCTGCGCGTCGCCGGCGACGCCGCCGTGCTGGCTACCGACGATCTCCACCAGCCGCCACAGGTCGCGCACGCCGAAGGCGAGCTGCAGTTGCCGATCGCGCAGGAACGCCAGCGCGGTGTTGATCGTCTCGACGATGTCGCGCGCGGCGATGGCGGCCATCGGATCGACGCGCTGGGCGAGGAACGCGCCCAGGCTCTGCGCCTGCGTCGCCAGCGCGACCTGCGCGTGCAGGCCAGGCCCGCCAGAACCCGGCCCGCCGGGCATGGACGGATCGGCATGCGCGGCGATGGCTTCGCACAGCCCGCGCATCAGCCGGTCGAAATACGGCGTCTCGATCACCCGCGCGAATACCGCCTCGCGTTCCTCCGCGGTCATGCGCTCGCGGCGGCCACGCCAGAAGTCGTGCAGCAGCTTCGCCACCGGGCCCAGCGGCTGCACGATCGCGCCGCTGGCGAACAGCCCGGCGATGAGTTCGGCGGTCGGCAGCAACGCGGTGCGTTCGAGTTCGCTGGCGAAGTACAGCGGGCCCGCGGCTTCCAACTGGACGCGGTCCTCGGCGGTCGGCGCGCCTTCGGGCAGGTCGAAATCGATGCCCGCCAGCGCCTGCGCGACGGCCGGGCGGCTACCGCAGACCGACAGCGCCAGCGACACCGCACCGAGCAGATCGGCGTAACGATGCCGCGGCTCGACGCAGACCGGCGGCGGAGGCGGCGCCAGACGCAGCATGGCCGCGCCCTCAGCCCGCCGTGGCGGGCGCGGGCGCCGGCGCGGGTGCGCCCTTGCCGCCGGCGACGGTGCGGTTGGTATCCAGCGGCGTGGCGTTGCCCTGGATGCTGGCGATCATCGCCGGCGAGGCCAGCTTGTCCATCGGGAAGTAGTCGGACTTGAAGTTCACCCGCACCTCGCCGGTGAGCTTGGCCTTCATCTCCTGGCTGGAGGTGGAATTCTCGTCGACCGACGACGACACCGTGGTCATGTGGCTCTGCACGTTGGTGTTGGCGCTGGCCGCGCCACCCCAGCCGAAATGCGCGCCGGCCACCGAGGTGTTCTTGTTGTAGCTGCTGTCGCGGTCGTACAGCGAGGCTCGGGCGTTGCGCGTGGCCTCGTCGCTGGCGCGGAAGTTGAAGACGACCTTGGCGTTGATCAGGCCGTCGGTGACGACGATGCGGTTGATGCCGAGGATCACCATCGACGACAGCATCTGCTGGCGGCTGCGCGCCATCTGCATGCGTGCGGCCATCACCAGCCGCGCTTCCTGCGCCTGGTCGGACAGATCGCTGACCGGCTCGGCCAGTTGCAGTTCCTGGTTGATGCGGGCCAGCGCGCCTTCGGCGTCGTCCTCGTTCTTCACCGCCAGCTGCGGTGCGCCGCTCTCGCCGTCGTTGCCGAGGGTGAGGTCGCCGGCGAAGCGCTCGGACAGCCAGTCGCGGGCGTTGTTCATGGTGATGTTGTCGGCGGCGAACTGGTCCACCGTCTGCGCGACCGCCTTCAGCAGGCTGGCGTAGGCCTCCATCTGCTGGATCGAGGCGTCGACGATCGCCTGGAACACGTTCTGGATCAGCCCGCCGACGAATTTCGGGAAGTCGACCGCGCCGACGAACGCCTTGAAGTTGTCCGCGCCCTGCTTCACCGAGCCGGCCTCGAAATCGCTGCCGGCGAAAGTGCCGATCTTGTCCGAAGCCTTGCTCTTGGCCTGGTCGACCGGGTTGGCCAGCGCCTGCGCGGGCGCGCCGTCGGCCGCCTGCGATTTCGCTAGCACGCCGCGGCCGGGCGTGAGTTCCTGCTTCGCCAAGCCATCGGGATTGGCCATGTACGAGGCCACCCGCACCATCGTGCGCGCGATGTCCTGCTGCTGGTCTGCCGACAGCGCGCGGAAGCCGGGCGAGGATTCGAGCAGTTGCCGCACCTGCGGACGCACCGCGCGCAGGGTTTCGTCGTCGAGCCAGGCCGGCGCGCTCGACGCGGACGGACTGCGGGTGGGCGCACTGGCGGCAGGCAGGACGGACTGGGCGGACATGGCGGGCTCCGTGCGGCGTCAGGCGGTCGGGACGGGCGTCGTGCCGGGCGCGGCGGGCGCGGCGGGCGACGCGGACGCGGCTGGCGTGCCCGGCGCGGCCGCGGTCTGCGGCCGGTTCGTCGCCAGCGTCTTCACCATGCCTGGCTGCGCGTTCATCTGGATCGCGGCGATGGATTCGGGATTCGCCAGTTTCTCCAGCGGCATGTAGTCGCTCTTGAAGTTCACCTCCACCTGCCCGGCCAGGCTGGCCTTGGCCTGCAGCGAACTGTCGTTCTGCAGCTGCGAGGTGCTCATCATCTTGATGATCGGCTGCTCGTTGTACTTGTAGTCGCCCTTCGCGTACGACTTGCCGCCCTCGTAGGCCGCGCCACCGTAGCGGCCATAGCCGCTGCCGTAGACCGACGGACCACTGACCACGTTGCCGTTCTGGTCGCGCACGGCGGTGCCACGCTCGTTGCTGTTCTCGTACGAGCCTTCATTGCTGCGGGTCATCTGGACGTTGCCGTACGCGTCCTTCTCGTGGTCGAACTGGCTGGCGCTGTAGCGGTAGCGGCTGTTGTCGCGGGCCTGGAAGTCGTACATCACCTTGGCCGAGATCTTGCCGTCGGTCACCACGATGCGGTTGATGCCCAGCATCACCATCGTCGCCAGCAGCTGCTGCCGGCTGGTCGCCAGCTGGGTGCGCGCGGCAGGCACCAGCAGCGCCTCGACGAGGTCGTCGTCGATGCGGGTCAGCGGCTTGTCCAGCGGCAGCGACTGGTTGAGCCGGTCCACCGCCCTGCGCTCGTCGACATCCTGGCGCAGCACCACGCGCGGCTCCGCGGGTTTCGACCCGCCGGTGCCGTCGTCGCCGAAGCTGCCGAAATCGTCCCAGCCGCCACCGCCGCCCATCTGCAGCTGGAACAGGTCGGGGAACTGCTCGACGAGGTGGTCGCGCCCCTGGTTCTGCGTGGTGTTGTCGTCGCGGAATTGGTTGAGGCTCTTGGACACGTCGGCGACGAGCTTGGCGTAGGCCTCCATCTGCTCGATCGACGAGGTCACGATCGAATGGAACACACCGTCGATCAGGCCACTGACGAAGGTCGGGAAATTCACCGCGTTCATCAGCGCGCCGGCCTGCTCGACGCCGGTGCGCAGCGCCTGGCCGAATTCCGGCTGTGGCTGCTGCGGCAGCGGCTGGCCCTCTTCGCCGGCCAGCGCGCGCACCTGCGGGCTCTGCTGCCCGGGCTTCAGGCGCATGCCGTCGGGCTCGGCCAGGTAGGTCGCGATCTGCACCATGCCGCGCGCCAGCGCCTCGCGCTTGTCGGAGGGCATGTGCGCGAACGCGTCGTTGCTCTCCAGCAGCGCGCGCACCTTGCGTCGCGCGGTATCGACGGTCTCGCGGCTGGCGACCGGCGCCGCGGCGGCGCGCGCCGCGGGCTGGCTTCTCGGGGGAAAGATGGCGGACATGACCGGTCGCTCCGGAGGGAAGGCCGCGCACTGCGGCCGGGGAAACGGTGTCGTCGATGGCGGCGCGCTGGGCGCGCCACCGCCGTCATTGCAGGGCGTGCGCGTCCTCGATCGCGTCGCGCATCTCGAACTCGATCGGCCGCACGTACAGACTGATCCGCGCCTGCGTCGTCGGCGTCACGCGCAGGCTGAGCACCGAGAAGTGCCCCTGCTCCGACGCATCCTCCACGCCGAACGCTTCCAGCCAGCGGCTGAGCGCGATCAGCTGGCGCGGGCGTTCCGCAAGTCCCAGCTTGATCAGGTCGAGGAAGCGCGCCGGCAGGTCGGGGATCGCCGCGAGCAGGATCTCGAGCTTCATCTCGATGCCGTCCGGCGCCTCGCGCAGGCCGACCAGCACGCCGCCCGGCGGCAGTTCGAAGCGGCCGCCGAGGGCCACGCCGACGATGCGCATCAGGCTGGGCAACTGATGACCGATGCCGAGCCGGTTCATCAGCGGCCCGAGCGCGGCGATGGTCAGCGGCCCGCGATGCAGGAAGGTCACGCGCTGGCTGCCGGTGTCGCGCTTGCAGCCGATCGAGGTGAAGATCGGCATCAGCGTCGGCATCTCAGCCATCACCTGGCGCGTGAGCCGCGACAGCGACGGCGGCAGCGCCTCGATCTGGGTCGGCAGCAGTTCGTAGTAGATCTTGGCCGCGTACAGCCCGTCCTCGTCGAACGCGCTGCCGAACCAGGCACCGAAGTTCATCCAGCTCAGGCCGCCGAAGCCGCGCCACTCCTCGCTGCGCCCGTCGAACCAGCGCAGCGCATCGCGGCCGAACACCGGCTGGATCAGCCGGCGCATCTCGCGCGTCGCCTCGTCGCGGCGCGACACCGGCGAGGCCTCGGGGCCGAGCGGTTCGATCGTGAAGCGCAGCAGGTTGGGTTCCGCCTCGGAGAACGAGGGCTCGTACGGCACCGCGCCGGGCGTGAGCGCGTTGCGGGCGTACGAGACGTCGTCGTCGGGCAGGTAGAACGTGCGTTCGATCAGGTCGCCGACGTAGGGCATCGGGTCGCGCGTGCCCAGCGCCTGCGCCGCCGAATGCAGCGAGCGTTCCACCAGCCGTTTCATCGGCTGCGCACGAGGGGAAGGAGTGGCCATGGTCGTTCTCCGTGGACGGAAGCCGTCCGGTCAGAAGCTGGGCAGGCTGATGCCGGCCGAATCCAGCACGTCGCGCGCCATCTGCGGCATCTCGATCGGCTTGCTGGTGATCGTCGGCGACTCGACCGGCTGGGCGTATTCCTCGACCCGCTGGTCCTGCACGCCGCCCACCGCCAGCCACTGCTCGCATGCCTGCAGCAGGTCCCAGTCGGTGGGGTTTTCCATCGGCTTGTCGCTGCCGCGCAGCTGCGGATTGGTCAGCGCGCTGGTGGAGATGACTTCGTCGAAGCGATTGGTCAGGCGCTGGTTGTTGCGGCTGAGCCAGGCGATGATCACCGCGCCGGCGCGGGCCTGGGTGCGATACCGATGACTGTTCCGCGCGCCGCCGAGGTAGTTCGAGTTGACCTGGTCGATCACCTGCCACATGTCGCGCGCGCCGAACGCGCCGCGGATCTCCTGGTCGCTCAGCAGGTCGCGGTATTCGATGATCAGCGTCTTCAGTTCCTTCGAGAACTGGTAGGCGATGCCGTAGCAGTTGCGCGACAGGCTGGCAGCGAGGTCGCGCGCGGCCTTGCGCACCTGCTCCTGCGAGACCGCCAGCGGGATCTGGCTGCGGAACATGCGGTCGACGTTGAGCTGGCGCCCGAACGACGACACGCCGGAGACGAAGCGCAGCCACAGTTCGTTGAACTCGCGGTTGGGCTGGTTGAGCGAGGGATCGCCGCCCGGCGCACCGAGCGCGCGCATGTAGAGGTCGCGACGCTCGCCCTCGGTGATGCGTTCCGACGCCTTCTTGTAGTAGCTGTAGAGGTAGTCGCCGGTCTTGCCGTAGCTCAGCGGCAGCAGGCCGCCGCGGAACAGGTCGACGATCTTCTCGACCACCTGCGGCATGCGCGCCTCCTCCAGCTGGTAGGCGAAGTAGATCGCCTGCGCGGCGTCGAGGTTCTCGCGCACGATCTCGACGTCGGTCGCTTCCTCCAGGTCGGGCAGCGAGATCTCCAGCGACGACGGCGGCGCGCCGGAGACGGCACCGCTCTGCATCTCGTACGCGTTCTCGATGCGGCTGGCCAGCCACGGATCGTTGGCGCTGACGCCGTCGGCGGCCAGCTTGCGCACCACCGCGGCGACGTTGCGGCCGCTGAGCGCGCAGACCTTGGCGCCGAGGTCCGGGGTCAGGCCCTCGTCGGTGAGCTTGCGCTTGCGCGGGTCGCCGCCGGGCTCGACGCAGCCGTACACGCCCAGGTCGACCAGCTTGGCCTCGACCTGCGAGCGCAGCGTGACCACGTACTGGCGGCTGAGGTGGTCGAACGCGGCGTCGAACAGCGGCCGGTACTCGCGGTATTCGCCCTGCGCGGCGCTGACCTTCTGCACGAAGCCGCGGCGGTTGGCGTCGGTGGTGCCGTCCAGCTGCAGCAGGCCGCAGATGCCGACCACCTCGCGCTCGCCGCGCTGCAGGTGGTCGAGGAAATTCTCCGGCGTGCGCTGGCTGCCGATCAGGCCGTACTTGTGCACGAAGTCGGTGTCGCGCGCCGCGGCCTTCGCCTGCTTCTTCGCCGGCGCGGCCTCGGCCTCGGCGATGCTGCCGTCGCCGCCGGAGAGATCGTCCCAGCTGCGCTGGGCGTAGGTCTCGGCCACCTTCCGGTAGAACGGATCGGCGACGACGTCGCTGCCGAGCTTGCGGTCGATCTCGGCCAGTTCGGTGAGCTGGTCGATGCTGGCGCCGCCGCTGGTCGGGGCGTTCTCGATGATGGTCTTCAGGACCTGCCGGCGCGCGCGCAGAGTCTGCCGCTCTTTCAGCTCGCGCTCGCCGAGGTCGACCAGGAGGATGCGGTTCATGGTGGTCTCTGCTCTGTGGTTGGCCGGAAGGCCGGAAGATGTGGCGGCGGACCGGCGGGTGCCGGTCGTCTTGCCGGTGTCGTTCGCCGCTGCACGCGCAGCGCGAGGCTTGGAGGCCGCGGCGCCCGACGTCTTGCGGGGCTTGCTGGAACGGGGTCGGGTCGCCATGGGAGGCCTCCTTTCTTGCGGTGGGTCGCGTCCGTCGCCGGTCAGGCGGCGAGCGCGGGTGGCACATCGTCGGATGCGTCTTCGTCGCGGATGCGGCGGTCGATCGCCGCGTCCAGCGCCTGCAGCGCGCCCAGTGCGTCGAGCACGCCCGCGCCGCAGCCGGTGACGCCGGCTTCGGAAAACGGTCGCGCGGTCGAGACGAGCAGGTCGCGGACGTCGTCGCCGTCCAGCGGCCAGGCGCGGCGCTGCGCGCGCGCGGCGAGCAGCGCGCAGATCGCGGCCACGTGCGGCGCGGCGAAACTGGTGCCGCTGGCCTGCTGGTAGCCGTCGAGTCCGCAGGTGAGGATGTCGCGGCCCGGCGCGCACAGCGCGACGTGGTCGCCGCGGGTGCTGAACGATGCCGGGCGCTGGTCCGCGCCGATGGCGCCGATCGCGATGACGCCTTCGTGCGCGGCCGGGAAATAGCGTTCGGTGAGCCCGGAATTGCCGCTGGCGGCGACCAGGATCGTGCCGCGCGCCAGCGCGTAGCGCACGACTTCCTCGTGCGGTCGCGGCGCGTCGGGCGTGAGCATCGACTCGGGCGTGCCGAAGCTCATGTTGATGACCTTCACGCCGAGATCGATCAGCCGCTTCATGCCGGCATCGATGTTGTCCAGCGCACCGATGCCCACGCGCTTGTCGCCCGGACCCAGCGCCGCGCCGAGCACGCGCACCGGCGTGAGGCCGCAGGCGCCGGCCGCGCCCGGCGGCATGCCGTCGCCGCGCGCGACGAGGATGCCGGCGCAGCCGCTGCCATGGCCAACCTCGTCCTGCGGACGTTCGCCGGCGCGACGGAAATCGCCGACCAGGGTGACGCCGCCGACGGTCGCCGGATCCAGATCCACGCTGTCGAAGCCGGCGCGCACGCGTTCGCGCAACTCGGGATGCGCCAGCGCGACGCCGGTGTCGGCCAGGCCGACCAGCACCGCGGGGTCGCCGCTTTCCAGACGCAACGCTTCGTCGATGCGCGTGCAGCGCCGCACCCAGGCGGCCTCGATCGCGTGCGCCGGTGCGGCCGCGAGCGCATGCGCGGACGGCGTGTGGCACACGCGCACCGGCGCGACGCGCTCGACGATCGGCAGTTCCGCCAGCGCCTGCAACAATGCGGGCACGCCTTCGGCCTCGCTGACCCGCACGCGCAGCACGCGGGCGACACCGCTGAGCTGTTCGACGTCGTCGAAACGATAGGCGCCGGCGACGTCGCGGTCGCGCCGCGGCGTGCGCGCGCTGTGCAGGCGCACCGCACGCAGCGCGCCACCGTGATGGCGCAGCAGGCGATCCAGCGCGCCACCGTCGATGCGGTCGGCCATCGTCGCGCCGTGGCGCGTGCAGGCGCGCCAGCCGGGGATGTGCGCCGGCATCTCGCCGAGCTTCAGCGTGATCAGCAGGCCGCCGCGGACGGCATCGGACAGCAGGGCGCGCGCGACGGTCATGGCGTGCTCCACTGGCCGAGCCGGCCTTCGCTGAGTTCCACCCGCGCCACGCGGCCGTCGCCGAAATCGACCTCGGCCTCGTGGCCGAGCTGCATCGCCATCGGCGCCAGCACGATGCCGCCGTCCTGCGCCGCCACCACCGGCACGCTCTGGCCGGCGGCGCGCACCAGCGGCAGGCGGCCCGGGCGCAGCCCGGGCGCAGCCAGGTGCACGCGACGCTGCGCGTCGGCGCCTTCGCCGTGGTCGACCTTCGTCACCCGCGGCGCGGCGGCGCGCATCAGCGCCTGCTGCAGGCGGTTCACCGGCATCCGCGACAGCCGCGCGATCACGTCGGTGCCCGCCTTTTCCTTGAGTTCGTTGAGCTGCTGCACGGTGCGCACGCCGATGCGTTCCAGCCGGCGCTGGTCGTCGTCGCTGATCTGGTCGCCCAGCGCTTCCTTCAGCGAGAACTTCGGGTCCTCGGTGGCGTAGTCCACCGCGTTCTCGTCGATCATCGGCTTGGTGATCGTGGTCAGCTGCAGCTTGATGCTGCTGGCCTCGCTCTCGCCGGGGCCGGCCGGACGCAGGTAGACGTCGTCGTCGATCAGCTGCACGAACGCGCGCAGGTCCAGCGACACTTCCTTCACCGCGAAGGTCAGCGGCAGCTTGCCCAGCCGCGCCTTGATCGCCATCGACGCCTGCGCCTTGTCCAGCTGCTCGGTGAGCGACTGGATGAACAGGTCGAACGGGATGCCCGCGTCCTGGACCAGCGGCGGCAGCTGCGCGCTCATGCGGCGGTCTCCGCGGCAAGGTCGCCGTCCAGCGCCCAGCCCAGGCGCAGCCGCGACGGCGTCGGCGTCCACGTGTCGGCGCCGAGGCCGCGGGTGAATTCCGCCAGCAGCACGCAGCCGCCGTCGCGGAACACCGGGCGCAGTTCGATCGGCAGGGTCATGTCGACCTGCGACAGGCGCAGGCCGTCGCGGGCCTCGATCGCCAGCAGGCCGTCGTGCAGCTCATCCAGCAGTTGCGAGAGTTCGCGGCGCATCACGCCCTGCCTTCGCCGCCGGCGGGCGGCGTCGCGGGCTGCGCGGGCGCGGCGGCAGGCGCATTGGAGACAGGCGCGGCCGCGCGCATCGTCGGCGAGTGCTGCTGCACCAGCGCGATCTTGGCCGCGTCGGCCAGACGGTCGAGCGGCAGCGTCTCGCTGACGAAATTCAGTTTCACCTCACCGAACAGGTCGGCGCGCACGCTCGATTCGTTCTGCGCGTTGACCGCCAGCGTCGACACCATCGTGGTGCCCTGCCCGGCCTGGCTGAGGCTGCCGCGCTCGCCCCAGTTCGCGATCGCCTGCGGATCGGTGCTGGTGGCGTACTGCACGGCCGCGGCATCGCGTGCGGCGGCGCGGAACATCACCTTCGCACTGATGCTGCCGTCGCGCACGGCGACACGGTTGAGGCCGAGCATCACCATCGTCGCCAGCAACTGCTGCCGCTCGGCGCCGACCTTGTTGCGCACCTGCGGCAGGATCTGCTGTTCCAGCAGTTCGGTGCTCAGCGTCTGCCCGTCGAGGCCGTAGTCGGCCAGCCACACCGGACTGAGGTCGTCGCTGCGCGGCACCAGTTGCGGTTCGGTCTCGTTCGCCTCGGGCAGCTTCACCGCGACATCGCCGGGATAGCGCGAGGCCAGCCAGTCGCGCGCCTGGTTGAAGGTGACGTTTTCCTCGGTGAACTGGTCGACGGTCTTCGCGACGGCAGACACGAGGCTGGAATAGCTTTCCATCTGGCGGATGGACGCATCGACGATCGCATCGAACGTGCCGTGCACCAGCTGCGAGACGAAGCCGGGGAAGTCGATCTCGTTGACCATCGCACCGGCGCGCCGCGCGATGGTCTCGGTGGCGGGCGGCTTGGACGAGGTCGCGGGCGTGGCCGCGCCCGTGGCCGGCGCGTCGGCCTGCGCGCGCGACAGCGCCGTCCCGGGTCGGGACGGGAAAATCCTGCCGCTGTTGCGCGTGTGCTCGCTCACGTTCGTCTCCTTGGCCGATGCGGTCGCCGTGCGGTCAGGCCGCCGGACTCAGCGCGTCAGCGTTGCGCCAGCCGTTCTCGCGTTCGTAGCGACCGTCTCCGCGCAGGGTGAGGTCGACGGTGGCGTCGGGATTGCCCTGCGCCAGGCCGCGGAAGCGGTAGTCCACGCGCACCCGCAGCCGGGCGACGCCATCGGCATCGGCGCAGTCCTCGATCTTCGCCACCACCTCGACGCCGTACGCCAGATTGGCCGGCATGCCCGCGGTGATGCGCACGTCGCCGAGGCTGCCGTTGGACGTGCGGAAGCTGACCGTGATCGGCAGCGGCGTGGGTGCGCCTTCGATCGCCGGCCAGTCGTCGAGCGCGATGCGCACGTCGCCGGTATTGGCGGAACTCACCGTCATCGACGGCGACACAGGCGACTTCAGACCTTCGAGCTGGTCCAGCGACCAGCGGCAGGCGCCGGCTTCACCGATGACGCGGCGCATGCGGGTGCCGGCGACGCGGCTGGGATCGATCGCCTCGTCGCGCTCGCCGGACGCGTCGAGCGCGCGGACCGGCGGCGGCGGCGACGCCAGCCGCACCACGCGTCCGCCGTTGCCCAGCGACTGCGACTGCGCGGCGGACACCGGCAGGTGCAGGATGCGCCAGTTGCCGTAGTCGGGCTCGGCCATGTCGCCGAACGCGCCGGCGAAATCCATGAACGGCAGCCAGTCCTCGTAGCCGTTGTTGGCGGGATGGAAGGCGACCGGATCGTTGTCGAACGCGACCCGCGTGTCCCAGGGATTGAGGATCTTCACCCGCGCGCCGTTCGGATCGTCGAGATTGCCGCGGATGCCGGCGACGACCACCGCGTGCGGCGCGCCGACGATCACCACCCACAGCGGGCCGTAGGTGTTCAGCCACTCCGCCCACTGCCGCGGCGTGTGGAAGATGCTGGCGTTGGACGGCTGCTCGATCGCCTGGAATCCGTAGTGGTCGCGCGCGGCGTTGAGCAACGCCCAGTCGTAGCTCGTGGCGAGGCTGCCGCCGATTTCGTTGATGATCGATTCCGGCGAACGCGACTGCTGGCGGCGGTGCGCGATCAGCATCGCCATCGCCGCCGCCCAGCAGGCGTTCTTGTCCGGCTGCGGGATCAGGTGGACCGGGTAGTCGGCGGGACCGTCGTTCGACAGCGGGCGCGCCACGCGCGGTGCGGCACGAGCCGTCGTCGTTCCGAGCGAGAAGGCCGATGCCGACGCCGGCCGGCGACTGCCGACGCCACCGGCATGCATGATCTGGAACTGGAGATAGCCGCCTGTGCTCGCGGTGCGGCCTTCGTACAGGCGCAGGAATTCGGCGAACGACAGCTTGATCTGGCCGCGGTCCGGATCGTGCATGTACATCGTGGTGTCCGATCCGTCGTCGGCGCCGCCGCTGCTCATGCCCACCAGCACGCGCACATGGCCGGCGTCGTTGCTGCCGCTGACGACCTGGTCGATGTACAGCGGGCCGTTGTTCGCCAGCATGTCGCGCCAGGCTTCGATGGTGTACGAGGCCGGCGCTTCGGCGTAGAGATTCCACGCCGCGGCGACGAAGCCGCGCTCGCGGCCGTACAGGCCCTGGTTGAAGGCGTCGAACACCGGCACCTTGTCGGCGATCACGCTGTCGGGGATCGACTGCTGGTCGCGCCAGCCCACCACCATCGACGCCGCGGCCGCCCAGCACGACATCGGGCTGCTCTGGTAGGTCATCGGCACGTCGGTCCAGTGGATCGAGAACGCATCGCCCAACGGACGCGAGACGCCCCGCGTCGTCGCGCCCAGCGAGAAGCTGGTGGCGCGGCCTTCGATCCAGTCCAGCTTGGCCGGGGTGAGGAAGCAGGCGCGGTTGACGCTGGCACCGCCGGTGCCCGGATCGATCGGCCCGCGGGTGACGTGCACGCCGCAAACGAACGCCTGCAGACCGCTGCCTTCGTCGCGCACGGTGTAGACCGGCGAACCGCTGGCGCCGGCGATGGCCAGGATGTCGTAGTCGATGGTCTCGGGCGTGGCCTGCCCCTGCGCGTGGCCGCCGTGCAGATGCTGCTTGTTGCGGTCGGTCAGCGAGCCGAGCTCGGGATGCAGGTGCGATCCGGCCGAATATCCGCACACGGCGAGCGGCATGGTGGTGGCCGGTGTCGCCTGCATGAACTGGAACCACGCGCCGTTGGGCGCAGCGATCGGCGCGTTGTCGATCACCGCCAGATCGTTGTCCCAGTTGCCGCTGCCGGTGTAGCGCGGCGCCACGCGCCACTGGGTGGAATCGATGGTGGCCTCGCCGAACGGCGCGGTGCCCGCACCATTGCGGCCGGGCACGATCTGCACCGTGCTCATGCCATTGAGGTTGTGCGCGCAGGTCAGGATGCGGTTGCGGCCGACGTAGAACCCGGTGCCGGTGTAGGTCTTCCCGTCCGGCGCGGTCATGCGCAGTAAGCAGATCGCCGAATGCGGGAACGACGAGGTGTCCTCCACGCCGACGTACCACTCCTCGCGCTGCTGGCTGAAGGCGTCGTTGGTGCAGGTCAGCGCACTGTACGGATTCGACGGGTCGTAGTACGGCGTCAGCAATTCCTGCGCGCGCGAGATGCCGCGGTACGCCAATCCCTGCGCCGCCGTCGCGGGCGCCGACGCGCGGGCGAGCGCGGCGACCGACGCGCCCACGTACGTCATGTAATGGTCCCAGTCCCAGTAGTCGGTCGGGCAGTCGTGGTTGTCGCCCGGCGAGATCTCGTGGTGGCCGCGGATATGCTCGCGGTCGGCGGGAATGCCGTACTGCGCGCACAGCCAGGCGACGAGGTTCGCCGATTCTTCGTACTGGCGCTCGGTCGGTGGCAGGTCGCGGCGGTTGCGCCGGCTCGGCTTGTTGCCGTTGTGCTCGATGCCGATGCTGCGCGAGTTCGCACTGCTGGCGTGGTAGGCGGTGTCGGCGTTGCGCACCATCTGCACCACTTCGCCGTCGCGACCGACGATGTAGTGCGAACTGACCTTCGCGTCTGGATTCCGGAACCACGACACCGTGCCGTCGATGTTCGGCCCGCCGGCGGTGATGTGGATCACGATGCGGTCCACGGTCGAGCCGCGGCGACGGCCACGGCGGAAGTTGCCCGTCGCCGCCGCCACGAAACGGCTGGCGCCGGGATAGTCCGGCTGTTCGGTCGCCAGGCCGCGGGCGTAGCGCAGTCCCTGCGCCATCGTCTCGGCTTCTACCGGTTCGTCCATGCCGATGCCGTAGGCGTCGGGATCGTCGCCGTCGTCGTCGGCCAGCATGCGCGCAGGCGCGCGCAGGCCCAGCGACTGCGCACCCGTGTTCGGGCTCATGCTCGCCGGCACGTAGCACGTGCGCGTGGTGATCATGTCCATGTAGTACGTCCAGTCCCACACCGCGTTCGGGCACGCCGTATGCGTGGTGCGGCGGTCGGCCTCGCTGTGGCCGAGGATGTGCTGGCGATCGGCCGGGATGCCGTAGGTGTCGCACAGCCACGTGACCAGCGCCGCGGATGCGCACATTTGCGCCGGCGTCGGGTTGAGGCCGCGCGTGTTCGCCACGTGCTCGATGCCGATGCTGGTGCCGTTGGCGGACCCCGCATGCCAGGCCACGTCGTTGTGCGCGACCATCTGCACGATGGTGCCGTCCTGGCCGATCACGTAGTGCGCGCTGACCTTCGCCCGCGGATCCTTGAACCAGTTGATCGGGCTGCTGATGTTCGCGCCGCTGTCGGTGATGTGGATGACGACCTTGTCGATCGTGCGGGTGCCGGTGACGGCGCGGTAGTTGCCGGGATTCGCCGGCTCGAAGCGATCGGCCTGCGGGTATTCCGGCGCGGTGAGCGTCAGCCCGCGCGCGCCGGCCCAGCCCTGCGCCGCGCTGGCCGGCGCGTCGGGAATGGCGGCGCCGATGTCGTGGCCGGCGTCGTCGTCCTCGACCGACAGCGCACGCACGCCGCGCGCACCCAGCGAGAACGAGACCGTCTGGCCCCAGCCCGACGCGATCTGGCGGATCCACGCCAGCTTCTGCGCGGTGATGCGGCAACCGAGGTTGGTGGTGGCGTCGTGCGCGGCCACGTGCACGCCGACCATGTGCGCGCGCGGACCGGTCGCGGCGTCCTCGATCCAGTACACCGGCGAACCGCTGGTGCCGCCGAGGGTCTGGATGTTGTAGCTGAAGGTCTCGTCGGTGGGCAGGTCGCGGATGTAGCCGCCCATCATGTGCTGCCTGTTCGGATCGATCGTGTCGTTGACGAAGTGCTCGATCGCGTCGTTGGCGTACCAGCGCGCGGCGTAGCCGCTCACGACGACGCCTTCCGGACGACTCTGGGTGAGTTCCTCGACCAGGTCGAAGTACTGGCCCGCGCCCACCGCGTTCGCGGCCGGCACGCAGATCAGGCCCATGTCGAAATCGCTGCCGTTGACGCCGTAACTGTCGTGCTTGCGGAACTGGGTGACGCGGAAGCGGCCGAACGGCTCGGTGGCGCCGCCGATCCCGCCGCCGTTCTTGCCCGGCACCACGATCAGTTCGCTCTGGCCGTCGACGACGTGCGCGGCAGTGAGGATCAGGCGCGGGCCGATGAAGAAGCCGGAGCCGTGCAGCGCGCCTTCCTCACTGCCGTCGGGGCGGCGGATCTGGCAGATCGCCGCGTGCGGCATCACCGTGGTGTCGGCGACGCCGAGATACCACATCGCGCTGTCGACGAAGAAGCCGACCTGGGCGCGCAGCGCGTCCCAGAAATTGCTCGGGTGGTAATCGGAGGAGATCAGCAGCGAGCGAGCGGTCGGGCGGCCGTTGCCGCGGTACATCAGCCCCTGCGCGGTCGGCGCGGGCGATGCCGCGACCGGCGGCGCTTCGGCGACCGGCGCGGGCGCGACCGGCGGCTGCTTCCACAGGTCGTCGGAATAGCCGTCGCTGTACGGCGCCGGTGCACCGCCGGTGGCGGGCGCGACCGCGCGCGCGCCATTCGTGGCGGCGGGCGCACGATCCTCGTCGCGCGACGGCGCCGCCGGCTGCGACGCGCTGTCGCCACCCCAGCCCAGCTCGGGCGTGACGCTGCCGTAGGTCGACGAAGGCGCACCGCGCAGGCTGCGCCGGAAGCCGCGCTCGGTCAGCCCGGTCAGGCCGACGTACATCGTGCCGCGGTCCGGCAGGCGCAGCGACACCGGCACGCTGCGGTCGCTCTCGCGGTACGTCGCCAGGCCGAAGTACAGCCGCGACTGGCCGATGAAGCGCGCCACCGCGTCGGGCGGCAGCAGGTACACCGATTCGCCGCGCTGCGAGGCCATCACCCGCTGCAGGCGGCTGGTGAAGAAGTTGCGCGCGTTGCGGCGCGCGCGTTGGTCCGGACGCAGCAGTTCCGGCTCGGTCGCGACCGCGATCTCGTACAGCGGCAGTTCGGAGCGGACGGTGAATCCCAGCACGCTGAAACGATCGTCGATCGACTCGCGGTTGGCACGGATGACGGCCATGACGGACTCCTAGCGGGATTTGCGTGCGGGGTCGGTGGCATCGCGTGCCACGACCGACCCGAGATCGAAACGGATTTCCGCGGGACGCGACCCGGCGGCGTGCGGCAGCGCGGGATCGTCCTCGCGCTCGTCGTCCATCACCGAGGAAATGCGTTCCCAGAAGCGCTGCTGGGCATCGATGCCGAGCGTCTCCAGGTGCGGCCTCATGAACTCCTGCACCGCATCCAGGTGACGGAAGAACACCCGCCGGCCGCTCTGCACGTGCTCGACCGACCCGCGCCATTCCGGCGCCGGCGCGGAGTCGTCCCCGCGCTCGCACCAGATGCGAACGATGAAGACGGCGGTGCGGTCCTCGAGCAAGGCCATGGGGCACCCGGTGGATTCGATGCGTGGCCCGACTCTGCGCCGGCGGCGTCACCGGCCGCTCACGCGGACATCACGCGAACATCACATCGGGGGCGGCGGACGAGTGATGTCGGGTGAGGGGCGCGTGATGTCCGGTCGCCGGGGCGGTTGCCATTTGGGCCGGCCCGCACTGCGGGGGCGCGTCCCGTGGGCAGCCGCTGCGTATCCCGTTGTCATCCCGAGCCGCAGGCGAGGGACCTGCTGTCTGCCGTCACGGCGAGCGACCGTCCACGCTTCTTCCGTCATCCCGGCGCACGCCGGGATCCCGCTTCGACGCTTTGCCGTTGTTCTCTTGCTTTGCTCACTGCGCGAAGTCCCCGCTGGCCGCACGAATGCGCACCGGCCACCTCGCCGATGGCCAGTGCACGTCAAGTGCGGCCCGACACGCCGCTCAGGAATCCAGCAACCGCAGGCTCAATTCGAGCTGCGCATCGGCGGCGGCGAGGTGGCGGCGGGCGGCGGCGATGCCGTCGCGGGGATCGGCGGTCATCGCGTGCATGGCCCCGGTGATCGGGAATGCGGCGGTGTCGAGCGCGTGCGGCGGCGGCGCAGGTGGCGCTGCGGGCGGCAGTTCGATGCGCAGCGGCGCCTGCATCGGTGGCGGTTCGGTGAAAGCGCTGTCGGCGATCTGCCGGTATAGCGACAACGTCTCGCGCATCGGCGGGATCGCCAGTTCGCGGCGCAGCAGGTCGCGGCAGGTCTCGAACTGGCGCAGCGCCTGGGCGCGCTGGCCGCTGAGCACGAACAGCTGCATCAGTTCGCGATGCACGTCCTCGCGCAACGCATCGCAGTCGAGGATCGCCTGTGCGTGGCGGATGCCTTCGGCCCATTCGCGGCGGATCGTCGCCACCTGCATCAGCCGCCACAGCCCATTCAGATGGTGGCGGCGGTGCTTCTCGCGCTCGCGCAGCGCCCAGTCGTCGCTGAACTCCATCAGGATGTCGGACTTGTACAGCGACACGCCGGCGCGCAGGTCGGCGACGTCGGCGTCGACGATCTGTTCGATCGGCTTGGCCAGCGCCGGCGCGATGCGGCGCTCGAATTCCTCGATGTCCAGCCACACGTCGCCATCGCCGCACAGGCCGATCGCGCCGCGGCGATCGCTGGCGATGTACTGGCCGTGCCGGTGCGGCGGGCACTCGACCATCCGTCGCAGCCGCCACAGCGCGGTGTTGAACGAGCCGGCAGTCATCGCCGCCATGCGCTCGGGCCAGAGGATGCCCAGCAGCTCGGCGCGGCTGAAATAGTGGCCGCGGCCCAGCGCCAGGTACGCCAGCAGACTGCCGCAGCGGCCAGTGATGGGGGTGAGCCGTTCGCCGGCGGTCTCGTCGGCGACGCTGAGGGAGCCGAACAACCAGATGCGCAACATCCTGTTCGTCCTTGCATGGGCCGCACGGCGGCGGCGTGGTCGCGACGCGGCCGCCCCCTGCGCGGCCATCGTCGATCGGGCCTGAATGCAGACGCGGGAAGCCCGTGCGACAGGCCGCGCATGGCGGCGCGTCCGTGGTCAGCCGCGCTTTCCGTTGGACACGGTGCGCCGCCGACAGCGCAGCGACCACGGGAGCGCCCACGCCATGGACAGTGGAACCGTACAAGCGACGGCACGGCCACGCGGACGCAGTCCGCTGGTCGGGAACACGCCCGGGAGGACCACGATGAACCCGCTTCCCACCCGCATCCGCCTGGCGCGCACGGCGGCGAAGCTCAGCCAGGCCGAACTGGCGCGGCGCGTCGGCGTGAAGCGCAGCGCCGTCACGCAGTGGGAACATCCGGCCGGCACCGTGCCGAGCATGCCGCACCTGCTGCAGATCGCGATCGAGACCGGCACCTGCACCGAATGGCTGGCCACTGCGCGCGGACCGATGCACGGCGAGGCCGCGGCACCGGCGCCGGCTGACGACGTCGACCCGGACGAGCGCGAGGCGCTGGCGCGCTTCCGCCGCCTGCCGCCGCACAAGCGCCGCATCGCGCTGCAGATCCTGGATGTTCTGGCAGGGTGAACGCATGGAACACGCTTTTTCGCGGCCGGTGGGCAGGCGCACATGGCACACTGTGCACATGCCTCCCCGTTCGATCCTGACCGCCGCCTGCCTGCTGGGCGCGTCGCTGGTCGGCGCGCCGCTGTCGGCCGCCCCGCCGGCGACCGCCGCCGCGCCGGCACCCCGTCCCGCGACCGCAGCGCCGCCGGCCGTCCGCCCCGTTGCGAAGCCGGTGGCCGCGCCCGCCGCCAAACCCGCAACGCCCGCCGCGACCGCCCCGAAACCCGTCGCCGCCGCCACGCCGAAGCCGACCGCCGCGAAGCCCGCGTCGCCGAAACCGGCCGCACGCCCGGCGAAGCCGAAGCCACCGGCCTACGGCGTGCTGGCGCTGAAACCCGGCGAGTTCCGCTGGACACCGGACATCGTGCCCGCCGGGCCGGTGGTCGTGGTGGTCAGCCTGCCGCAGCAGCTCGTGCACGTGTACCGCAACGGCGTGCGCATCGCGGTGTCGACGATCAGCAGCGGCCGCCCCGGCTACGAGACGCCGGCGGGCGTGTTCCCGATCATCGAGCGTCAGGCGGTCCACTTCTCGAACAAGTACGACAACGCGCCGATGCCGTTCATGCTGCGGCTGTCGTACGACGGCACCGCGCTGCACGCCGGCCACCTGCCCGGCAAGCCGGCCTCGCACGGCTGCGTGCGGCTGCCGCTGGCGTTCGCCGAGCAACTGTTCGGTACCGTGCGCCGCGGCACCGTCGTGGTGGTGGCCAACGCGAAGACCTCGCCGGCCGAGATCGCCGCACCGGGCTGGCTGTCGCCGGTGGTGGTCACGACCGGCGCCGCGCGCGACCCCGCGGACGATGCGCTGACCACGCTGTGGGCACCCGAGCGCGCGCCGGAAGGCCCGCTGACCGCCGTCGTCGGTGCCCGCGACGGCCGCATGGTCGTGATGCGCGGCGGCATCGAGATCGGCCATGCGCCGGTGCAGATCGTCGGCGAGCCGTGGGTCGGCACCCGCGCCTACGCGCTGCGCGCCGATCCGGCGACCACGCCCGCCACGCCCGCGGCCCCGGCAGCGCCGGTTCCCGCGACGCCCGCGGCCGTCCCGGCGACGACCGCCGTCGCGACGACCGGCGCGCCGAGCCCGCTGCCGATCGCACCGCTGCCCGTCCCGCCGCCGCCGGTCCTGCGCTGGCAGCCGATCCCGATGGTCACCGCAGCGGTGCCCTCGGTCGCCGCGACCAAGCCACCGGTGCCGGCCATCAAGCCGCCGCCGGCGATCGACGAACCGGTCGAACCGGTCGAACCGGTCGATCCGATCAGCGCCGGCCGGCTGCGGATCGACCCGGCGTTCGCCCTGCTGCTGCACCAGACGCTGGTCGCGGGGACCACGGTGATCGTCACCGACGACCCGCTGCGCCGCACGGCACCCGAGCCGGTGCCGGTCCCCGCGATGCCGGCAACGCCGGCCACCCCGAAGGCGCCCCCGGGCGTGACGCCGGTCACGCCGCCGATCACGGGCACCCCGAAATCGGCGTGAAACCTTCGCGGTTTCACGTTTTTCTCACTTCCTTCAGCGGGCGTTTGGGCATGCTCGACCCATGCGCCCCGTCTCCCTCCTCGTTTCCGCCGCCCTCGTCCTCGCTGCCGTCGCCGCCCCCGTGCGGGCCGACAACGCCGGCGGACGCGGCACTCCCCTGCTCGCCCAGCTCCAGCGACTGGCCCCCGAGGCCGACCCGCAGGTGCTCGCGCTGGCGCTGGAATCGGCCGAATGCGCGTCCGCATCGGGCACGATTCCCGCCCCGCGCCGGCTGGCGGTGATCGACTACTCGCGCCCGTCCACCGAACGCCGGCTGTGGGTGTTCGACCTGGCCTCCCCGCGCGTGCTCTACAACGAATACGTCGCCCACGGCCGCGCCAGCGGCGAGAACCTGCCGACGGCGTTCTCCAACCTCGACAGCAGCCACCAGTCCAGCCTCGGCCTGTTCGCCACCGCCGAGGTCTACACCGGCCACAACGGCGTCTCGATGCGGATGGACGGACTGGAGCCCGGCTTCAACGACCGCGCCCGCGACCGCGCCATCGTCATGCACGGCGCGACCTACGTGGATCCGCAGATGGCGCAGCGCCAGGGTCGGCTCGGTCGCAGCTACGGTTGCCCGGCCGTCCGCCCGGCGGTGGTCGAAGGCATGATCGACGCGCTCAAGGGCGGCCAGGTGGTGTTCGCGTACTACCCCGACCAGCAGTGGCTGACCCAGTCGAAGTTCTTCCGCTGCCGCGCCAAGTACGCCGCCGGCGGCACCGCGACCCCGGCGACCAGCGGCAGCGGTCGCGGCGGCAGCCGCTAACGGCGGCGCTCAGCCCGACAGCCACGCCCCGGCCGCGAACGCGGCGACGATCAGCGCCACGCCCGGCAGCACCCGCAGCAGGAACCCGCGGCCGCCGCGCAGCCACGCCATCAGCAGCTTGCTGCACGAATTGGTCGCCAGCGCGACGAACACCGCCCCGCCGGTGGCGTCCGCCGGCAGGCTGCCACCCGCGACCATCTGCGCCACCGACGCCGCCGCCGCATGCAGGTCGGCGAAACCCGACAGCCCCGCGGCCACGGTGACGCCAGCGTCGCCCAGCCACCGGTGGATGATCGCGGAGAACAGCAGGATCACGCTGACGATCGCGGCGAACGCCAGCGCCTGGCGCGGCTCGAACGGCCGCCCGGCGGCAACCGGCTGGTCGTCCACCGCCTCGAACGACGACCGGCTGCGCGCGATGCCCGCCGCCAGCAGCGCCGCCACGCCGGCGAACGCCAGCGGCCACGCCAGCCGGGCCAGCATCGGCGGCGACAGCGCGCCGATCACCGCGGCCAGCACGACGACGGTCGCGACATTCGAGAACAGCGCCCCGGCGACGCACTGCGCCTGCAATGCCGGCGCGGCGCGGGCACGGTCGCCCATCGCGGCGATGGTGGCCGTGCTGGACACGAAGCCGCCGACGAAGCCCGCCAGCGCCAGCCCCGCACTCGGCCCCAGCGCGCGCAGCGCGACGTAGCCGGCGGCATTGATGGCCATGATCAGCACCACCAGCGTCCACAGCTTGTGCGGATTGAGCGCGTCCCACGGGTCGATGGTGCGATCGGGCAGCAGCGGCAGGACCACGGTCGCCGCCGCGACCAGCATCAGCGCGTCGTGCAGTTCCTGTTCGGTCAGCACCTCGCGCACGAAGCGGTGCAGCGCCGACTTGCCGGCCAGCACCATCGCGACCACGACGCCCAGGCCCGCCGCCAGCGCCAGTTCGACCATCGCCAGCGCGCCCAGCAGGAACGTCACCAGCATCGCGACTTCGGTGGTGAGCCCCGGGTCGGTGTCGCGGCTGCCGCGGTAGCTCGCCAGCGCCGCCAGCGCCACGAACGCGCCCGCCACCGCCAACCCGGTGCCGCCCAGCCGCTGCGCGATCGCGCCGGCCAGCGCCACCAGCAGGAACGTGCGCACGCCGGCCGCGCCGCGGCCGCTGCCCTCGCCCTTGCGGCGCTCGCGATCGACGCCGATCAGCAGCCCGACCGCGAAGGCGACGCAATATCCCAGCAGTTCGTCGGTCTCGGGCGTGCGCATCGATGCAGGATAGAGCGCGGCGGCGGCGATTGCATGCCGCCGTCGCGCGTCCGCCGCGACGATCCGGGATCAGTGCGAGAACAGCACCGGCAGGTGCGCGGTCTGCAGCAGCTCGCGCGTGGTGCCGCCGAGCACCGCCTCGCGCAGCCGCGAATGGCCGTAGCCGCCGGCCACCAGCAGGTCCGCGCCGACGGTGCGCGCATGCTCCAGCAGCGCATAGGCCGCGGAGAAATTCATGCTCGGCCGCACCGACACCTCGACCCGCAGCTCATGCCGGGCCAGGTGCGCGGCGATGTCGGCACCCGGCTCGCCGCCGTAGGCGCCCTCGCCGACCGCCGGATCGATCACCACCACGTCCACCACGTCCGCGCACCGCAGCAGCGGCATGGCGTCGGCGACGGCGCGTGCGGCCTCGCGCGTGGGCTTCCACGCGACCACCGCACGCTTCGGCGGCAGCGGCGCGGTCGAGCCGGCCGGCACCATCAGCACCGGACGCCCCGACTGGCGCAGCACGTCGTGGAAATGGTCGTGCAACGCGAGATCGTCGCCGTCGCGACGCAGGCCCGGCAGCACGGTCAGGTCGGCATGGCGCGCGTGCATTGTCGCGGTGTTCTGCGGATACAGCGACACCGCCTCGGCGATCCGTACTTCGATCGCCGGCTCCGCATGCGCGAAGCGCGTGCGCACCGTCTCCGCACGCTCGGCCGCACGGCGCTTCGCTTCCTCGTGCAGGCGGGCATAGACGTCGTAGGCCATCGCGCCGAAATCGCTGGGCATGGGCGTGGGCACGTCCACCGTCACCAGCACCGCCAGCCGCGCATCGAATTCGCAGGCCAGCGCGGAAGCGGCGACCAGCGGCGCGCCCAGGCAATCTTCGTTCACGTAAGGAATCAGGATGTCCTTGTACATGACGCACCTCGCGAGGGTTACGGTCTTGGTATTGGGGCACATGCGGGGGGCTTGCGGGTTGACCGGGGTCAAACTCCAAGAGCATCCATGAGAATCAAGCGCTTCCGCGCTTTGCGCGGGTGACTTTCTTTACAAAAGAAAGTCACCAAAGAAACTTTTCAGGGCCACTTCAAATCTGCCACCGGCGCCGTGATCGGAATTTTTCGACGAGGCGTCCTGCCTCGTCGAAAAACGGTGCACTTCCTGTGCGCCGCCCTACGGGTTTCCTGTTCAGGAAGCGATGATCGTGCGGAAAGCACTTCAGGACGATACCCGATGTCATTCGATGCGCGCCGATTGATTGAAGGAATCGATTTATTGCCCTGCATCAATGACCCTCAACCCGCGATGTGCTGTCATGCGGGAACGATCATTCAACGGAGGTCGCCATGTCCCGCACGCATGACAAGGTCTGCATCATCACCGGCGCCGCGCTGGGCATCGGCCGCGCCTGCGCCGAGCGGTTGGGCGAGCAGGGGGCGAAGGTCGCGTTGTTCGACGTGCTGGATGCCGAGGGCGAGGCGCTCGCCGCGGAGCTGAACGCGCGCGGGATTCCGGCGCGCTACTGGCATGTCGACGTGGCGTCGGAAACCAACGTGCACGAGGCGATCGACGCGGTCGCCGCGCATTTCGGCGGCGTGCATGCGCTGGTGAACAACGCCGGGATCTCCGGTTCGACCAAGCTCACGCACGAACTCACCGAGGAAGAATGGGACCGAGTGCAGGCGGTCAACGTGAAGGGCGTGTTCTTCTGCACCAAGCACGCGATCCCGCACCTCAAGGCCGCGGGCGGCGGCAGCATCGTCAACCTGTCGTCGATCTACGGCCTCGTCGGCGCGCCCGACGTGCCTGCGTACCACGCCTCCAAGGGCGCGGTGCGGCTGATGAGCAAGACCGACGCGATGATTTACGCCGCCGATCGAATCCGGGTGAATTCGATTCACCCCGGCTATATCTGGACGCCGATGGTCGAACACCACCTCCGCGCCAGCGGCGCCACCGACATCGACGCGGCCCGCAACGACGTCGGCCGACTCCACCCGCTCGGCCACATGGGCGAACCCGACGACATCGCCTGGGGCGTGGTCTATCTTGTCTCCGACGAATCGAAGTTCGTCACGGGGAGCGAGCTGGTGATCGATGGGGGGTATACGGGGAGGTGAGGGGCGTGGTGCTCGCCTCGTCGAATACGCCGGGGACAAATCCGATTTGCTTCGGATATCACGGCGAAGCTCGTCGAATTTCCCGACACATCAGCAGCATGGACGCTCCAGTTCACGCACGCAACCAATTCTGTTGCCGGGGCCTGCGCACCTCGATATCAAATATCGGGGTGGGTTCGCCGCGTATCGGGCAAGGCAAAGCACGAACACACCTTCCGCCCCATGCCCATTCCGTTGATTGAAACCGAATTTTTTCGATTGACCGTCGCGAAATGCCATGTCAGCCTCTGCGATACACCCCACGCCGGGGTCTACTTATAGTTACACGTCAGGAAAGGATTTCGCGCGTGGCCAAGAAGCCGATACACCCCACAATCAAGGAAGCCCTCGGATACGAGAAAGAAATTTCAGACCGTTCCTTGCTTAAAGATTGGAATAAGCGTTTGGAGGAGATTTGCAAGCCGTGCTGGGAGCTGAAGTACTGCCCTTATGGGCCTTTGGTTGAACAGTTCCCTCTTCTGCCGGTTCTTCGTGATCAATCCTTGGAACATCACAATTATCTGAAGACCTGCTTAGAGACGGGAGTTTTAGGTGACGGCCGCCCGCTCGACGAAAAACGAAGGCAGATGTTTCTTGAAATGACTGCCGACTTCAATGCAGACGACTATCCTACCGAGATTCCTCAGATTATTAATGACGCCGCCTGTCGTGTCTTCGGTCATATTTGCCCAGTGTTTCTTGTGGCAGAGCCACTTACTGAAACAAAGAATCGCAGATCACATAGCCGCTATATCACAAACGAAGTGATGCTCAAAGTTGTCCGGCGTGATGGGCAAATATGCCAAATATGTCATACGCCTGTCCCAGACAATGAGGTCGAGTTTGATCACATCATTCCTTTCTCACGAGGCGGCTCAACAACCGCAGACAACCTTAGGCTCGTCCATGCAAATTGCAACAATGAGAAGAGTGATGCGCTTGAAGAGATTCTCCATCCTCGACCGATAGACCATCTATACCATATTCAAAGTGAAAAACGGCCGCGCAAAAGTAAGGGTAATTCCTAACCTTTCCGGACCAAAGTGGGCCTTAGTTCCTGTATCGAAGTCTGCTTCAACAGCCTGAAAATCAG